>CAYHHO010000012.1:0-39615 GCA_964356445.1 uncultured Singulisphaera sp. | reverse complement strand
ACCCACGATCGATGCGGCAATCATCGCTCAGCAGAAGGCTCGGTATCCGTTGACGCACTGCGCCGTCATGACCGAAGATGAACTTCCAGCGGCGGGTCAGCCCGATGCCGACAAGATCAAGGAAGGTGTGGGTCTGAATGATCTCGGGCGACTCTGCTGCGCTGGGTGCATGAAGAAACTCAAGAAGGATCCAGCAAAATATCTCGTAGAGATCAACGCTGCTGTGATCGCATCACAGAAGAAGACATATGCGCTCGTCACCTGCCCGATTTCCGGAGAGGAACTCCCCGAGGAACCTGCCGACATCGTGATCGGCGAGCGGCTTGTGCGACTCTGCTGCGCCGGATGTGGTGACAAGGCCCGCCAAGATCCAACGGCGATCTTTGCCAAGCTTGACGCAGCAGAAGCGGCGAAGAAGCCCGCGACCGCACCCGCGGTGCCCGCGAAGTAAATTTTCTTCGCGACCCTTCATGAACGCTGCTCTGAAGCACAGAGCGAGTTGCGCGGCGGGCTCTGAGCGACGAAGCCGAACCTCGCAAACCGTGTAGCCCGTCGAAAGACCTCCCGCGCGAGTTGCGGAGCCGGCAAGCGTCCGCGCCGCCGGCGAGCATGTTTGAGCGCCGGGAGGTCCTTTCGCGGGCTTCGCCGTTCCGTGGTTCGCTCCGTGGTTCGTTCCGTGGTTCGTTCCGTGGTTCGTTCCGTGGTTCGCTCCGTGGTTCGCTCCGCGCTTCGCGCCGTAGTTCGCTCCGTGGTTCGTTCCGTGGTTCGCTCCGTGGTTCGCTCCGAACTCGGCAGCGGCGCCTTACAACCTCGTCAGCAGCGCGCTAAACAGCCCCGGCCCGCGCACATCAACCTGCGGCGCAATCCGATGCCACCGATCCAATCTCATCCCGCTCGCGCGCGCCCACTGCCGCGCATCCCGCTGTGAAAATCCCAAGTGCATATGGCTCATCGTTGTGCGGTACTCGCTTCGATCATGCTCGACCATGTCGACGACAAGCAGCCGTCCTCCAACCTTGAGCACTCGCGCAATCTCAACGGCGGCTGCAGCTGGATCTTCGAGATGATGAAACACGAGCATCGCGACGGCCGCGTCGAACTCGCCACGCCGCGCAGGAAGCCCCAATACATCGCCTCTGCGAAACTCGACATTCTTCACGCCTGCAAGCCTGCGCTTGCCCGCTTCGACCATCGCCGGTTCTCGGTCGATTGCGACCACACGAGCCACGAATGGAGCGATCAGGTGCGAGACTTCTCCCGTACCTGAACCAATATCTGCGACGACCCAATTCGGATCAAGGAGTCCCAGCACGCCCTCAGCAGCGGCTGTGTCGCCGAAGAGCGATCGTCGGATCGCATCCCATTCTCCGCCGATCCGCCCGAAGAATCCATTCGTTCCCACACGACGGGCGGCCAGAACCGTCGCCAGTCTCGCATCGTCATCTGCGGCTTGCGCGCTTCCTTCGAGACGCGAACGCGTCATCGACCAGAGCGTCGCAACCTCGCTCGAAATCGCTGCCGAATCCAGCTTGTAAAGGCTCGTCGTCCCTTCAACGCGCCGCGCCACGATTTTCGCGTCGAAGAGCGGCTTGATGTGTCGACTCACCGTCGACTGCGGCAATTGAAGCGCCTTCGCAACTTCTCCGACCGCCAACTCATGAGCTTCCAGCGCGCGGAGCACGCGAAGCCGCGCAGGATCGCTCAGCATCGCAAGGAGCGCCGTCCACGCGGAAAGATCTAGAGCGGACTTGTGCGATTTCGCAGCAGTCACGCCGTGGGTCGGCGCCGCTCTCCGCGCTCGCGAACCACCCGGCATCGGCTCAGACCCCGGGGGGAAGCGCAGTCGTTGCGTCGAGTGCGATTCCCTGTCGCTGAAGTGCTTGGTTCACTCGAGGATCGTTCGCGGACACACCGTACGCCTGGCGCAGACGACGCACTGCCTCTGAAACATTGCCCAGTTCCAACTGCAGCATCGCGAGTTGGTAGTACGCCTCGGTTGATCGGGGTCTGATGACTCCACTGTCAACTTCGATCGCCGACTGGAGTGCCTGAACCGCACTGTCCTTGTCGTTGAGTTTGATCGCGTACACGCCGAGCACGATGTATGGTTCGTATCGACCAAGCGATGCACCCGCGCCCCGAAGGAGTTGGAAGAGTTGGCTGTTGTCGCCCTGCCGATACATGACGTCGGCAAGTGCTGTGATGATGGTGAGGTTCCCTGGTGAGTGGTCGTTGGCGGTCTCAAGGGATCGACGCGCAGTGACGAGGTCTCCAAGTTGCGCCATCGCGACGCCGTATCCATACTCCGCCTTCCAGTTGCCCGGAGAGTTTTTCACGACGGGTTGAAATGCGTCAGCAGCATGCTGCCACTCGCCGAATTCAAGGTAATGGTCACCAAGCTTGATCGAGTCTTCGGTCGAACGTGCGCCCTGGCATGCTGTCAGTGCGAGCGCGACCAAGATTCCGGCGAGTGACGTGGGGAGTGCGATCCTTCGCAGTGTGTGTATGCAGTCCATTGAAAATGATTGTACGGTGATCTGAATGGATGGACGAGCACGGCAGGAATCCGAGAGTGCGTGGCGCCCGATGGCACTCGTTCTGCACACGGAAACCAACGGGATCCCCCACTTCGACTGGTTTCTCGCGCGGGTCAAACGGTGCGACGACAGCGACGCCCGGCTTCTGCGGGCATTTCGCTGTGGATCGCGACTCGACCAGACGATTCCAGCGGAAGGGGTTTCGCTGGACGCGATCGCGGATCATCGTTGGCACTACCTGCAACTGAATGCCCCGTGCGAACTCTCTCGAGGTCGCGGCATCGTCGCACCAGTTGCACGTGGATTCTGGCAATCCGCGGCAGATGCGACCAACTCAACGGTCGAACTCATAGACATTCGCTGGGAGCACACAACGGCAAGGCGTATGGGCATCACAGCGAAACCCGACTGCAGACTGCTCGCGCTCGACACCACTGGGTAGCGATAGGCTGCAGCGACCGTGTGGATGTTTTACTCGACAGCCTCGCTCTTCGCCCTGCTCGCTGGCGTCTGCGGCTGCTCGATCATCATTGGCCTCCCAGGCATCTGGTTCATGATCGTGCTTGCCATCGCGCAGGAGATGAGCGCGACGTGGTGGCTTGAACAACCCGGCGGTTGGATTGCGTGGACCACAATTGGCGTTGCAGTTCTCATCGCCATTGGCGCAGAGGCAGTCGAGTTCATCGCGGGTGCAGCTGGCGCGAAAGCCGGCGGCGCATCGAAGTGGGGAATGATTGGAGCGCTCGTGGGTGGAATCGCTGGGACGATTGGCGGAACGATCTTGATCCCGATTCCTGTCATCGGGACGATCTGCGGCGCGATGCTCGGGGCTGCACTCTGCGCGATCCTGGGAGAAATTGCGGGTGGAGGGCGGTCGCTCAAGTCATCGCTCGCGCCAGCTGCCGGCGCTGCAAGTGGTCGCCTCATCGGCACGATTGCGAAGTTGCCGCTCGCACTCGCGGCCTGGGTCGTCCTGGTCTTTGGTGCCCTCTGGCGTTAAGGTGCGGCGCGAAGGCATCAGCGCGAACGGCCGCTGCTACCACTCGCGATGCTCGCGATGAGATCATCGACCGCGACAAGGCACTGCGCATTTGCATCCAAATCCTTCAGCGCCACCTTGCCCTCTGCAAGTTCGCTGCCCAGAATCACCGCGTAACGGGCTCGGCACTTCTGCGCCTCGCTGAGGAGTTTCCCGACATTTCGAGTGGCCTTGTAGGTGTGGCGCACGTGAAGCCCAGCGTGTCGCAGTCTCGCAGCGAGGGTCGGCAGCAACCGCTCTGCCTCGTCGGCTCCCGCCGAGACAAGGAATGCGTCGGGTCGGGGCAAGAGCGACTCGCCCTCGTCAGCGGGAAGTTTCCCGCGGTCCTTCAGCACAAGACCGAGCACAACGTCGCCCATCCCAAATCCGACTGCAGGCATCGGCGGACCGCCAAACATTTCAATGAGTTTGTCATATCGACCGCCGCCCGCGATCGCACGTTCCGCTCCGCTCGCTTCATGAATCTCGAAGACCGACCCCGTGTAGTACGCAAGCCCTCGCACAATGCCAAAGTCAATGTCGCACCACTCCCCCAGACCAGCCCCGCGGATGCTTCGCGTGAGATCCGCCAACGGGTTCGCCTCGTCGGCACTGCATCCGAGTGCGCGTGCGATCGCGTTCGCGTCGGCTTCCATCGACAACTTCGTCGTCGCGATTTCCTCGAGACGTTTGAGCGCCGCACTCGATAGCCCGATCGCGCCCGCCCGAGACTCGAATTCCTTCGGTTCGAGTCGATCGCGCCGATCGAGCAGCGCGAATGCATCGCCCAACGTTGCGGTATCGACCCCAAGCGCCTGCAGCGCGGTCGCGACGACGACGCGGTGGCTGAGTCGCACGCGCACATCCGTCGCAGAAAGTCCCAACCTCTCCAACGCGACAACCGCAGTCGAGAGCACATCCACTTCGGCCTGCGCGGTTTCGACGCCGATCATGTCGACGTTCCACTGGATGAATTCGCGCAGCCTCCCCCGCTGCGGGCGTTCCGCGCGGAAGTGTGTTGGAATCGCGAACCACTTGACCGGATTCGGCAACCCACCGGCGCGTGCCGCCACCATGCGGGCAAGCGTGGGCGTGAACTCGGGGCGAAGGGCGTAGTCATCCTCCCCGCCAGCCCTTCGAAAACTGAAAAGTTCGTTGACGATCCCTTCGCCGCTCTTCACTGTGTAGAGCGAAAGATGCTCGAAAGTCGGGCCGTCAATCTCGTCGAATCCATGCACAACTGACGCGTGACGCCATGCGCCTTCGATGTGACGGCGAATGGCCATCTCGCGCGGATAGAAATCGCGCGTTCCCTTTGGAGCCTGATGATTCGCAGACGACGCCATCGCACGAGTGTAGAGGGATGATTCGTGCGCGGGTCCGCGCGCGCCGCGCAGCGCAGTGCGACGAAACCCTCGCGTCCGCGCTCCGCCGGAGAACGCTTGCTACCGCCGCGACGCACTCACCACTCGGGGCCGCCCGAGTACCGACCGAAGACATCGCCGAGCGCATTCACCATCTCCCCGAGCGTGCAGCGCCCATGCGCCGCCGCCACAAGCGCAGGCATCGTGTTTTCGTCCGCGCGCGCGACGCGACGAATCTCGTCGAGGCAGCGACGTGCGGCATCTGAATCTCGTTGCTTGCGGAACGCCGCGAGCCGATCACATTGCACGCTCTCGACGGTGTGTGGGATCTGCAGGATCTCCATCGTGCGTTCGTCGTTGCCTTCGGGATATGCGTTCACCCCGACGACAATCCGATCGCCCGCCTCCATCTCCTGGCCCACGCGATAGCTTGCCTCGGCGATGCACCGACGGAAGTAGCCCTTGTGGATCCCAGCGACGACTCCACCCATGCCGTCGATCTCGCGAATCATTCCCTCTGCATCGGACTGCATCTGATCGGTGAGTGCCTCGACATACCACGATCCGCCCAGTGGATCGACAGTGCGATGGACCCCCGTCTCGTGAGCAAGAATCTGCTGCGTTCGAAGCGCGACTCGAACAGCGGTTTCTGTCGGAAGGCCAAGCGTTTCGTCCATGCTGTCGGTGTGCAGACTCTGGCATCCGCCGAGCACCCCCGCCATCGCCTGATAGGCGACGCGAACAATGTTGTTCAGCGGCTGTTGTTCGGTGAGCGAACATCCTGCGGTCTGTACGTGCGTGCGCATGAGCCACGACCGCTCGCTCTTGGCACCGAATCGTTCGCGCATCGCGTGCGCCCAGATCCGCCGCGCTGCGCGCAACTTGCAGATCTCTTCGAAGAACTCGTTGTGACTATTGAAGAAGAAAGACAACCTCGGCGCGAACGCATCGACGCTCATGCCTCGCTTCAATCCCCACTCCACGTACTCCATTCCGTCGCGCAGTGTGAACGCGAGTTCCTGCGTGGCAGTCGATCCCGCCTCACGAATGTGGTATCCGCTGATCGACACAGAGTTCCACCGCGGCGTATTCATGCCCGCGAACTCCATCGTGTCGACCACCAGCTTCACGCTGGCTTCTGGCGGATAGATGAACTCGTTCTGTGCATGGAATTCTTTGAGGATGTCATTCTGGAGGGTCCCACCGAGTCGATCCCACGAGATCCCGCGCTCCTGCGCCATCGCGAGGTACATCGCCCAGATCACGGCCGCTGGACCATTGATGGTCTGGCTGACCGTCACATCCCCGATCGGAATGTCCGCGTAGAGCCGAGCCATGTCGTCGATCGTCGAGATGGCGACACCGCACCGTCCGACCTCGCCAACTGAAAGTGGATCGTCCGAATCCCGCCCCATCAAAGTCGGCAGATCGAATGCAGTCGAAAGCCCGGTGTTCGCCTTCGTTCCCTTCGCATTCTCAAGCAGATACTTGAACCGCGCATTCGTGTCCTCGGCGCTTCCGAATCCCGCGAACTGGCGCATCGTCCAGAGCCGACCTCGATACATCGTCTTGTGGATTCCACGCGTGTAAGGAAAGACTCCAGCCTCGCCGATCCGATCTGCAACATGCGCTGGGTTCTTCGCGTCCACTGCGGAAACCGCCTCTGGACCATAGGACGCCGAGACCTGATACCCCGAAAGAGTGACCGATTCAGGATCGACTTTGGTCGGCTTTATTGCCGCAGAACTTGCGTTGGGCCCGAGCGTGCTCATAGCAGAGCATCGTAGCGTCGAGCCACTCGCCGACCTCTATCAGGGCTTGGCCGGATAGTCGAAAACACCACGCTTGGTCTTGTCTCCTAGTCGACCTGCTGTGACCAGTTGCCGAAGCTTCGGGCATGGGAAGAACTTCGCATCACCGAGTTCTCGGTAGAGCACCATCATGATGTCATGGCAGACATCGAGGCCGATGAAATCCGCCAAGCGCAGCGGGCCCATGGGGAAGTTGCACCCGAGCACCATGATCTGATCGATGTCTTCGGGCTTGGCGACGCCTTCCAACCAAGCGTAAAACGCCTCATTGATCAGCGGCATCAGCACTCGGTTTGAGACGAATCCCGCACGGTCGTTCGCTGACACTGGTGTCTTGCCCATCGCTCGAGCCAAGGCCAGTGTCCTCGCAACCGTCTCGTCGCTCGTCGCAAGTCCGCGGATGACCTCGACCAGTTTCATCACCGGAACGGGATTGAAGAAGTGCATGCCGATCACCTGCGATGCGTGCGCGCCCGTCGCAGTCGCGATATCCGTGACCGAGATCGAACTTGTGTTCGTCGCCAAGATCGCGTTCGGTCCGAAGGTCGCTGCGAACGCCATGAAGAGCCGTTTCTTGATTTCCGGATTCTCGCTGGCTGCCTCGATAACGCACTCCGCGTCTCGGTCGGTCGAGTACTCCTCTCGGTACGCGATCCGCCCTGCAATCGATTTCGCATCATCTGCCGAGATTTTCTGCTTCTCGACAAGTCTCGCAAGTTGTTTGGTGTGGTAGGCGCGGGCTCGCTCCAACTGGCTCGCCGAGACATCGATCTGCACCGCGGCAATTCCGGACTGCGCAGCGGTGAGGGAGATCCCAGATCCCATCGTTCCAGATCCGACTACGACAATCTTCTTTATCGGTTTTTCCATTGGAACGCCATTCTAGGAGTTGCCCAGCCATGTGAAGTCGCGCTGAGCGAAGCCCCGCCAATCGAGATCACGCCGCGTCGATGTCGAGCGCAACATCAGCCCACGGTGCGCTATGAGTCAGCGCCCCGACCGAGATTCGGTCGACGCCGGTGCGCGCAATCGCGGAGATCGATTCAAGAGTCACGCCGCCCGACGCTTCAAGTTTCAACTTCGGTTGCAGGCGATCCCGCATGGCGACGGCCTGCGCAAGCGACTCATTCGTGAAATTGTCGAGCAGCGCGATGTCGATCGTCCCAGCAGGCAGCGAAAGAAGCGCACCAAACTGCTCCAGAGTGTCAGCCTCCGCGCAAGTGAACGAGAGGTTGCTCCCGCTCGCGCGCAGCCCTTCGACCGCCTTCTGAATTCGCCGCGCGTACTCATGCGCGTCGAGCCCGGCGACATGATTGTCCTTGACGAGCAGCGCGTCATGAAGCCCAAACCGATGCGAGGTCCCGCCACCGCAGCGCACGGCGTACTTCTGCAGCCATCGAAGTCCTGGGATCGTCTTTCGCGTGTCGCAGATCAACGCGCGCGTTCCAGCAACCGCACTCACGTATCGCGCAGTGAGCGTCGCGGTGCCCATCGCAATCCCGACGAGATTCGAGAGCGACCGCTCGATGGGCAAGATTCTTGAGATCGGGCCCTCGATCACGAGGAGCACTTCCCCTGCTGCGACTTGCTTGCCTTCGACGGATCGTTTGCACCACCCGAGGCCCAACTTTCGATCGCGTGCAGCAAACCCATCGACCACTCCGAGTCCCGCGCAAACCGCCTGATCTCTTGCCACGAGGCTGGCACGAGCAATCGAATGGGGGTCGCAGAGGGCTGCAGTCGTGACATCGTCTGCGGCTCCGTCCTCTCGAAGGGCAACGGCAACCGTGGCATCTAGGTTGGCTTCCGCCAGTTTCAGCCAGAGGCTCGAAAGTTCTTGGGTGTCAAAAAGAAGCACGCCCGCAGTCTATTGCGGGCGTGCGAATGAACAAGGATTCACGCGCTTTCGAATTCAGTCTCGCCGGCGGCGGCGAATCAAGCCAGCGGCAGCGAAGACTCCCAGAACAGCTGGTGCAGGAACGAATCCGATCGCCACGGTGGTTGCGGACGAATAGTTCGAACCCATGAGCGGTCGGATGGAAATCGACTGAATCGCACCACTTGTGCTGATGAAGCCGGCAAAGGTGCTGGCAACTCCGTTCGTAGAGTACACGTACGAATAGTTGTTCGAGGTCACGATCACGGTTCCGATCACCAGACCGAAGTCGATATCAGTCAGGAAAAAATTCCCGCCGATCGCGAAGACCGTCGGGTCGGAAAAGGTGAATGTCAGCGCTGCGGCTCCGTAGTTGGTCGACATGATGCCGCCCGACGCGTACAAACCGCCAGATGCCGTTGCAGTCCACGCGCTCGCGCCGGTTCCACCGGTTAGTCCAGAGGCGTAGAAGCCGTCGAAGCCACCGAAATTCTCTCCCGCGAGAACTCCCTCGGATTCAACAATCGCATTGAAGAGCGATGCATCGCTCACCGCGATCATCGCGCCATCAGATGCAGCAGCGATGACAAGGCAACTCAAGATCGACGTGGTGATTGTGGCAGTGGTAGTGGTCATTGGCGAGGAAACTCCATACTCCCTCTGCCGACCTTCCTAACTCCAACCTCAGTCTGCACCGAAAACCAGACAATGCAAATCAAGTTGCAAGAAATCGCAAGTTCTCATTTTGAAAATTCGTAAATCTACCAAACAAAGACGAACAATCGTCTATTGCCAGTTTTTCACTGCTGGTCCGGAATAATTCGCCAAGGGTCTGATAATTCGATTGTTTTGGTGCTGTTCCATGATGTGAGCGCACCAACCTGTGATCCTCGAAGCGACGAAAATCGGCGTGTACTGCGGGACTGGGATGCCCATGATGAAGTAAGTCATGCCGCAGGGGAAGTCCACGTTCGGATGAATCGCCTTGTCCCGCAGCATGATCGCCTGAACCTCGTCACCGAGGTCGAACCATTTCTGTGCCGCTGGACCGATCGACTTGGCCAACTTCAACCCCCATGATCGCAAGATCGGCGCTCGGTGGTCTCCATTCTTGTAGACCCGATGCCCGAACCCCATCAGTTTGCGCTTCTCGGCGAAAGCCCTCTTCATCCACGCTTCGACCGTCAATGCGCCACCCGCGCAATCTCGATCGATGTCCTTGAGCATCTCCATCGCCATTTCATTCGCCCCGCCATGCAGTGGGCCCTTCAGGGCACCAATCGCACCACACACAGCACTGTGCATATCCGCTTCGGTACTCGAAATCACGCGAGCCGCAAACGTACTCGCGTTGAAGTCATGTTCTGCGTACAGCACCAAACTGACATCCATGATCCGCGCGGCAAGTTCGGTCGGCTTCTTCCCAGTGATGCACCACAGGAGGTTGGCCGCGTGATCGAGCGTTTGATCGGGGGCGACTGGCGTCTTGCCCTCCAACGCGTGCTGGCAAACACCGATCACCGTTGGAATCTGCGCAAGCAATCGCTTCGCCTTGCGAAGCTCAGCATCTGGCGACATGGTCTCGCAATCAGGGTCAATGTGGGAGAGCAACGAGACGCCCGTACGCAGGATGCTCATTGGGTGGGCCTTGGGGCTCTCCTTGCATACTCGGATGATCGCCGCTTGTACGCTTGCCGGAATTCCTCGAAGGCTCGCCTGTTCCGCCTTGAATGCGGTCAATTCGGCTGCGCTCGGCTTGTGCCCAACGAGCAGCAGGAACGCCACTTGGTCAAACGTTGCGTGCTCTGCAAGGTCTGCGATCTCGTAGCCGCGGTAGACCAACTGGGTCTGATTCACTTCGCAAATCGCGGTATCGCCGATGGTCTGCCCTGCCAGACCCCGCGTATCTGGAGCCTTTGAAGATGCGCCCGAACCTGTGCCTGATTGCTGCGTCGTCGTATTCATTGGACCCTCGATACTAGCGGACTCGCCCGAGAGCGATCACAATGCGCACAATGATGCTCCACACTCGTTGCGTTCAACAGGGCCTCCTCCTCTGCTGCATTTCTTTTGTCGGAGTGAACTGCGGAACCGAGAGTTCCGCACGGATCGACCCCGCGCTGCCATCGATGAACAGCCGCGAGGTCGGTACAGCGATGAGCGGAAACTATTCCAACGATGCCCAAGCGAAGACCAACGCATCATTCGATTCGATCGAGTTGCATCTCCGACCGATCTGGGTTGATCGCATCGACGGACTCTGGCTCTATGTCGAGCAATCCTTGACGGCAACACCCGACAAGCCATACCGCCAGCGCGTCTATCAAATCGTCGACGGCAACGATGCGACCTCCGTCGAGACCAGGATCTACGAGATCCCCGGCGATCCACTTCAGTATGCAGGAGCGTGGAAGAAGGACAAGCCGCTCAATGCGCTGACCGCTGAACTCTTGTTGCCGTGCGCGGGTTGCAATATCACTTTGCGACGCAACACGGCTGACCAATCAGATCAGTGGATCGGGTCGACCCAACCGAATCAGTGCGCTGCCCCCGCGGGTGGCGGCATGTACTCGATGAGTTCGGTCACGCTGACCCAGCAAGAGATCCAGTCATGGGACCGCAGTTACAACGCTGAGGGAGTGCAAGTCGCTGGTTCGACGAGCGGCCCCTACATCTTTCGCAAGACTTCTCGCTGATTCAGACCACTCTGCGCAGGAGCGTCACGCGGCCTATCGGCACCCACTCTGCAACGAGAATGTCGCCGTTTGCCAGGAAGATCGCATCGTGCGGATGGACGAACTTGCCTGGGATCAACTGGTCGCGCGCCGCCCCGCGAAGCGATGAAGGATGCCCGTCACCGAGCGAAACGATTGGCTTGAACTTCTCGTCGTAGATCGTGACGACGCTCTCGAGATCAGGAACGAGCATCAGCCCATCGCGAAATTTCGCATCGCACGGAAGTCGCACGCCATCGGTGTGGAACGCGATGTGCTTTCCGTCAAGATCCAGAACCTGTATCCGGCGGTTGCCTCGATCGGCGACAACGAGAGTTGGTGTGGTGCCGCGCGGGTCAATCCACAGCCCGTGCGGGCATGAGGTCTCTCCCTTGCCACTGCCCGGACGGGCGATGAGCTTCTTCCAGTTTCCATTGCTATCAAAGAGATGAATGAACGATCCGCCGTATCCATCACCAACGAAAATGTCTCCGCCTGGAGCGAACGCGACATTCGTCGGGCACCACGCTTCGGGCTTCTCGTACACGCCGCACTCCATCGGGCAGGTCGCAGTCCAGATGACGGTTCCATCGAGATCGGTCTTCTCGACGCAGCGCCTTCGCGTGTCACAGTGATAGAGGTACTCCTTCCCTCCCTCCTCGCGAAGATCGAGCCCGTGCGCACCGCCGGCGAACTGGCTCCCCCAAGACTTGATGAACTTTCCATTCGCGTCAAAGACGCACACGCCGGCGACCGTTTCGCTGCCGGCTCCGACAGTGTGCGCGAGAAAGATGCGACCAGCCTTGTCCTGCGCGAGTCCATGCGTATCGCCGAAAAGCATTCCACTTGGAGGCTTGATCCAATCGTGCACGCACTCAAATCGATTGGAACCTGCCCCACAGATGATCGGTGGTGAGGCGACCTGTTGACCCCGCGCTCCCGAGAGGAGTGTTGGCGCTACGACAAAAGCAGTCGATGCCCGCAAGAAATCCCGGCGGTCCAAGTGGAGTCTTGAGAGATTCATCCGCTCAGCGTAGCCCGCCGAGGTCCAATCTCACCCATGACCGCTCGGAAAATCCCACGGTTCACCGGGCTTGTAATTGAGGAGCGAGTAGAGATCCTTGCGAGTCTGCATCTGCGGGAGCATTGACTCGACGGTTCCGTGCTCCTTGAGGCACTTGAGCCCCTCCTCGACGGCAAACATCGCCAAACGCATCACGGAAAGAGGGAAGATCACGATGGAGTAACCCAACTGCGACAACTGCGCGGCACTCATGTGTTGCGTCTTCCCAAACTCCGTCATATTGGCAAGCGAATATCCGTGCGACTGGTCGGCGAAGGTCTTGAATTCCGCCGCGTCCGCCAAGCCTTCGGGAAAGATCACGTCGGCACCAGCTTCTCGGTAAAGATTTGCGCGGCGAATCGTCCCGTCCATTCCTTCGATCGCCCTCGCGTCTGTACGCGCGATGATGACGAACTCTTTGGAGAGCCGATGCTTCGCCATCGCGGCGATCTTGTCCGCCATCGCCTGCGCCGAAACGAGTTCCTTTCCATCGAGGTGTCCGCAGCGCTTCGGAAAAACTTGATCCTCGACATGCAGCGCTGCAGCACCCGCGCGCTCGAACTCGACAACGGTGCGAACTGCGCATTCGACTTCGCCAAATCCAGTATCTGCATCAGCGATCACCGGAAGTCCGCTCGCGTCGACGATTTCTCGAATCGTTTTCGTCATCTCGGAAAGCGTCAAGAGCCCGATGTCTGGGTACCCCGCCGCATTCGCCGTCGCCCCACCCGAAACATAGCACGCCGAAAATCCGGCGCGTGCGACTGCTCGCGCGACGAGCGCATTGAATGCGCCTGGAGCGACAACGGTTCCACTCGCCATCAAAGCTCGAAGGCGGGTGCCCGCGTGAACCTGCTGCTGGCGCTGCATCGAATCGGTGCTGCTTGGCTTGGGGTTCATTGCGTGCATGGCGTCATTTGGGTTCATGGGGCGCACTCTAGGTTCAGTCGCCAATCGACCATACCCAGGGCGCCTCTGGTTCTGCGCGTGTCTTCAACCATGTCAGTGTGAGCGCCTTCCCGTGCTCATTCGATACGACGATGGTTGGTGGCGTGGTCGGCGCCGCCTTCGGATTCACCCCGAATGCAAACGCTGGATCCCGCGGACTCCTCGCTTTCGGCTTCGCGGGGGTCTTATATGGTTCACTCGGAGTGAAAGTGCACGAATCGACCGCTGAGACTTGCGAGAACCCTGGTCGCCAAGCGAGCGGCCATGCGAATTTGCGATCCTTCAGTTCGGTCTCCAACGCGGCGAAATCCGCTGGACACGACCCAGCAGACTCGATCATCCGAAGGCCCTCGCCGAGGAATGCGAGACGCTCTCTGCGCGTCTCGATCGGATCCGATTTCTCCTTCACTGCGAATGCTCGCCACTGATTGTCGAACTGCCGCCACGCCGCGTCATCGCGCAATCCGTAAACGACCGCGAATGCGTCGAGTGTCGGACGCCCCTCCGCGACTTCTCGAAGGACCTGTTGAAATGCAGCAAGTCCTGCACCGCCTCGACTGCGTGTGAGATAGCGAACCACAGAAGCGGCCTGCTCTGAAAGCGCACCGGTCGAATCGGTCTTCGTCGCGGCCGTCCACTCTTTGGATGACATTGCGATGAGCGCAAGCGCGGTGAGTGCCTTGCCCTCCTCAACGCTCGCGCGAACGGACTCAATCCCGCTCTCTCCGATTCCCCTCGTCGCGCCGTCGGAATCGCGACGTGCGACAAAGTCAAGTATCCCTACTTGCAACGCTGGCGACAGATCGTCGCCGCAGCAGAGCTGCAGGTACTCGCCACACACCGCTGCAGAAAGTCCGCGCGCTGCACACGGGCCTGGAGTGTCCTCAGTGCAGAGAGCGACCCCCTGTCCAAGCGGCGAGAAGAAGGCGAACGCGCTGCTCGGTGGTTCAATGGCGAAGCTGGAGCGCATCACATCGACGAGGTCCTCATAGCGCGCAAACAACAACGCCTGCTGGAGCCCACAAGTACGGGGGCGCAACCTTCCGAGTCCGCCATCAACTGCAAACCAGAGCCGGTCAAGTCCCTCGGCGGTTGCACGGCCGACTGCTGCGGGCAAGTCACTTCGAATCCGATGCGTCTCGCCAACCACAATGCTCTTGTCCGTTCTGTCCATCCAGTTCTCTCGGGCCACCTGATCGTCTCTTGCACACTCCGAGCCCCGACCGACAGAGCCGCTTGGCACTGCATTCGCAGCAAGACCAAACTGGGCCATCCAGCCAAGAACGCCCACAAACCGCGAGATTGTCGCGATTATCGGCACATTATTGGACAGCGTCCTGACTTTCAACAGCGGCCCTTTGACATAGAAAGTTTTTTCAAAAAATTTGAATCAGAAGCAGCACATACTCAAAACCCGACGCATACTAGGAGTGTCGGGATCGGAGTAGGGACCTTTCTCGACATTGGTCTGCGCATCGGGAAGGTAATGGGAGTTCGCCGTAATTAAAAGGGACAGCGAACAAACGGAACCGAATGTGAATTGAGGGAAAAGGGAATGGATTGAGGTTAAGGGACTTCCAATTGGAAAATGGAAGTGTTGGGTTTTCAAGGGATGTGATTGAGAACTGGACCGAATGCGCAGGTAGGGAGTTAGGAAAAGGGGACCGGCCGCGACTCTGAAAAGGGCGCGGCCGCGTCTGTTTTTGGAGTCGGTGACGCAGACACATCGAGCGCCCCATGCGGCGCTCCTCCGCATCAACGTTTATCAGGCAATTCACGCGCGCCCTTGAGGTCGGACCGTGCTCCGCGCGCCCTATACTGCGTCGCTCAAATGCGAACGAACCTCTACCGATCCTCTATAGCAGCGGTCATTTGCGCACTCGCCGCGCCCGCACTGACTGGATCCAGCCCCGCGACCGCCTCGCCACAGACCCCACCCCCTACCGAGAGCGAACTTGAAGCGATGTTCATCGTGGGCCCAGCGGCGCTGAAGTCGATTGGCGTGCGGACTGTCTGGCAAACCCAAGTACCACTTCGAACTGGCGAAAGAGCGACTGATGTGTTTATCGCGACTGGTGACAGCGTGTTCGTTTTGGACAGCGGGTGCCACCTCTGGCGCATCCTCAATTCCGGCGCTCGCCCGCTCTGGAGCAATGCCTGCGGAAAGGAAACCGACCGGGTCCGAAGTGTGAATCGGGTTCTTGTGGCGCGCAGCGGATTCACAGCACGCGAGATCCAGATTGGAAACCGCCCAGCGGTCGTCAAGGATCAAACGACCGTACTGCAAGACGAAGTGCTCGTCACGCTCGATACTGAAGTCGTCGCGCTCGATAGCGCAACTGGTGTTCTGACTGCCACACACAAACTGACGAGGCTTCCGAGAACGTCGGGAGTCGTGTTCGACCAGCACCTCATCTTTGGAGCAAAGGGCGGTCAGGTTGCATGGCAGCAGCTTGAGACCGGGTCCTTCTGGCGTGCAAACAGTCTCGGTGGCACCGTTGATCATGCACCGATCCTGCTCGAAACCAACCCGCCAGCTGTTCTTGCCGCCAGTTCATCGGGCGAACTGGCGCTCCTCAATGCAACGAACACCCATCAGATCTGGCGCAGGAAGTTGGGAGGACCGATCCTTTACAAACTGGGAGTCGGTGCGGAGGGCGTTTACGCGGCATGCGGCGATAACTCGATCACCGCGGTCGAACTCGGATCCGGAAAGCCACGTTGGCGATACATGGCCAACGAAGAGCCCACGAGCGATGTTCTGTGCGACGGCGAACAGGTCTATGCCCAGATTGCGAATGTTGGTTTGATCGCGATCGAAGCGCGACCAGTGACTGTTCCCATGAGTCCCGAGCGCAAAGCCGAGCGCGAAGGCTTCACCCTCGATGGCAAACTCAAGTGGACCTGTGCAACCGCTTCGGGGAATCCAATTTGCCGTATCGGCTCGCAAATCCTGCTCTGGGACTCCGTCTCCTGCAAACTCACCACCGTTGACTCAACCAACGGCATCGTGGTCGAGCAAGTGCCGCTGTCGAAGGGGGTGCAAGTGGTCCTCACTGGCAACCGCGATCCCGACATTTACTTCTTGAGTCCAAACGGAACGCTGCAGCGATGCGAATCAACTGCTCGGGCCGTCGCAGCCGCGCAAGCGACATCGGTCGCACCCAACGCACAAGCCGCCCCCTCGACTGGCGAAGCTTCGTCGAACGAGCCAACCGCACCAACTGAGTCGAGCGAGCCAGCCGAACCAACGGAGCCATGAGCGAACTCGTCCCTGTTCGCCGCGCGTTGCTCTCGGTCAGCGACAAGCGGGATCTTGTGGCATTCGCGCAAGTACTTGTTGACAACGGGATCGAGCTCGTTTCAACCGGAGGCACTGCAAACACGCTCGCTGCTGCAGGAATTGCGGTGGTGTCCATCGAACAACTCACAGGCTTTCCCGAGATCATGGATGGCCGCGTCAAGACGCTCCACCCAAAGGTCCACGGAGGCCTGCTTGGGAGACGAGACTCAAAGGCCCACCTCGACGCGATGGAAGCACATGGGATTTCCCCGATAGACCTCGTTTGTGTGAATCTCTACCCATTCGAGTCAACCATCCGCCGCGACGGGGTCACGCACGCGCAGGCCATCGAACACATCGACATCGGCGGGCCAAGCATGATTCGCTCGGCGGCGAAGAACTACTCGCATGTCTGCGTTGTGACGAGCCCTGACCAGTACGACCGCGTCTGCCAAGATCTGCGCAATCATCGTGGCTCGACGACGGGCGAACTTCGCCGAGAACTCGCTGCTGCCGCGTTCTCGCGAACCGCTGCATATGACAGCGCGATCAGCGCATGGTTTGATGGCTCCACAGAGAAGGATTTTCCCCATCACTTCGCACTAGGCCTCGTGAAGTCGAGCGAACTCCGCTACGGCGAGAATCCGCACCAACGAGCCGCTGCGTACATCGTGCCAGGATCTCGAGAGTCCGCAGTGGTCGGGGCAGAACTCCTGCATGGGAAAGCGCTCTCGTACAACAACCTTCTTGATGCAAGCGCCGCGCTCGAGCTTGCTCAGGACTTGACTGACATCGCGGGCGATCGAACCGCGTGCGCGATCGTCAAGCACACAAATCCGTGCGGCGCGGCCATCGCCAACACTGCGGCTGACGCGTTCGCGCGTGCGTACTCGGGCGATCCGCTCGCGGCGTACGGGAGCATTGTGGCGTTCAATGGGACGGTCGATGAAGCCGCCGCACTGTTGATGACCAGCGGTGACCGCTTCCTCGAAGTCGTGATCGCGGAGTCATTTGCCCCCGAGGCGCTCGCGGCTCTCTCTGAGCGCTGGAAGAATGTGCGACTTCTCGCGCTGGAAACCATCCGCCACCGTGTTGATCGACCACTCTCCATGCGCACGATTCCCGGAGGCATGCTCGTTCAGCAGAGGGACACACTTCCAATTCGGGCGCAGTCATTCGAGCATGTTGCTGGACCACAACCAACGAAGTCGGTGCTCGCCGACGCCGCATTCGCGTTCACAATTGCGAAGCACCTCAAGTCAAATGCGGTGTGCATCGTCAGTGGGGAAACACTGCTCGGCGCAGGTGCGGGACAGATGGACCGCGTTGCCAGTTGCGCGATCGCAGTCGAGAAAGCGACCCCCCAACTTGCATCCCTCATCGGAGCGACCATCGTTGCGGCGAGCGATGCGTTCTTCCCCTTCCCAGACGGCCCACAAATCCTCATCCGCGCAGGCGTGAAGTGCATTGTGCACCCTGGTGGTTCGAAGCGAGACTCGGAAACCACCGACCTTTGCGCCGCGCACGGCGTGACCTGCCTGCTCACCGGATCTCGGCACTTTCGACACTGACCATCTCCAAGCCAAAGCGCCCCACTCGCCCATTTCGCGTTGCCACTTCCCCCCTTCGGACTCCGTTAGGATCACACCATGCCCTCAGTCGCAACAGAGCACCCATCGCTTGCCTCGCTTCGCCGAGCGTTTCCAGATGTTCGAATGCAAGCGAGCGAATTCAGAGGGCAATCAACATTGACGGTGCCGGCGGTGAAGTGCCATGAAGTCCTGCGGTTTCTGCGAGACGATCCTGAGAACGATTACAACATGCTCTTTGATCTCGGTGGGATCGACTATCTCGGCTATCCAGTTGAGCAACCTGCACGGTTTGCAGTTGTCTATCAACTGCTGAGCCACAGATTCAACCGTCGACTGCGCGTCAAGACTTTTCTGAATCCAACTTTGGACACGTCTGGAATAGAGAATGATCCGGCGCTCTACCTCGATTCGGTGGTCGGGCTCTGGCCCGCCGCGGAGTGGGCGGAGCGAGAAGTGTTCGACATGTTTGGGATCCGCTTCCGAGGACATCCAGACTTGCGTCGCATATTGATGTGGAAGGACTACCCAGCGCATCCCCTGCGCAAGGACTACCCCCTTCGCGGTCGCAACGAACGGGAGCACTATCAATACGTCGGAAGCAGAGCGTCGGAAGAACGAAGTAGCGTTTTTTGAGTCGAACTGCCGAATTGTTGCCGTTCTGTTAGTACTCGATAACGCGAAAACCCCGACTTTACTAGGGTCAATTTGGGAATTCCCGCCCGCAAAACTTGACCGATCGGCGATCCGTGACATACTTCCTTTGTCATCGGTTCCGCCGCAATGTGTGGCGGGTTAGCCCGGTGTGTATGGGAGTCTCGAAAAGGTACTTCAAAATACTTTTTTGAGCACTGAAAAGGTGTTGTTGGATCCTCAACGGACTCCATGCAACGGAACTCAACTTTGGGAGACAAGTAAGAAATGAAATCTTTTGCACTACTGGGAGCCGTTGCGCTCATCACTTCATCCGCAAGCGCCACCTTTACGGGCTGGACGGTCACTCAGGTGTCCGCCGGCGGTCGTGATGTCTATCAGGTGTTCGCAAACTTCAACAACTCGACCGACATCGTGCTCAACGTGTTCGACTTCGGCAAGGCTGATGCGACCCCAGAAGGCAATCAGATTGCTGGTGGACGAATCGGCACCATGCAGGCCGTTCACAACGACCTCACAGTCGGTGACTACGACAGCGACGGCGACGGCTACCCAGACATCTTCAACAACCCAGGCTCCTTTGCAGCCAGCGCCGCTGAGGGCACTGCAGTGATGTTCGCATCCGACTCATATGTCACGATGCAGGGAACTGGCGGCGGTTGGGGAACTGCACTCGATCCGTCCTTCCAGAATCCGCCACTCGGCACCGACATCGCAACCACTGCGGGTTGGTACGACGCGACTCCAGGAACGACCAACGGCGTCGGTGTGACCCAGAAGGTCAAGTTGCTTCAGATTGCTCGCACGGCAGGCAACGTGGATGGCTTCCAAGCCAACATGACCATGGGATACAAGGCTGTCGGAACGACGACTCCACTCTTCGGATTCGGCAGCTTCACGATCGGAATAATCCCAGCTCCAGGCGCGCTCGCGCTCCTCGGACTCGCTGGCTTCGCTGGTCGTCGTCGCCGCTGAGTATCGCACTAGCGACATCTCAAAGCAAACTGTCAAGAGAACTCTTGACTGAACCCGGTCGCCGTCCTTGGTCTCCCCAAGGACGGCGACCTTTTCGTTGGCGCGCGAGCTCCGTTCAATCGTGTTGTCACACATCACAGCGAGCGACAACGAGTTCGTCATTCGCGCGCGCCCAGGCATTCGCGCATCGCTCGACGCTCCAAAGAAACTCCTCAATAATCACACATCAAATTTGAATTCCTTCGGGGTCGAAGTAGAGTCAGTGTGTCTCATGTGAAGTGAGACCTGAGGAGAGGAAGAGTCGAAAAGGGACTCATCGAAAAGCAGTTTGCGACAAGTTTCGCGCGTGCTGTCTGCGCAACTTGAAGCTTCAGGTTTGGCGGCGCCATCGATGGCGCTACGCCGCACTTGAATTCGATTTTCCTTCCCATCCATCCCGCGACAACCCCCCTTCAATGGGGGGTTGTTGTTTTTGGGGTACTACGCCGATCCAACCTGCTCATCAAGCCACGCCGGAACGGCTGAGATGTTCATCCGCTCCTGCTGCTGCGTGTCCCGGTGGCGAATCGTCACGACCTGCCCAGTCAGGGTCTCAGAGTCAATGGTGATGCAGAACGGCGTGCCGGCCTCGTCCATCCGCGCATATCGCTTGCCAATCGTCTGCTTCGGGTCGTACTCGCAAGCGTGCCGCTTGCGGAGGTCTTTGGCGAGTTTCTGTGCGATCTCGGGCAGTCCATCCTTGTTGACCAATGGGAAAATTCCCGCCTTGACGGGTGCCATCCTCGGATGAAACTTCATGAAGACGCCGCTTGGGCGCGATTCGTCCTTCGTGTACGCCTCGCAGAGCAGCGCGAGCGTTCCTCGATCTGCACCTGCAGAGGGTTCGATGACATGGGGGAAGTACCGCTCGTTCTTCTCCGCATCGAAATACTTCATCTTGTCGTTGCGTCCAGAATGCTTCGCGTGCTGGCAGAGGTCGTAATCGCTGCGATGCGCGACCCCTTCAAGTTCACCAAACCCAGGAGCCGTGAAGGGGAACCGATACTCGATGTCGCTCGTCCCCGCCCCCGCTTTCGCGTAGTGCGCAAGCTCATCTCGGTCGTGTTCACGCAACAAGAGGTTGCCGCTGCTCAGTCCAACCGACTGCCACCAGGCAAAGCGCTGGTCACGCCACCACGCGTACCACTCGGTTGCGCTGGATGGATGGATGAAGAACTCGACCTCCATTTGCTCAAATTCACGGCTTCGGAAGGTGAAATTGCGCGGCGTAACTTCGTTTCGAAACGCCTTGCCAATCTGCGCAATGCCAAACGGCACACGCACCCGCGTGCTATTGACGACATTTTCGAAATTGGCAAAGATCCCCTGCGCGGTCTCAGGGCGCAAGTACGCGATATTCGCGGGATCCTCAACCGCACCAACATTGGTCTTGAACATCAGGTTGAACTGGCGGGGCTCGGTCAGCGTGCCCGCTTCCTTCGCATCTGGCCCGACGCAGCGGGCGCGCTCCTCTGCAGTGATTTGCGTGAACGCTCTCACAACGTGGCGGGCGGGATCTAGCGCGTCGCACTTTTCGTACTTCACGAGCGCCTTGACGGAACGGTCTCGTTGATCGGTGTCGTTCTCGATGAATGCGTACAGCCGCGCCCCCGCATCGACCGCGCCAATCACCGCGAGATGATCAGCTCGATAGCGCGCCTTGCTCTCGCGGCAATCGACCATCGGATCGTTGAAGCCCCCGACATGTCCAGATGCTTCCCAGACCTTGGGATTCATGATGATCGTGCAGTCGACGCCAACGATGTGAACAGACTCGCCGTGTGGACCCGTGTTCTCACCACTCACGATGTCCTTCCACCATGCGTCTTTCAGATTGCGCTTGAGTTGGGTTCCGAGCGGACCGTAGTCCCAGAATCCGTTGATGCCACCGTAGATCTCGGAACTCTGGAAGATGAATCCGCGCCTGCGGCAGAGCGCGACGATTTCATCCATCGATTTGGTTGGTGCTTCTGGCATAGGGGTGCAGAGTGTAGAAAGGCCGGGCCTCGGCGCACAGTTGGCAACTGCGCTGGCAGGACTACTTGCGCGCCAACTTCGCCACCGGCGCATGCCGAGGACACGTCACAAGGTGGTCATTCACCATCCCCACCGCCTGCATGAAGGCATAACAGATCGTGGGGCCGCAAAACGCAAAGCCAGCCTGCTTGAGGGTGCGAGCCATGGATTCGCTCTGAGGAGTCGACGGTGGAACTGCTGCGTCGCCTCGAAACTTGTGCTGAATCGTTCGATGATCTACAGACTGCCAGAGCAGGTCTGCAAACGCTCCGGGTCCGCCCGCATCCATGACCTCAACCCAAGCGCGCGCGTTCTTGATTGCCCCATCGATCTTCGCGCGACTTCGAATGATCGAGGCATCCTGCAGCAACCGCGCGACATCGCGACTTCCGAACTTTGCGACGCGCGGTGGATCGAATCCCCGAAACGCCCGCTGAAACGCGGCGCGTTTGCGAAGCACGGTGATCCACGACAACCCTGCCTGAAATCCGTCGAGCACGAACTTCTCGTACAGCGCTCGGTCGTCAACAACAGGCACCCCCCACTCATTGTCGTGATAGGCGACGTAGAGCGGATCGACTCCGCACCAAGGGCAGCGAGCACGCGCTTGTGAAGTGGATTTGAGCTCTCTCATTTGGTTTACCTCTTGTTACTGACCGTTTTGCTGACTTCTCTCGCATCAATTTGAGAACGAAACTGCACCAACGAGTGCCGTTCACCCCCTTGATTCAACGCTGTTCATTCGGATTTTGCAACCGTCGTCTTGCCAGATTTCGTACGCTAGCGCTGCGTTGCAACCGATCACGCGTCACGTCGGATACCCGCTCGTCACTGCAGTCGCGGCGGTTGTCGTCTGTTTGTTCGCGTCTTTCCTCTTGGTGGATTTGTACATCGGTTCTTCGTCTGCTCCTCACGACGATGTGGTGCGTCAGCGATCGACAGACACTTCCGACGAAGAGGATCATGTTCGCTCGGTCGCCAGCATTACGAGACAGCGGATTTATGACCAGATCGCTCCCGCGATGCGACGAGCTCACATCATCGCTGAATCACCGGCGGTGGTCGCCGCGCTGCGAACCTGCGATCGAACAGAAGTCACCGCTCTGGCCAACAGGTTGATTCGCGAGTCCACCGAGGTGGACGTCATCGCAGCGTTCGACTCAAAGGGAGACCTGTGTGCATTCAATTCCACCGATAGTTTCGGCAAGCCCTTCCCACCGAAGGGCGTTGAGAGCCTGTTCCTGCGACGCTTCGACGATCGTCCCATCATCGCGTCGTGCCTGCGCGATCTTCGCGCGACCCCCGCGTTGGAGTTTCAGCAGAACTGCGACTTCACCCCGGCGCTCAACAATAGTGTGGGGCTCTCCGTTGCCTACTCGGTTCCGGTCATCGACCCGCAGTCTGGCCAGAATCTTGGAGTGATCAGCGTCCGAATGTGGTTCGAGCGGCTTCTGGCGCTGCTTCCGAAGGAAGCCTCGAAGACCCAGATCGTCTTCGTCTCGGACCAGGGAGTCGTCTTCGAAGAACCGCGCGCCGCCGGGCTCGCTCCATTCCCAATTCCTGCGGCGAGCGTCAAAGAGATGCTCTCAGACCTGAATTCGACACACACCGCGCGGGGATTGTTCTCCTTCAACGAGTATGCGATTGACCTCGCGCCGGTGACAGAGGACGCGACTATTCAGGGCGGCAGTATCCATGTGCTCGCGTTTGCAGACTCCCATTGGATGACCCAACAGGCTCGGTGGGAGCGCACACGCTGGGGGCTTGCGGGGACCGCTGTTGCGCTCCTTCTCCTCGCCACCTTGGCGGTTGGTTGGCTTGTTCAGCAGCGGAGAATGAACGCAGACCTCGCGGCGGCCCAAACTGCGGCCGAGGTCGCGAATCAAGCCAAGTCGAGTTTTCTCGCCGCAATGAGTCACGAGATTCGGACGCCAATGAATGGTGTTGTCGGAATGGTTGATCTCCTCATGCAGACCAGTCTGCAGGCAAGCCAGATGGACATCGCGAAGGCGATCCGAGAATCGGCGGGATCCTTGCTCTCGATCGTGAGCGAGATATTGGACTTCTCGAAGATCGAAGCAGGCAAGTTCGAAATCAACGTGGGACCTGTGTCGGTCGAAGAGACAGTCGCGGGGACCTGCACCCTTCTCGACGCGCTCGTGGTCAAGAAGGGTGTGCACCTGAGTTATTTTGTGGATCCTGCGATTCCCCGCAGCGTGCAGTCCGACGGCGTGCGCCTGCGGCAGATTCTTGTCAACGTTGTCAGCAACGCGGTGAAGTTCTCGAGTGGGCTCGCTCGCCCTGGTCGCGTGACGGCTCGCGCGACACTCGTGGACGAAAACGCGGATCGCATCTGGATAGAGATTGTGGTCAAAGACAACGGGATTGGGATGGATGAAACCGTACAGGCCAAGTTGTTCCAAGCATTCTCGCAAGGCGCCACCGGAACGACTCGGAGTTATGGAGGAACCGGCCTGGGGCTCGTGATTTCGCAGCGACTGGCGCTTCTGATGGGCGGCGAAATCATGGTTGAATCGACGCCCAACATCGGGTCGACCTTCACCCTGCGACTTCCATGTGCGAAATTGCCCCAAGCCCCCGCAGAGCCATCACCGATCTCAGGGCTGACTGTCCTCATCCTGGCAGAGTCTCAGCAGTGGCTGGATGACACTGCACGGCACCTGCGCTTTGCTGGTGCGACTGTCTTGACCGCGAGGGATCCGAGCACCGCTTTGAACGGTGATGTCTGTGTGTGGATGGTTGAGTTGGATAGCACGCACACCTTTGAAACGATGCGCGATGCCATTCGGGAGCATGCCCGCGTGCACGGTGATACCCAAACAAAGTTTCTCGTGAAGACTTACGGAGTCACCCGAGCGCCCCCCTACCGATGTCACGAGTTTCTCCAGTACGACGGCAATCTGACAACTCGGGCGACAATCTTGCGTTCCATCGCTGTGCTCGCGGGGCGAGCATCGCCGACACTTCGCGAACTGGGTGCACCCGACATTGCGACGCTTGCCGAAGATCGCGTACGAGCCGACGCTGTCCAACAAGACCGACTGGTGCTCGTGGCTGAGGACAACGAGATCAATCAAGATGTTGTCCGCCGGCAACTCGAGATCCTCGGGTATGCCTTCGAGATTGTGGGGGATGGTCTTGCAGCGCTCGAGCGTTGGAAAACGGGAGAATTCTCGATTCTGATCACGGATCTCCACATGCCAAAGATGGACGGGCATGAACTCGCCAAATCAATTCGAGCAGAAGAGGCGAGGTCTGGTCGCCAAAGGATGCCGATCATCGCCCTTACCGCGAATGCGATCAAGGGCGTCGATCAACAATGCAAGGACGCAGGGATGGATGAGTGTCTCTGCAAACCGGTCCTCCTCGTCGATTTGAAAGCGCAACTTGCACGCTGGCTACCCGCTGTAACTGAGACCACTCACCAATGGCGTGAAGGGGTCGTTGACCTAGAGATCCTCAAGAGCCAGATCGGAGACGATCCGACTCGATTGGATGCATTCTTGTTGGATTTCTGCGCAAGTGCCAAGCGGCTCACCATTGAACTCCATGCTTCGAGCGAATCCGGTCGCCTCGCGGATGCTGGCGTGCTCGCGCACAAGTTGAAAGGCTCAGCTCGGGCTGTCGGAGCGGTGAAACTTGGGGAAATCTGCGAATCGATAGAGCGCGCTGGGAAAGCTCGCGACGCCGACGCGCTCGCGCATGGGGTTTCGGTATTGAATGCGGAGCTCGAGGCGGTTGCCCGAACCCTTGCCAACGGATCGTCGACCGCCGAAACTATCCAGACCGCGTAGAGGTCGGTGCGGTCATCCCCCAATAAGTGTCCAAAACATGGGGTGGCTAGGTTATCGCCCCCAGCGCGGCTGGGTTTCCGCGGGCGAACTCAGGAGAACCGGACTCTTTCACAATTATTTCAGATTCACGTACGGAAGCGCCCACTGCCCCCTCTTGTTGTTTAGAAATGAGCGCCGTCCAAGCCATCTCGACTGAAATTTCCTCCACCCGCATCATGGTGATCGATGACGATGGATTCATTCTCAAATTGGTTGGCTGCATCCTCGAGGACCTCGGATTCTGCAATTTGGTGTCCTTTGATAGCGGTCGCTCGGCGCTCGCGGCGTATGACTCGACCGGCCAGCTTCCTGAGATCATCATGCTCGATCTCAATATGCCGGAGATGGATGGGATCGAGGTCGTGCGCCACCTCGGGGAGCGCAAGTTCAAGGGCAGCCTCCTCTTTCTCAGCGGTGAAGGTGATCTTCTCCTGCGAACAGCCGAGCGACTTGCAGTTGCGCACGATCTTGCGATGCTGCAGTCCCAATCGAAGCCCTTCAGCCGCGAAGCACTGCTTTCGGTACTCGCCGATCACGGAACTCGTGCACCAAAGAGCGGCGCGAGACGCTCGCCCTCCGCGCGAAAGGTTTATTCGGTCGAGGAAATCGAGTTCGCCATCAGCAACAACCAACTCGTGAACCACTATCAGCCAAAGGCAGATGTCAGCACGGGAGAGGTGGTTGGAGTTGAGTCACTCGTGCGCTGGAATCATCCGACCGACGGCCTGGTCTATCCAGATCAGTTCATTCCGATTGCGGAGCGCTCTGGCTGCATCCGCGCATTGACCCGCGAAGTTGTTCGCAACAGCCTCATTCAGGCAAAGAAGTGGCGTGACGATGGACTCAAGCTAACGGTGTCCATCAATGTCACCATGGATGACCTTGCATCGGTCGACTTCGCTGATTACATGATTGCGCAGGCAAAGGCTGTTGGCGTCGAGCCTTCGTCGGTCGTGCTTGAAGTCACCGAGAGCCAACTGATCCCGAATCTCCTGACAGTGCTCGACGTGCTTGCACGCCTGCGACTCCACCGCTTTGGGCTGTCGATTGATGACTTTGGAACAGGCAATTCTTCGCTCGTGCAATTGCGCGACCTGCCCTTCGATGAACTCAAGATCGATCGTTCATTTACGTCCAATGCTGGAAGCAATGCACGGCTCGGCGCATTTGTCCGCTCAGGCGTGCAGTTGGCGACCGCGCTTGGACTCGCAACTGTCGCCGAAGGAATCGAGAACGCTGAAGACCTTGAGTATGTTCGCTCGGTCGGATGCACCGTTTCCCAGGGGTATTTCATTGCGCGTCCGATGCCTGCGCTCGAGTTGCTCCCCTGGTTAGATACTTGGGAGACCCGGCTCCAGCACGAGCCATTGCTGAGGACCGCGGCATGAAACAACAAAGCGAAAACACGCCAATCTCCTGCTCGAAGTGGAAGCACTCGACCTTCGTGACCCCCGCACTGTTCATCCTCGTCGGATCGGGGCTTATCGGAGGATCGATGGGTTTCGACCAGACAAGCATCATGCTCCCCGAGGCGACGCTTGCGACCCAGTTACCATCGGCCGTTGTCGTGTTGCCTTCGGAGGAGTCCGAACTTTACGCCACCGGCGAGGTGGTCAATACCGACTGGATCGAAGTCTGGCAGCCGATGTGTGGCAGTCGGCGCGGACGGCACGGGCTCACAGGCGAATCTCTCGCACAGATTGCTGCGAACCATCACGATGAATTCGGCGAGGGTGCCAAGACTGTGATCGTCGACACGCCGCCCAATGGCGTCGCGGCGAACTTTAACGTCGTCTTCGTGCTTGCGGCAAGCGTTCCGGCAGCGGCTGTCCCAGCATTCACCAAGATTGAGCAGTATCTCGAAGCGCAGTTCACAGACTCCATCACTGTCACGATCAATGTCTCATTTGCTGCGCTCGGTACTGGGATCCTCGGTGCGACGACACCGACCTACACCACTGCGACATACAAGAATTCACGCACTGGTCTCTACAACAATCGCGATTCGAATGACACGGTGCAGCAGTATTTGCCAATTACAACAAAGATAGGCGTGCGATACACAGGAACGAGTTCGACAATCACGCAAGAGGACAGGGTCTACTGGACTCGCGCCAATTACAAGTCGACGATTGGAACATCGACGGGCACCGACGCCAGCATGCAGTTCAGCACTGCATACACCTGGGACTACGACCCGACCAACGCCATCACAGCTGGAGCAACCTCATTCGTCGATGTCGGCATTCACGAAGTTGGTCACGCGCTGGGGTTCATCTGCGGTGCGGGTCTTTGGACGAAGGACATGTCGTCGCTCGATCTCTATCGCTTCCAGTACTCGGACGGCACCGCGGACTACAACCCTGACAGTTCGTCAGAGTTCACTTCGCGACCGAGGCTCGTGTCGTACGACAGCCCCAATGATTCCCACATCATCGACTTCGTGACGGCTGAGTATCGAATGAGCGACGGAAACCCCTACCAGGCAAGCCATCTGCGCGAAGAAGTCACCAGCCTTGGATTGATGGATCCGGTCATCGCAGCAGGCGTGACCGCGTACCCCAACTACTTCCTGACCGCTGACCTCACCGCATTCGACGCGATCGGCTGGGATCGATAGAAAATCTCAGGGACAAGGACAGCAAAGAAACGTCGTTTTTTTGCGTTTCGCCCTACATTCCGTGGCATTTTGTGGCACTTTGCTGCCGCCGCCATATCATCTAGTTGGGAATTGTATTTGGAAGGTGTTTCCCCCCTCTTGAATGGTAGAGAGAGTGCTGACTCATGATTCGAAAGAACTCGACAAACCGCAAAGTCCGACCGCTCGCGACATCGCTCGTTGCGAGCGCTGCTGTACTTGCAACCTTGGGGATCAGCCTCGGGCTCGATCAATCGACGGTCTTGGCTCCTGAGACAGCGATTTCGACGCAGTCACCATCGGCGGTGGTCGTGCTGCCTTCGGAGGAGTCCGAGCTCTACGCCACCGGCGAGGTGGTCAATACCGACTGGATCGAAGTCTGGCAGCCGATGTGTGGCAGTCGGCGCGGACGGCACGGGCTCACAGGCGAATCTCTCGCACAGATTGCTGCGAACCATCACGATGAATTCGGCGAGGGTGCCAAGACTGTGATCGTCGACACGCCGCCCAATGGCGTCGCGGCGAACTTTAACGTCGTCTTCGTGCTTGCGGCAAGCGTTCCGGCAGCGGCTGTCCCAGCATTCACCAAGATTGAGCAGTATCTCGAAGCGCAGTTCACAGACTCCATCACTGTCACGATCAATGTCTCATTTGCTGCGCTCGGTACTGGGATCCTCGGTGCGACGACACCGACCTACACCACTGCGACATACAAGAATTCACGCACTGGTCTCTACAACAATCGCGATTCGAATGACACGGTGCAGCAGTATTTGCCAATTACAACAAAGATAGGCGTGCGATACACAGGAACGAGTTCGACAATCACGCAAGAGGACAGGGTCTACTGGACTCGCGCCAATTACAAGTCGACGATTGGAACATCGACGGGCACCGACGCCAGCATGCAGTTCAGCACTGCATACACCTGGGACTACGACCCGACCAACGCCATCACAGCTGGAGCAACCTCATTCGTCGATGTCGGCATTCACGAAGTTGGTCACGCGCTGGGGTTCATCTGCGGTGCGGGTCTTTGGACGAAGGACATGTCGTCGCTCGATCTCTATCGCTTCCAGTACTCGGACGGCACCGCGGACTACAACCCTGACAGTTCGTCAGAGTTCACTTCGCGACCGAGGCTCGTGTCGTACGACAGCCCCAATGATTCCCACATCATCGACTTCGTGACGGCTGAGTATCGAATGAGCGACGGAAACCCCTACCAGGCAAGCCATCTGCGCGAAGAAGTCACCAGCCTTGGATTGATGGATCCGGTCATCGCAGCAGGCGTGACCGCGTACCCCAACTACTTCCTGACCGCTGACCTCACCGCATTCGACGCCATCGGCTGGGATCGATAGATCAGGCGCGGGCGTGAATGAACCGATCCACGACGCCCCACTCGGCGTCGAGCAACGTGAGCGCCGACACCGCTCCCTCGCGGTCGCGTGCATTGCCCGCCCGTTCAATCGTCGCACAGATCTCGCCAAGCTTTGTCGCTCCAATGCTCCGTGCGGATGTCTTCAACTTGTGACCGAGTGCGCCGACCTCGGGAAGGTTTTCTTGGCGCACAGCGTTGTCGATCGCTTTCACGATCAGGCCGCCCCGCGTCCGAAAGTCGCTGAGCAGCCCATCGATTCGCTGTGGGTCGACTCCCACCTGCGAAAACAAGACATTCACATCGACGGGATGCTGCGACGCGCAGACAGCGACACTGGACTGATGCCCTGCAGGAGCCTGCGCAGCGCCTGTCCACTTTGCAAGTAAAGTCTTGAGATCGACGAGAAGCACCGGCTTCGAGATGTAATCGTCCATGCCTACGGCCTTGCAATTGTCCGCCTCGCCCATGAGAGCGTTCGCCGTCAGGGCAATGATCGGGGTACGACGACGACCAGCCGACGATTCGGCCGCGCGAATCGCTGCGGCGAGTTGATATCCATCCATCTCAGGCATATGAAGATCAGTCACCACCATCGAATACTGGCCCGACTGCCACTTCTCAAACGCCTGCTTGCCATCGCCAACAAGATCGATGGCGTACCCGAGCAGCGTCATCTGCCTGCGAATGACCTCCTGATTGATCTCGTTGTCCTCGGCGACCAAGATCACTCCTGCGACTGTCGGCGAAGCGCTCATTCGAGAGCCAAAGGGCTGGGGGGGCTCCTCGCACGCGTCATCGATCGTTGGTCTTTCGATTCGCCCAGTCAGCATTGCGACGGCGTTCACGATGCTCTCTCTTGTCAGAAGATCGCCGCTCACCTGAAGGAATTCGGGCGAAATGTAACGAGGCGTCCGACCCGTTCCGCGCATGACCACGAGGAACTGCTTGCCCGAATTGAGGTAGTCCCCTCCAAGGCTGCGGATCCGATCTCGCGCGGATTCAAGAGTGATGGACTCGTCGAAGTCGATGATCCAGCAGCAGAGATCAACATCGTGACTGCAAATCTCACCTGCTCCGCCAGACACGCTCGCTCCCGCGCTGCGAAGGTAAACCGAGATGCCATCCACAAGCGCTGTATCGGCCCCGATCACCTTGCAGGTGACTTTGTCGAGAATGTGAGAGTCGGCGGCGCGAGGCTGCGCAACTTTGGTGAATGGCAGTCGCACCGTGAAGGTCGATCCCAACCCAATCTCACTCTCGACCCGGATCTCTCCGCCCATCATGCGGACGATTTGCCTGGTGATGGTCAACCCGAGTCCAGTTCCACCGTAGCGCTTGGTGGTGTGAAATTCTGCTTGTTGGAAGGGCTCAAAGAGCTTCGACTGAACACCCTCATCCATGCCAATCCCGTTGTCGCAAACGGAGATCTCCACCCAGCACCGATCGGGCAGTTCTTCAGCAATCACAGCTCGAACGCTGATTCGACCATGTCGATTCGGGTCACTCGTAAACTTGATCGCGTTTCCGAGCAAGTTGACGATCGCCTGCTGAATCCTCAATGGGTCACCATTCACGACTGCGGGAATCCTCGGATCGATGAAAAGGGTCAAGTCATGCCCCTTCTTTGCTGCGATGCTCTCGAGCATCAGGCAAGACCGCTCCACGACCTCCTCGATGCTCATCGGCTCGAGGGCCAACTCGAGTTTTCCAGCTTCGATTTTGGAGAAATCGAGGATTTCATTGATAATCGCGAGCAACGAAAAAGCGGAAAGTCGAATGGTCTTTGCCATTTCCATCTGATTCACCTTCAGGCTCGTTTGCATCAGCACATCAACCATCCCGATCACGCCATTCATGGGTGTTCGAATCTCGTGACTCATCGCTGCGAGGAAGTTGGACTTCGCGCGACTGGCACCTTCGGCAGTGGCCGACCTTTCACGCTCAATCTGGATTTCAAAACCCGCCTGCTTGGTTCGAAGTGCGCGCTGCCTCGCACCCAGCACGACGAGCCCGATCAGCAAAGCATCGCCGATGACGAACCCGGCCAGAGCCAGTCCAAGCATTCCGCTGCTGTGCAGCGAGGCGAACGCCGGACTAGGCGTGATGACGACCTCGAGCGCGTCTTCGAAGACCGCCTGGTGGATCCCCGCCACAGATCGCTCGAGATTTCTACGAAAAACCGTTCCCTCATCGATGTGGCTGAGCGTAAAACCGCGTGCAATCGCCCTCGATGCATGGGAGTGGAGCACCGGGCTCTGCCCGGGCGGTTGCCCCAGTTGGCTCTCATCAACCCCCTTGTGTCGGAGTTCAATGTTTACACCTGCTGGATCCCCACCTCTCGTTGCCACGACCCCCTCAACAAGATCTCGCGGTCGGATGACTGCGAGAACAAAACCTTCCAAATTCTCGCGGCGAGCCTCGAGGGTTTCTACGGGAGACCCGTTTCGATAGTGCGCCAAGAACGCGAGCAATCCCGCAGCGATACCCGTCTCTTGAACGAGGACAATCGGACGAGTCCATGACAGGGTTCCAGAATCGCGGGCGGCTGTGATCGCCTCGAGCCTCGCCGGGTTCGAACCGAGGTCAAACCCAACCGCTCGCTCGTTCCCCTTCAATGGATACACATAGGTCACGGGGAAGTATTCGTCGCGAGGCGCTGCCGGAGTGAGTTCCCGCGACTCTCGGATTGCGAAACCAGGGAAACCACTGGCAACCGCGGTGGATTCGAACGCGTCCCGCTCGGCGTGTTTGACTCGAGAGATCCATTCGTATGCGACGATCCCGCTCGCAGGCGAAAGCCCGCTGACAAACAAGTCGAACTCGGGTCGGTCAACTGAGTTACTCGCCACGTACAACTGCCGCGTCGCGGTCAGGCGCGCCAGCACCTCGTCAAATCGGGCAGCAATCCGGTCCGCATCGCGCTGCGCGATCGAGTTGAATTCGTTTTCGAGATCAAGCCGTTCCTCGCGGTCGATCAACCAGTACCCCGCAACTGATGCAAGGACGCCAGCGCCGATTACGAGTACTGACCACCACTGCGTGCGGACGAGTCGCCAGATCATCATTGCTCCTTCTGCGCAATCCTAACGCGAGATCAAGGCGCGGTGCGGTGTGCGGTGTGCGGTGTGCGGTGTGCGCGGAGCGCGGGGCGCGGTGCGGTGCGCGGGGCGCGGTGTGCTGTGCGGCGCGATGTGCGGGGCGATGTGCCGTGTGCGTGGCGCGCCATCCCCTAAGAATTCGAGTACCGCTTGAGCTTCCGGTAAATGGTGGCGGTCGAGATGCCGAGCGCCCTCGCGGCAACGACCGCAGAGCCGTTGCACCTAACTAGGGCGCATTGGATCGCGTCCCTCTCAATTTGATCCATCGTCTTGCACTCGACCGGCTGAAAACATCGGCGTGGTTCCGCCGAACCAATCTGAGTTGGCTCGTGACGTCTGCCGGTCATATTCGGAGGTGTCGATGGCTGCGAGCCAACCCCTAAACCGATTGCTTCGAAAGTTGCTACGAGGCGGTCTTCGAGTGGCTGAAGCGCCACGAAATCGTGAGTGCCAGGCTGCACTGGGTTACCGAGAACTTCCACTGAGCATTCGGTCGCCATCAGAACTATTGGAATCTCGGGCGCCAACTCGCGAAAGTCGGCGATGCTGTGACCACCATTCAATTCTGCGGATCGGCGATCCACAATGATTGCCTTTGGCCGATCGCGGTCAACTGAACTGGGCCACTCGGCACATATTTTCGCCGCGATCCCATACCGAGCGAGTATCCAATCGAGCAGTTCACCGACATCCGAATTAGTGCCGATCACCCAGACTTCCCCCTGGGTTTTGTTTCTCATTGCATGGTTCTCCATTTGACTGATCACACTGAGAGGAGTGCTGCGAAGCCACCGAAGTACATCGCTTTTTGATATTCCTGAAAATTCCAGCAACTGATCTGGGCTCGCAATTTGCGAAGGGTGATCAGCAATCCGGGCACGACTCAAGGGTGCAGGAATTGACCGCCGACTTTGTGCGGCTAGCCTCTATGGGTGGACTCCACTCGCGACGACCAATTGCTCTCACGCTGCGCAGGCGGCGACAAAGTCGCGTGGGAAACGCTTGTGGAGACCTATTCCAGGCTCGTCTACAGCGTTCCCCGCAAGTACAAGATGTCGACCGCAGATTGCGATGATGTCCACCAAGCGGTCTTTTCTGCCCTCGTGACGAATATCACGAAGATCCGCGACGCAAAAACGCTACCCGCATGGCTGATAACTACTGCGCATCGGGAGAGTTGGCGGGTCGGGCGTGCCAAGTCGCGCATGCTCAACACCGACACCGACTTTGTGAGCGTTAGCGACCCCCACGAAGAGACGCTGGCGGAACTTGAAGAGAAACAGCTCGTTCGGAGGGGTCTGGAGGCACTTGGGGGGCGTTGCAAGGATCTACTGATGCTGCTCTTCGGGCACGCAGGAGAGACCGCGTACGACAAGATCGCCTCCTCGCTGGGGATACCCCTCGGGAGTATCGGACCCACCCGCACCAGATGCCTGGAAAAACTTGCGTCGATCCTTGAGGGACTGGGACTTAAGCCAAAGCGCGCCGAATGACGGGTTGATGGGAATTGTTCGAATGCTCGTATTTACGGTCGCACGACCGCCTCTTCTTCAGTGACAGCAGGAACCAAATGATCGACCCGACCATGGAAACCTTCATCACACAGCGCCTGCGCGGCGAGTTCGACTGCATCGCTTCGGATGCGATTCGAGTGCGCGCGCTGAGCCTCTCGCGGTGTCTGCCAAGTGCCGAATCGAGTTCGTGGTGGAACCGTGCTCGTGCGACTGCCGCCATTCTCCTGTGCGACCAGCACAACCCCGCCGGCGCCGCACTGCGCGGAGGATCCATCCGAACGATGGAGTTCTCGCAGAACGATGTACACATCGATATCGAAGTCGAACCCGTTCGGTCACACGCCACGGTGCGTGCAGTCATCCGAGGTCAGCTCGAATCCGTGGCCAAGTGCGAAGGCACTCCAGTCGTCTTTGTTGACGCAGCGGGTGATAGTGCAGCCACCACCACGTTGGATGATCTTGGATTCTTCTCGGTGATCCTTCCTTCGGGCAAGTACGACATCGCCTTCGCGCTCCCAGCGGGAGCGATCTTTGCAGCCGGAGTGCTTATTCAATGACTGATCCGCGCCCAACTGGCGAGGTCACGCTTGAACAGCTCGTCGGACTTTCCGACAAGGCTCGCCTCGCAGCGGTCAATGCAATGGCGCATCCAGCCGAGGAACTCTGTCGCTTCGGTGAGGCGACCGAGAAACTGGCACACACCGACGTTGCAGCGGCCGTTGCAGCAAGCGCTGCGCTTGAAGCGACAGCCAAGTCGCTCGGAAATCCGAAAGCGCTTGCTCGCGTGCGGCGCGCAAGGATTCTCGCGCTCTGCTCTTCAGGCGCATTTGAGGATGCGCTCGCGCTTTCGCAGGTCTCGCGCGTTGACGCAGTCGCAGCGGGAGAATCGATCGAAGCGGCGCGCGCGCTCATCGCGCAAATGCAGCCGCTGCTCGTTCGCGGGCGCGCGGAGGAGGCACTCGCCGCGGGGAGCACCGCACGAGACGAACTCCTGGCGCTTGACGAACCAATCTTGGCGGCGCGCGTTGAAATCAATCTTGGCAACATCAATCGGGCGATCGGCCAACCCGAGCGGGCGCTTGCGTGCCTCGACTCTGCCGCTTCGGTCCTCGCGACGCAGCCCGACCTCGCCGCAAACATTGCGAATGCGCGGGGAGAGTCGCTGCTGCTCCTCGATCGATTCGGCGAAGCTCGCCAAGCGTTTACAAGTGCGCTCGCGCAGTACGCGCCACAAGGCGGATTGCACGCAGCGATCACCGAAGGCAACATCGCCGATGTCGCCGCTCGGCAAGGTCTCTACCAAGAATCGCTTGAACGATTCGCGCACGCACGTGCCCAGCTTGGCGATGCGCCGTCGGGGCACGCTGCTCGCATGCTGGTCGAAGAAGGCGAAGTCTTCGAGATGCTCGGGGTGGCAGATGTTTCGGGAGAGCGGTTCGCAAAGGGACTCGCAGAATTCGATCGACTTGGGATGGCGTACGAGGCGCTGCGTGCTTCGCTTGGGCAAGCTCGGGCGCTTGCATTTGCTGGCGAAGCAGCGACGAGCGCCACGTGCTTTGGGGCTGCAGCAGATCGCGCGCAGTCGCTGGGAAATGAGGCTGAACGCTCACGTGCATTGCTGCAACAGGCATCGGCGCTTGCGCGCGATGGTCGGGTCGGCGAAGCCCGCAAGACACTCGGACGCGTCGCGGCTGGCTCGCTGAACGCTCCACTTGATCGTGTGATGGTTCACTTTCACGCAAGCGTCGTCGCAGAGCGCGAGGGAGTCCTTGCCACCGCGATGAGCGAAATCGACTGCGCACTCGAACACGCAGCTGTCGCTCAAGTCGCCCCCGTGCAAGCCGAGGCGCTGACTCAGCGCGCCTACCTCTTGCGACGGACTGCTCGCCCCATGGATGCGATCCGCGACGCACGACGCGCCGTCTCGCTCGTCGAACACATGCGCGGGACGCTGCGCGCAGAGAGGACTCGGTCCGGACTGCTTGGTAGGCGGCTCGGTGCGTACGAAGAACTGGTGGCCTCCCTCATCGCAGATGGATCTCCTGATTCGCTCAACGAAGCATTCCGAGTCGCCGAGCAAGCCAAGAGTCGTGCTCTCCTCGATCGAATGCGCCAGGCAATTGATGAGCCGCGGCAGTCTGGGAACGGACCTCGAAGCGAGGAATTGCGGTCGCTTCGTGCGAAGCTCGATTCGGTTTACTCGCGTATCGCAGGCGAAGCCGGCGGCGGGCTTCGATTCGGTCTCGCGGATTCGTCCCGAGAGGAAATCGCTGTGCTTGAGGCCAAGATCAGCGCGATTGAAGCTGAAGACTTGCGCGGCGGATGGCAGTCGCATCGGTCGATGTCCCAGGGAGATGTGGCATCGGTCGCGGCAGATTTGCCTTACCGAACTGCAATGGTGGCCTACTACCGCGCCCGCGGCCACTGGATGGCATTTGTGCTTTCGGCTGGCGAGGCGCAGGCGGTTCAACTTGGATGCGATGACCACTCGCTTGCAGAGGCCGTCGAACGCGTCGGGTTTCAGTTGCGCCAAGGGTTGGTCAAAGGGACAACGCAATCAGCCCAGCGGCGTGCGAGGTTGCTTGAGAACGCGGCGGGCGCGCTCAGCCATCTCTCCGAGCTCATTTGGAGCCCAGTCGCCCATTTGCTGAGTGATTTTCGAGATATTGTCGTCGTCCCACACGGAATCCTGCACACAGTTCCCTTCCACGCGCTTGTACAGCACGCAACGAATGGCAAGATTCGCTATGTCGCGGAAGACCACGCAATCGCCTACGCACCGAGCGCCGGAGTCTGGGCAAGTCTCACGGCGCGCCACCGGGAGAGCGCTGGAGTGGACCAACTGAGCGTCACACGCGTCATCGGGGTGCCCGACGAGACTGCTCCATGCATCGGTGATGAAGCGAAGTCCGTAGCGAGCATCGTGGGCGATCCACATCCGCTGATCGGCGCAGAAGCGACAGTTGCCACGGTCAAGAAGGTCCTCGCGGAGTCGCAGACGACTCACTTGGCGTGCCACGGATTCTTCCTGCCCGAGGCTCCACGCGCGAGCGGTCTCAAGTTGGCAGATGGATGGCTCACTGCACGTGACATCGCCGAGCTTCCCTGCACGCCCGCGACGGTCGTGCTGAGCGGCTGCGAGACTGCTGCGAGCAGAGTGCGCGATGGAGATGAACTTCTTGGCCTTGCCGGAGCGTTCCTCGGCAATAGCACGACGCAGTTGGTTGCCACCTTGTGGCCAATCCACGACGGAACAGCCGCAGAGGCAATGACCAGTTTTCACCGCCGAAGGGCAGAGCCCACCCGAAAGAACGCCTCTGGCGTTTTGAGGGATCTCTCGCTTGAGTTGTTAGATCGACACCCCCACCCTGCGCATTGGGCGCCATTTGTAACGATTGGAGTCTCGTCATGAGCAATAACACGAACCTTTCTTCTGCCCTCATCGGAATCCGAAGTATGCTTCCGATGTACGAATTGCCGCAGATTGGAGACTTACTATGGCGCGACCAAATTCGAAATCCAAACTGGCAGTGACGCTTGCAGTGCTCGCGGCTTTCGCAAGCCCTGCAGTTCCCGCGTTCGCGGACAACGATCACGAGCAGCACGATGCGCTCATCCTGAAGACTGCAGTTGTGCAGCGCAGCGACTCGGCTGGGTTCGGTGCCGTGTATGCGGCGCTCGCGCCCTACTGCGATGACATTGTCAATGGCGGGCAATTCACGGATGGCAAGACTCGGCTCCTGAGGTACGAACTGCGCGTAGGCGCGACCGAACAGCAGGTGCACGACGCGATTCAATTGCTGGTCGCGGAAGGCGTTCTGCAATGGGGCGAAGCGAACTTCGGCGCGCACGCCGTCGAAGGTCAGACCGGAAGCATCTGGGTCACCGACATCAGCGCTTCAAACTACGCATACCACAACCAGTACGCGGCGCAGTTGCTTGGGCTCCAGCAGGCGCACGTGACCAGCCGTGGCAATGGCGCCATCGTCGCAATCGTCGATTCGGGCATTGACGTGACGCACGAAGCAGTTGCAGGACCGCTCGCTTCGTGGCAGTGGGACTTTGTTGATGGCGATGCAAATCCACTCGACGAAGGCGATGGCATCGACAATGACGCAGATGGTTTGATTGACGAGGGGGTTGGTCACGGCACATACGTGTCGAGTCTGATCCGACTGTGTGCACCAGAGGCGAAGTTGATGCACATCCGCGTTTTGAACACCGATGGTCGCAGCGATTCGTTCACATTTGCTGCAGGAATCGACAGTGCCACCGACCACGGAGCGCAGATCATCAATGTCAGCGTCTCGACGGAATTCAATTCTTCTGTGGTGCGTGCGGCGGTTGCGCGCGCCAAAGCGGCAGGCGTCATTGTGATCGCAGCCATCGGCAACGATGGAGTGCAGATTCCTCTCGTCACAGAATTCCCCGCGAGTTACTCGGAGTGCTACGCCGTGTGCGCGACAAACTCGAATGACATCCTGAGCCCGAATTCAAACTTCGGATTGTGCGCTGCGTTCTCGGCGCCGGGTGTGAGCGCACAGGCAGCGGATGGTTCGTACTCCCTCGCGACATCGATCTTGGGAGCGGTCCCTGGATCTGGATATGCGCACTGGAACGGGACTAGCCTTTCCACAGCGCTGATGACCGGTTCCGTCGCACTCGTACGGGCTCAGTATCCGCAGTGGCCCGATGCAAGCGTGCCAGCAGCGGCAGTCCCCGATGCGATCATGGCGCTCTTCGCACAGACTGTCGTGCCGATCGATGCGATCAATCCGAACTATGTCGGTCTCATCGGCGACGGACGGGTCAATGCTGCGGGAGCAGTGGCGCTCGGTCCGCCGGCGCCGCAGGTTGGTGACATTGACGGCGATGGTGCGGTCACTGGCGGAGACCTCGCAATGCTGCTCTCGAATTGGGGAGCATGCACCATGAGTTGCACTGAGGATCTCAACGGCGACGGCTCTGTCGACGGCGCGGACCTCAGCATGCTCATGAGCAATTGGGGATAGTCCCCCAGAGACTAAGTTCGACCGCGCAGATCAACTTCGCGTGTCTTGGTCCTTGAAATGGTGGGTTCGTGTCGAAAAACGACACGAACCCACCATTTCAAGGGGGATCGCGTGGGTTGATGCACCAGCAGCGATTCCTGTAGGATTCACCTTGGTCGGGCGATTAGCTCAGTTGGCTAGAGCACACGCATCACACGCGTGGGGTCGAAGGTTCGAATCCTTTATCGC
>CAYHHO010000011.1:0-40549 GCA_964356445.1 uncultured Singulisphaera sp. | reverse complement strand
ACGGATCATGTGTCCGTTGAGGAACGCAGCGTCGACTGGATTGGTCTTGAACCCCGAGACGAAACTTGTCGCTGCACCCTTGCCAGCACCCGACTCACCCTTCATCTCTCGGTAGTGCTTGAGCAGGATCTTCGCGTCGTCCTGCTGGCTTCCGCCGAGCGCGCATCCGATGGAGTCGAACCAAAAGAGCTTGGCTGACTGGATGGCAGCGGGGGAGAGATGCTCGTACTTCAGCGCGCAGGCCCAGTCGGCGATGACGCGCGAGAGCAGCGGCTTCGCTGAAGCGGACTTGGAATCAACCTTGGAGTCATGTGAAGTGTGCGACATTGTGTTGCTTTCGAAGTAGTGCGATGGCAGTTCAGCAAGCTCCCTGACAAACCTTCTCAGATGCGTAATCTGCAATCGCACGCGAGACATCAAGCGTGCTGGCCTTGCCGCCCAAGTCGTAGGTGCGAACCTTTCCTTCGCGAATGACGCGCGATACGGCTGATTCGAGACGAGTCGCCATGTCCTTCTCGCCGAGCCAGTCAAGCATCATCTTGGCGGTCAGGATCATCGCAATCGGATTGACCTTGTACTGGCCTGCGTACTTTGGCGCACTGCCGTGAGTTGGCTCGAAGACCGCGTATTTGTCGCCGAGATTGGCGCTTGGTGCGAAGCCGAGGCCTCCGATGAGTCCGGCGCACAGATCGCTGACGATGTCGCCAAACATGTTTTCTGCGACGAGCACCGAGTAGTCCTGCGGGTTCTTGAACATCCACATGCAGATCGCATCGATGTTGGCTTCGTCGGCCCAGATGTCTGGGTAACTCTTGGCGACTTCACGGAAGCAACGCGTCATGAGTCCGCCGGTCTCGCGCAGGACATTGGGCTTCTCGATGAGTGTCACGCGCTTGCGGCCATTCTTCTTGGCGAACTCAAATGCCTGCTTGCAGATGCTTGTGCAACCCTGCTTGCTGACGATGCGCGTCGAAAGCGCGACATTCTCGAGTCCCTTTGCCTTCCACGGCTTCATCTTGGGATTTGCGCAGAGCGCGGTGTAGATGTCCTCGGGCAGCGGGAAGAACTCGACGCCGCCGTACATCCCTTCGGTGTTTTCGCGGAACACAACCTGGTCGATCGCGACATCGGCGCCGCTCGGATTCGTGATCGCATTGCCGCGGTAGTTCAGCGGGTTGCCTGCGTAACTCTTGCAGGGGCGCATGTTCGTGTGCAGGTTGAACATTTGGCGAAGCTTGACGATTGGCGAGAAATAGACGAGCCCCGTTCCCTTCAAACTTGGGATCAGTTCTTCCTTCGCCTCATCTTGTGGCTTGCTGGTGATCGCGCCGAAGAGTCCGCAGGTCGTGCCTTCGAGCGCCTTCACCGTGCGATCCGGCAGCGCATTGCCTTCCTTGCACCAGAACTCCCAGCCAATGTCGCAGTGGATGTACTCGGCGTCGAGCTTCAATTGATCGAGGACGATTCGAGCCCCCTCCATGACATCGTTTCCGACTCCATCTCCTGGCATCCATGCGATCTTGTACTTCGACATTTGGTCGTCCTCGTGCGGTGATTGCGGTTCTGGAAAGTCCCAAAGCATAGCGAGTCCGAGAGACTTACTCCCGCGCACCTCGGATACGCGATCGCTCTGCGGCGGTCATTCGTGTCCACAAAATCTGGGGAACTCCACTGATAGCATTCCGATCTAGTCGCCACCGGCGTTTCAGGAGTCAGCCATGCGCGCTCGAAATCGTGATCTTCTGGTCTCTTTCGCGCTCTCGCTCGCAGCGTCAACGCTTGTGTGCGTGACCGCGTCATCGGCATCTGTCCCGAGTTCCGAGAGCACGACCTCGGAGGTCACTTCGCCGGCGAAGGGTGACTCGTTTGCGCCACGCATCGTTGCTGATGGCGATGGCGTGATTCTCTCGTGGCTTGAACGAGACCCGCCGAAATCGAAAGTTGACGCAAGTGTGAGCCGTCTGTTCATGTCACGCTTCGCAAAGGGAGTCTGGTCGCCTGCGTCGGAGATCGCCTCGGGATCGAATCTTTTTGCGAACTGGGCGGACACGCCGACGGTCCTTCGTGCGAGCGACGGCGCGTTCCTTGCGACATGGTTGCGATCGGGTGCACTTGGCGGATCGGTCTACGACGCGGTCGTCTCTCGATCAGTCGATGAGGGTCGAACGTGGACAGTGCTCGGTCCACTGCACGATGATGGAAAGCAAGCGGAGCACGGATTTGTGAGTGGCGAAACGGGTCGTGGTGCGACGGTGCTCTGTTGGCTCGATGGCCGTGCGATGACGCCACCCGATCCAGCGTCGGGTGGACACGATCACGGAGGAGGCGAGATGTCTCTTCGTGCTGCGCGCACCGCGCCGACAAAGGAGCGTCCATCTCCACCATCGGAGATTCTCGACGAACGCACCTGCGAGTGCTGCCCAACGGATCTCGCCATTGGCGCGCAGGGACCGATTGTTGTCTACCGCGACCGTGGCGAGGATGAGACGCGCGACATCGCACTTGTGCGTTGGCTTGGTGAGGGATGGTCACAGCCACAGCGAATCGGAAGCGATGGGTGGAAGATCAACGGTTGCCCAGTGAACGGTCCGAGCATCTCCGCGCGCGGGAATGATGTCGTCGTGGCGTGGTGGACTGGCGCAACTGCGGAGGGTGCGGTGCGCGCCGTGCGATCGAATGATGGCGGAGCATCGTTTGGCGCAGTGTTCGAGGTCGATGCAGATGGATCGCTTGGAAGGGTTGAGACGCTCCTTCTTCCATCGGGCGATGCGCTCATCATCTGGCAAGATGTGCAAGGCGACGATGCGGCGGTGGTGGTGCGCAGGCTCTCCGCCGATGGAAAACTGGGTGCGTTGCAGACGATTGCTCAAGTTCCAGCAGATCGATCGAGTGGATTCCCACGGGCAACGCTCCAAGGCGCAGATCTCTGGCTCGCGTGCACAACTGAGGGCGATGGCGCGGGCGAGGGAACTCGACGCAGTGTCAAGGTGTTTCGAACTCCTGTTGAACTCCAATTGAAAGACAAACCATGAAGACTTCTCGATGTTTGCTCGTCGGCTTCGTCACTATTGCCGCCACCGTCACCACTTCGTTTGCGGGTGCCCCGCAAGTCGTTCCAGCCCCCACAACAGCCGTGGCGAAGCCTGAAGTTGTCTACAACGAAACAGCCAATGCAAACGAAGAGGTCGCTGCTGCGCTTGTACGCGCGACACGCAATAACACGCGCGTCTTGATTCAGTGGGGGGCGAACTGGTGTGGCTGGTGCAAGTGGCTCCACAAGAGTTGCAAGGAAGACAAGAAGCTGTCGCGGGAGTTGTTGTATGAGTATGAAGTTGTATTGGTCGATGTCGGACGGTTCGACAAGCATCAAGATCTTGCCGCCAAGTACGGCGCGGATCTCAAGAAGAACGGCGTGCCGTTTCTCACTGTGCTTGCAGCTGATGGATCGGTGGTCGCGAACCAAGAGACTTCCTCGCTCGAGAAATCGCCGGATGCCGATCCGAAAGGGCACGACGTCGCAAAGGTGCTCGCATTCTTCAAGTCCCATCAAGCACCCATGCTCAATGCCGATGAGGTCCTTGCCGCAAGTGTTGCTGCGGCGAAGTCGCAAGGCAAGCTGGTCTTCTTGCACTTTGGTGCGCCCTGGTGCGGATATTGTCATCGACTTGAGGATTGGTTGGCGAAGCCCGAGATCGCCGTGATTTGGTCGAAGGCCTTTGTCGATGTGAAGGTTGACACGGATCGCATGACCAACGGCGAAGCGTTGCTGAAGTCTCACTCACTGGGCAAGAATGGCGGAATTCCATGGTGCGAGATTCTTGACGCAGAGGGCAAGGCGCTTGTGAATTCGAATGGGCCCGGCGGAAACATCGGGTTTCCCATGCAGCCGGAGGAGATCGATTGGTTTGCGGAGATGATCACGAAGTCTGGCGCGAGATTGAGCGCAGCTGATGTTGCGGTGCTTCTTTCATCTTTGAAGGAGCCTGCGAAGTCGAAGTGAGGAACGGGCGCGCGAAACGCTCGCAGTCCTCCGTCAGGATCGTGTGAACTGCTGAGGATGGATTGCCTGGGGGGCGTTTACAACGCGAACGAGCCCATCGGTAGCCCAATCAAACACTTCACGCGTGCTGTGGTTGACTTGCGCGCAATCTCGCCGCAACGAGATTCTCTGCGCCGCCCGCGACAATGAGCTCTTGCGCGGCTGGGCTCAGCGGTGGGAATGCGAACGAGCGGCCATCTGCGGAGATCGTCGAAGAATTCTTCGCGTGGGCGAAGATGATCGCTGGACTGCGGAGAACAAAGCATGTGTTGGAAGGTGGAAGATCAGGCAGCAACTGGAACTGGCAGGGACGCCATCGCAGCATCGTTGATTACGGAAGGCTGTCCAGAAGCGGTTTTAAGCCCTCGGCGCCCTTCGAGAAGAAAAGAGACACACTCTCCGAATCGTTGTCCTTGACCCACCTGCGCAGAATCGCGATTGCCCGTGTGCGATTTTCACAGGCTGGATCGCTCACGCATTTCATCAACGGCTTGATGACGACAGGGAACCATATCTTCACGTCGAGCATGTATTGCTGGATGATCGCTTTGCCTTCGGACTCTGGGAGTTTCAACCAAGCCGACTCCGTCAAGACCGGTGCGAATCGAAGCGGACCGCTGAATCCCTCGATTCGATCGAGGATGACAGACATATCGCGGACTGACGAGAGTTCAGCGACCAGTACTCGAAGTGGACACGCTGCAATCGCCGCAGCGTGGCCGCCTTGCGAAGGTGTCGCTGAAGGCGGGACCGACTTTGGGCTCTCGTCCGCACACGCCGCAATGACGGCGCATGCCACAATGAGCACTCCAAGAAGCACTTGTCGCCCAGCTCTGCTATGGAATATTTTTACTATCACGAATCATCCTTTCTTTGCGGTTCAAGATTCATGGAGGAGGGCACGGCACGGGAATGCCGAAAGTGAGAAACAACACAAGATTGGGCACGACAACAAAACACAGCCAGAGCCAGACCAAACCTCTGGGAAGATTCACCGTACTACTCATCACATTCCAGAGCCGCGGTCGGAAACTCTCCTCGCCGCTTCTGCCCCTGGTCGAACCACTCGCAAGAGGTGCTTTCTCCACGGACGCTTACCACCACCATCGCGGGGCCACCCGAGCGGAGTCGAACAACGGTGCCGATCCGAAACGATGGGATCTGCATGCCTTCCTCTCCATCAGGGCCCTTGGCCGTCGCGTCCGCCAATAACTTGCGATCACCAACGACCAACGATGCGAGCGCGCCGCCACCGATCCCCAGCACAATCCCGACAAAAACCGCGAGCCCACTGTGCGCGAGAAACCAGCCAGCCCATGCTCCAGCCGAAGCACTTAGAGCGATCAGGATGAACTGATGTCGTCGAATCGGCAGTCTCAACGATCTCCTCCCGTTCACACTGCATGCTCTCGCGTTCATGGCGTGCAGCCTTGCCAGGAAGCTTCTTGCCAGCAATCCCAAGCTTGGATGCATGTCGCCGCGGTTCCGATGCACGCGAGGCTGTATGCCTCGCAGAGCAACAGCTTGGCAACACAGCGCCAGTAGCCCCACTGGCCCGAGGAACTCAGCAATTGGAGGTTCGCGTCCCTCGTGCAAAGCAACAACGCCTCGCACGCCTTGTTTTTTGCAAGAGCCTCTGTACCCCAATGAGACCACCCGCCGAAACCATCAGGCGACACTTCAGCCACCATGACCACCATGAACCCATCCTGCAAGAACTGCACGACGCCTCTCGCGCTCGCCTCATCATCGGCGTAGACGAACTGCGTTGTGGTCTCGGCCATGCCAGACGTGCCAAACTGCGCAAACATGCCGAGCGTCACAATCGAAATCCACGCGCAGCACCTCTTCCAGCGATGCTGGCCTATCACAGGAGTGCCTCTTTTCTTGGTTCCGTTTGACGGGGTAACCCTCATCGGTCCACCCGGTGTGAGAACTGGTTCTGGTGATGTGATCCACATTCGAAGACTTTCAGAGTAAAGCATGTGGCTCTCCCTTTATGGAATCTCAAAGACTGAGCCAGCCGTGTCTCCTGCCGCATTGCTGCCGAGCCGAAGCGCGGTGACAGTGAAGAGCAGTTCGTGAGTTTGTCGACCCGTCTGTGGATCGAACATCTCGCTGCGAACGACCAACGGAGTAACAACGCCACCGGAAGTCGTTGCCATCGTGTTGGTCGCGTCGCCAAACGCTTCGACGCTCTCGAACACCGACCTCGTCAGAACCGTGCCATCAGTCGTGACACGTTCGATCATCCACGGCCAGCCGAGGTCGCGTGTGTCGACGACGACGGTGTACTTGTACTCACGCCCCTCGGCCTGTCCGCCAACAAAATCTGCCACCAGACACTTGCGCCCTTGGCGAGTTGCTTCTTGCCACCCAGCGATTGGGTTCGGCATCGCCTGGTCGGCGGTCGCCTTCCATGTGCGGTATGCGCCTTCAGTGGAATCCGATGTCGCAGATGCAAATGAGAGTGCTTCGAGAAATGGAATGGGGAGCGCAGCGCCAAAGTTTCCATCGGCGGGGATTCCAGGGTTGGCGCTTGAACCGCCCGTGACGGGATCGATGTATCGAAAAACTTGACCGTCGAACAGCACGATCGCTTCTCCGCCGATCGCGCCCTTGATTCGAGAGGCGATGCGGAAGCGGTCGCCGGATTGCGTATAAGCGAGAGTGCCTCGCGATCGACCGGCTGCACCTGTCGTGTCGTCCAAGTGCCGGATGACGACGTTGCACTCCATGTGCATGGTTGGCTTCGACTTCACGAATGCCACCGCATCAGCGACGGGAGAGTCCGAAGCAAGATGAATCGACGTTGTTGCGACTGCGAGAGTCGATGCAAGTCCGACGAGAATTGCGAGAAAAGTCTTGATCATGTTGGGGGTCCTTTGAGTTGGGGTTGAGTGACTTGAACTGGGTTGATGAGGTAAAGGGAACTACTCATGGACATCGTGCGTCGGGGAAGCCGGTGGGGCGACCGCATGGAACTGAAAAAAACACAAATCTTCGACGCCAGCCGCATGGAATGGTTTCGTCCGCGAGGTAGAACCCTGGGAGCGAGCAGTCTGCGCACGGAATCGATGTCGGTACCTTCATACAACGGGGGTTGGATGGATCCGGGATGACCGATGCTTCACAGCAGAGTGGCGACACGACTTGCGCGATTGCGGTGTTCGCCACAACGATCATGACCACCACACACGATCCGGCCGCCCAACAAGCACCTCCAACGATGTTTGCACCGCGCATATTTTTGTTTTTCAGCATGAGTCAAAGTTCCTTTGTTTCTTGGCAGATCCTGCTGTTCGCATCTGCAGACATTCTGCAGATCGAGCACGTGGGCAATATAGTCTACGGTGCATAGTATGTCAACAAGCAATCCAACATTTTCAAGTGCCCAGGTCGCAGCGATCGTCTCCAAGAGTTGGTGCCCCACGGATCTGCAAGCCGCCACACCTCGAATCCCCCAAGACCGTGCGTCAATGCCCAGGCGTGCGTATACGTCTCGGAGATCCGAGCGCTGCTGACTCCCACGAAACAAGGACTCCGTCAGGTTGTGTATCCCACAACTGTGGGAAACCATCGACCAACGCATATGTCCACGGTTGGCTGTCCTGGGACCACGAGCCAATGTCGCGACACATAAATTTCCGAAGTTCGTCGAGTGTCTTCGGGAAGTCCCCCTTCGCACGTCGAAACATCTCAAGTCCGATCGCCGCTTCGACAGCATCGCGGCCGCGCTGGAGATTCCAGCGGGCAAGAATCAGTTTCCCCGTGATGCGGAGACGCAACATGTGCGGCACCGCCAACTTCCCATCTCGCGCATGAACATCTCGCAGGAGCTCGTCGAGGAGCACTTGAGCCTCACGTGGGCTTCGCGCGGCGGCGAGCATCGTCATCCCGACGACGATGCGTTCACCACTCGCTGCCACTGTGCGACGCGATGGAGTACCGATCGCAACCATCGGCCCGAGGATTGCGGCCTCAAGATTCGCTTCGGGAAATGTCACATTGGGTAGTACGACCCCGTCACCATCGCCGTCGTCCGTGAACGACCGCTGGACCGAGTCCGAGAGTTGTAGCCGTTCAGCTTCGAAAACGAAATCGAGTGATTGCTCGTCAGACTCGACAAGCAGCATGAGCTCGGCGAGTTGAATATCTGAAAACGATTCGGCGTCGTTTTCAATCGCAGAGACAAATTCATTCATCGCCAGATGCAGGATGGCCATGCTTCGACCCCATCCCAACATCGTTCCCGATTCGTTGACGTGGTCCGCGATAGCCATCAACGCGCGGGCGTCCGCAAGAAATGTGCCGACATCAGATCGCTTCGCTGCCCGCGTCGCGTCCTCACGGAGTTGCAGTGCGGCATCGTGAAACATCGCAGAATGCGCCGACGAATAATCGGCGCATCCTGGCGCGCGTTCAAGCGGCGCGCCAAGCACGGGATGCTGGACAAGCGTCCTGAGGAGCGTGATCCTCCGTTCACTCTCCTCAGTCGGTTCTGCCGCCGCGAGGTAGACATCCATCGCTCGCCCCTCGTTTCCAGCCTCTGGGAGTCGTGACTGCAATACCTCGAACGAGTCGAAAGTGATATTCGGCTCTTGCCGAAGAAGCCACACCGAATAGAGCGAGTAGGTGATGACAAGTGCTGCCGCAATCCATGCGCTCTTTCGAACAATGTGTCCGACGGTGCGGTCGATGAGCGATCGCTTGGCAATCGTCGCATCTCGAATTCGGCGGGCACTCGCCCGTGGCTCACCGAATTGGGCGATCAATTCGCTCGGCGTGACGCCGCAAGCCATTCCCTCCGAGAAGTGCGATGCGAGTTCGCCAGCGACCTCGATTTGTTCGCGACGCCGCAGGCGCGTTTCCCAGACCAATCGGGTGACACTCTCGTTCAGCGTCGATGGCAACTCCCACGGACGAAGCGCATCCGCGAGCGTCCGTCGCATCCCGCCACGAAACGGGATCACGCGGGCGATCCCACCCCGATCGCGACAGCGCGAGAAGCGACCCATCGCGGTTCGATGACCCCAGCCAAACTGAAACCGAGTGCTTCCATCGCCACCGTGACTGTGTGCCATTGTTCCGCGTCGCTAGAAAGTCGCTTCTTCCCTGCCGACGTGAGTGTGTATTGCTTACGCGGACGTGCGCCGCTCTCGTCCCACCGCGCACGAATGAGTCCTTTCGCTTCCAGGTTGTAGAGCATTGGATAGACGGTCGACTGCCCGAGATGCAATGCATCGCCGGGCGTCCTCGACAATCTCTCGACAATGGCATATCCATACAGTTCACCGCGCTCAAGTATCTTGAGCACGGCAAGCATTCCGACTCCACGAATGAATTGATCGTCAGCAGGCATAGAAACTCCTTGTGGCATACTGTACCACGCAGAGCAGGTGTAGTCCACCCGAGTTTTCCCGATTCTGGCGAGTTTTGACGCAACATCCGTAGTCCCGAACCGAATCGCCTTCCACGATGCCCTCCGTGCCAATATGGATGAGACACTTCTGAGATTCGCCGGCGAGTTTCCTCGCGCAGTCGATGGGCAGTCAACGCGCGAACGAGCCGATCGGTCGTCCAATCAAACACGTCACGCGTGCTGTGGTTGACTTGCGCGCAATCTCGCCGCAACGAGGTTTTCAGCCCCTCCTGCGACAATGAGTTCCTGCGCTGCGGGGCTCAGCGGTGGGAATGCGAATGAGTGGCCATCTGCGGAGATCGTCGAGGTTCGGTAATCGATGGTGATCGCTGGACCGATCGTGGTGGGCTTGCGATCCTTCAACGTCGTGCGAAGGTGCGCGACGAATTCTGGGCACTCGAATACGACGAATCCATTGTTGAACGCATTGCGCTTGTAGGTCTCAGAGAAGCTGGCTGCGATGACGCAGGGAATTCCCTTGAACTTGAGCGCCGTCGCCGCTTGCTCGCGGCTCGATCCGGTGCCGAAGTTGAGTCCGCCGACGACGATGTCACCCGCGCGATAGATCGAGTTGAACGCAGGATCGAAGTTCTCGAAGGTCACCGCGGCCATCTGCTCGTGCGTGAGATTGTCGTTGTAGGTGTGCTTGCCCGCGTAGATGCCGTCGGTGTTCAGATTGTCCTTGTCGAGGAGCAGAACACGACCGCGCACGCTCGCTGGGAACCCGTTGATGATTTCCACGGTGGACGCAGTGCGCGCGCCAACCTGCGCGCGGCGCATCGAAGTTCCAGCCGCCCGATTCGCAAACTTCTGCGGTGCGCAGATGAATCCAGCGAGGGCACTCGCTGCTACGACTGCGGGCGACGCGAGGTAGACCTGAGAATCTGGATCACCCATCCGCCCCTTGAAGTTTCGGTTCGTCGCGCTGATCGCAACCTCGCCCTTGCCGACGAGTCCGCGCCCGAGTCCGATGCAAGTTCCACAACCGGGTGGCAGCGCGATCGCACCTGCGTCGACGAGCGTCTGCCAATCGCCACTCGCCTGCGCGTTCGCCTGCACCTCGGCGCTCGCGGCAGCGAGATAGAACTCGACGCCACTTGCAACGCGACCTCCCTTGGCGCGCACGACTGCTGCAGCATCCCGCAAGTCCTCGACGCGCGCGTTCACGCACGAGAGCAGGTAGGCCTTCTGAATCGGGACGTGCTTCGCCTCCATATCGGGCAGCGAAACCATCGTCTTGACTTCGTTGGGGCCAGAAACATGGGGAACCACCGTGGCGAGGTCGAGTTCCAGCTCGATGGCGTAACTCGCGTTGGAATCTGCATTCAGAGTGGTGCGGTCTCGCCACCAGTTCTCGATCTGTTCAAGCGAATAGCCGCAGCGGGACTTCGCGCCGCGGCTTCCAGGGCGACGAAGATCGGAAAAAGTGTTGACGCGAGACTTCAAGTATCCGACAGTGACCTCGTCGAAGGGGAAGAGTCCGGCGAGCGCACCCCACTCTGTCGTCATGTTCGCGATCGTCATGCGCGCATCCATCGAGAGCGCAGCAACTCCATCGCCGAGAAACTCGACGGCGTGGTTGAGAACTTCGTCGTGGTTGAAGAGTCCGCAGAGCGCGATGATCACGTCTTTACCTGTGACGCCGACGGCCAGCTTCCCGCGAAGCAGCACCTTTGCAACCGGCGGTACCTGCCACCAAGTGACCCCAGTCGCCCAGATGCTCGCAGCATCAGTGCGCACGACCGGCGTGCCGAGGGCGGCGACCGCTCCATAGAGGTTCGAGTGCGAATCGCTGCCGACGACGAGCGATCCGGGAACGACATATCCCTGCTCGACCATGACCTGATGGCTAATGCCAGTGCCAGGCGGGTAGTAGTCGACGCCGTGCTCGCGTGCGAATGCCTGGATCTTCGCGTATTTGCCGAGGTTTTCGGGAGTGACATTCTGGATGTCGTGGTCAATGGCGAAGACCGGCTGCGCGGGATCTGCAATTCGGGTCGCACCAATCTGCTTGAACTTTGGGATGACCGCCCCTGTGTTGTCGTGGGTCATCACATGGCGCGGGCGAATGGAGATGAAGTCGCCTGCGCGGACGGTGGTGCCAGCGGGCAGTCCGTCAGCGTGCAGCGCGGCAATCTTCTCGACGAGCGTCAGGTTCATGCGTGGAATCTCCATCTCGCGCTGCCAGGAACGGGCATCGACTCAAGACTTCTTCGCTGCACGCTTGCCGAGGAACTTGGCGATGTCGAAGTCGACGAAATCGGCGTGATGGAAGATGATCGACTCGATCGAGCGCTCCATCTTGTCGCCTTCATGGCTGTGTGTGGCGATGATGTGCATCACTTCGCCAGGTATGCCATGCTTGTAGGCAAGGGCGACTCCCGTGAACGGGTGACGGACCTGCTGCCCGAAAGTCCCCTGAATCACCTTGCCAGACGCATCCTTGTCGAATTCGAGCGGCTTGCCGCAGTCGGCGAGCAGGGCACCTGCGATGAGGTAGTCGCGGTTGATTGGGATCTCGCACGTGAAACTCTTCTCGAGCACATCGGCGATGGCGATGCACTGCAGCGCGCACGAGTTCAGATGCTCGATAAACGTCATCTCAATGTCGCCTGCGAGGAGCGTGAACTTGACAGCGCGCAACTCTGCAAAGGTCCAGCCTTTTCCGCCGCACCCCGTGTGGATCGCTTCGTTCCAGACTGCAGCGACCTTTGCCTGCAGCGAGTGATCCTTGATCTTCAATAGGCTTGGAAAGAGTTCTGCGACTTCGCCGATGCCGAGCGTGCCGCGATCGTTTGACTTTGGGGTGGTTGTCGTTGTCTTCGTTGTCATAGTGAGTTGGGTTTGGGTGGGGCTTGAACGGAATTCAAGTGGACTACGGGGATTGCATGGATCGCGCAGGCGGTCCGTCGTAGCCGTGATTGACGGGATCGATGCGCCGCATCGGTTTTTCTCGCGTTTGCTCCTCGACAACGTGCGCGACAAGTCCAGGGGTTCTGGCGATCATGAAAATGCCATTGAAGACCGATGGGTTGATGCCGAGGTCGGCGAGGATCGCCCCGATCGCGCCGTCGACATTGATCGGGAGCGGTTTCTTCGCATCGGCGAAGCACTTTTCAACTGCACGCGCGGCTGTCATGTGCGGTCCATCGACTCCTGCCGCCTTCGCAAGTTCGAAGAGTCGCGCAGTTCGCGGGTCTTTCGTGTGATATCGGTGCCCGAATCCAGGCATGCGATCGCCTGCGTCCTTCATCGCGGCAAGTTGTCGAACAGCAGCCTCGTCGACCGTGATGGATTCCTTCGCAGCCCGATCAGTGATCGTCTTCAACTTCCGTGCGCAGTCCTCGATCGCTCCGCCGTGATGGCGATTGATTGACATAATCCCTGCTGCGACCGATGCGCCAAGTGTCGCGCCGGTTGATGCGACCGTTCGCGCTGCAAGCGCACTCGGCGGGGTCGCTCCGTGATCAATCGAAGAAACCAGCACGCCGTCCATCAACTTCCCGACCGCCGGCGAGGGAAGTTCACCCGTGAGAATGAGATAGACAGCAGCACCAAATGAGGTGTTGCCCATCAAGTCGGCAATGTCATATCCCCGCACGGCGACCTTGTTTGGTTCGATCTGCGTGACCGCAGTGTGCCAGACGGCCTTCTGTTCTGCTTCGCTCATGAGGCTCTTCCCCTTGATTCGCTTGAGGATTTCAACGACGGCACCCGGCAAGTCGCCGAATGCGTCGACAACAGTCGCACCCGCATCGCGAAGCGCAGTCACCTTGCCCGCATGCGTTCCACGTCCACCTTCGATAATCGCACCAGCATGACTGAACCGAGTTCCCTCGCGGGCCGCCTTGCCGCCGATGTAGGCGATCACTGGCTTCGTCACTTTACGATCGCGGATGAGCTGTGCAAGTTCTTCCTCTTGCGTCGATCCGATCTCGCCGAAGATCACGATCGCTTCGGTCAGCGGGTCAGCCTCGAACATCAGCGCTGCTTCGGGAATGCGAATTCCCAGCACGGCATCGCCGCCGATATGTGCAACGGTGGAAATGCGAACGCCAGCTTGGCCGAGGTAGTAGCCAGTGCTCGATGCCATCCCACCGGAACGGCTGATGATCCCGACGCCGGCGGGAATTCCAGGCTTGAACCATTGGCGCGCGCTCTCGGCTCGCCCGCCGATCATTCCGACGACGCCTTTGCCGGGGCTGAGTACGCCGAGTGTGTTTGGCCCGAGGAATTGTGCGCCGTTGGCGCGCGCTGCGGCCGCGATCTCCATCGCATCCCAAACCGGTACGCGGTCGGGCACGAGCACAGTCAACTTGATGCCGGCATCGATCGCTGCGATCGCCGCATCCTTCACACCTGACGCGGGCACAAAGAGCACAGAGATGTCGATCTCGCCGAGTGCCGCGACCGCGTCGCTGGGAGTGTTGAATACCGGCACTCCCAAGACAGATTGCCCGCCCTTGCCTGGCGTGACTCCCGCGATCACATTCGTGCCGTACTCGCGCATGAGTCGAGTGCGAGCCTGCCCTTCGCGGCCGGTGATCCCTTGCACGAGGACGCGTTTCTTCTCGTCGATGAGGATCGCCATCAGCGCGCTCCTCCTGAGGCGACGGGTTCGCATGTCTTCGCAATCGCTGGCAGAAGTTCTGCAAGTCCTGGAATGTCGAGTTCGAGATAGAGCCCGTCGATTCCCGCGAAGCGGCACTCGACATCGCATGCGAGGAGTTCGGAGTCTTTTGAAGCAAAGTCCTCGGCAGAAATCGCCATCGCCGGTGTGCCAGCGCGATCGACGATGAGGCCGCTCGAGTGCGACTCAATTGCGCGGCGGTTTTCTTGCCAGTGTGGCGTGTCGATCCACACTCGGCCGCTCTTGACGGAGAAATTCGTCGCGGATGGATCTCGCACGAAGGCGGGAATTCGAGGCGCGCGGGGGCGCCACTTGCATCCTTTCGCCTGCTGTACCAATTCCGCAAATCGCGCAGCGATCATCGCAGGCGAATCTGACTTGCGGTATCCCTCGACAGGAGACTTCAGGAGCGCAGACATCCGTCGCAGAATGTCAACGGCGCGGTCTTCGGTGTTGCCGCCCATGCGAATGACTGCAGGAATGTCGAGATCCAATTCCCAGAACGCCTTCGCGATCCCGTACGCAGACCAGTACTGTTCTTGGCTTGCGACTCCCGATCCGGAACCGAAATATCCAACAAGATCAGGCTGTGCGAGGATGATCCGACAGGCGCGATAGACCTTGGAAGCCGATGGGTTTCCGCTGGTGTCCGTGAAATTCGCAATCGTAAACCCTGCGTGAACGATGGCGTCCATCGACATCATCGACCCGCCGCCGCCAGCGCCGTGAAAGCCGACAAGTCCGTGCGTTCCCGCTGCGGCACTCGTTGCGAGCTGTGCAAAATAAAACGTCCCGCGGTGATCGCTCTGCTCGGCCGCGTACGCGACGCGCTCCAGCGCAGTGGGGGGATGGTCGAACTCCCGCGCGATCTCGATCCCAAGTTCAGGATGGCGAACGACGGCATAGTCGTCGATCGTGATTCGGCAATCGGCAGCGACGAAATGTCCGTCTTTCGTGAGGACGAGGGGATTAATCTCGAGCGATCGAGCTTCCACGGCACGTGCGGCAGCAAAGAGCCAGCGAATCGCATTGGCGAGCCCCTCAGTCTCAGTCGAGGAGAGCCCGCACTTCGTGACGGCATTTCGGATGGCAGATTCGTCCGGTCCGCGCGAAACGTCGCAGAGAATCCGACTCGTAGATGCGGCGCGCTCTTCGATTCCGCTTCCGCCGCCATCGGCAAAGATGATGACAGGCGTTCGAGCGCTGTCGTCGATTGCCAGCGAGAGGAAGAACTCGCGAGCGATCGAAATCTTTTCTTCGACGAGCACGGCTTCGACTGGGAATTGCCCGACCTTCATCGAGAGCATTCGCGCGGCGTGCGCACCCGCCTCGGCCGGAGACTTCGCAAATGCGACGCCACCAATCGCCGCGCGCCCTGTCATCCATGCTTGAATCTTGACGACCACCTCACCGCCGACGCCAAGGAGTTCAGTCGCTGCAGCAGTTGCCTGCTCGGCGCTGCTTGCTGCACGCCCCCGCGGTATCGCAAAGCCATGCTGCGCGAGAATCGCCTTGCCTTGGTGTTCATGAAGCCGAGCCATGGATCCGCAGTCTACGGCAATACGCGGTCGAACTTCAGCGCACGGCGAAGGTCAGTCAGCTGCCCAGCGTGCATCCCATTGTGGAAGCAGATTCGCATCGCCATTGCGTCAATGCGTCGCTGCTCGCCATTCCAGTCGATGGTCGAACTCAAGCGCTCGGCGTGGGTGCGCTCGAGGGTGCATGCGAGCTTCTCGATCGCATTTTCAAAGATCTCGCGCCCGCGTGCGAGGGTCGGATATCGATCGGGGTCATCGACGGGCTTCGAGTTCTTCGCAATGCTTTCGATGAAGTATCGGGTCGGTTTGGGTTCGAGGGTTACCGAAAAGTCATCCTCGCTTGGGACGGCGCCACCAATGAACTGAGTGAGGCGAGCCATCGAGAATGCGCAGTGTCCGAGGATCCATGTTGGATGATTCGGCAACCCATCAAGCTGAATGGTCCGATTGGTTTCATCGAAGCCGCGCAGAAAACGAAGGAGCAGGGGGGCCGATTCCCGAATCATCATCGCGAGTGCACGGGGTGTTGGATCGCTGTTCATCTTGGCATTGTCCTCGAACCCTGCCGTCACGGTGAGGAGGGAAACTTGAATAAAACGCCCAGAAAACTTGCTCATTCAGCAATGTTGGAGCATCATCCAATTGAGATGAGAGATGTTCATCATCCAACCAAGGTTCAGCGCGTCCTCCTTGCGACCTTCAGCCTATTCATAGGGATTCTGTTGGCGCGAGCGATCGGGCTCTGAAGCGATCGGGCTCTGAAGCGATCGGGCTCTGAAGCGATCCACGAATCGGATTGCCTTCGGGACGCAGTCGCTTCGCGCGCGCAGCCGATCACGCCGACCGGTCACGCGGAGTGATCACGCCGACCGATTGCAAAGAGCGCTTTCGGGCGCGATTGCGCCGGACGATCAGACGGGGCGATTACTTGCGAGTGCTTCCTGATGCAGCACTGACTGGTCGAGTAATGGTCAGGTCGGTCATCACCGAGAGCGTTCTCGTGTTGGCGCGGGCTGCCTTGATGAAGACGACTTGGTGCATGTAAGGCGCCTGAACCTTGTCGGGGAACGACGACTGTTCAACAGTGACATCTTGGCTCGTTTGGATCGTCATCGTCACGCCCGGCCAGGTGACAGTCCAGTCGCGACCAGATCCGCTGATCTGCAGCGGTGCGCTGCTGCCCGTGTGGAATCGGTAAAACTCGGCGCCGACGGGGGCAGAGGCGGCGAGCGAAACATCATCCTTGATCGAGACCCTTCCGGTCGCGTTCCAATTGATCTCGCGTGTGCAACTTGCTCCGAGATACGCGGCACTCGAGTTGATCGAAACGCTTCCGCCATTGGCATCAAGGCTGTTGACGACGAGCGGCGCATTCACGGGATTTCCGTGCGGCATCAGTTCGTCGAGTTGCATGATGTTCGAACCGGCGGAGCTCGCGGCGGCCATATAGGTCGGATCGCCGTAGAAAGGAGTACCGCAGTCCATGAGCACGACCTGCTCACCGTTGTAGATGCTCAAGTGTCCTTGTTCGCGGTGCGTGTGGTTCTCGAATTGCGTGCCGCCCTTCATCCAGAGTCCGAGCGCTGTTTGCGCGCTGGAAATCGGCTCGAAACTTGACCTCCACGTGACCATTTGCTGCGATGGGAAGTACGCGAACGGAGGAACAGTGACGCGCCCTGATCCGCCATTGGCCGCGAGGAAGTCCGAGTACTGGATCGCTTCAAGGGCGCCGATCGAAGTTGGGCTTGGATAGAGGTAGCGAATCATCGCAAGCGCGTCTGGGTCATTGGACGCAATGACTGCTGCAATCAATGACCTGAGGGGGACAGTGCTGTTGTAACTCGGCAGTTCTGACCGACCACTGTCATTGTTGTTCACAAGCATCGATCCTGGCATATACATCTGGACAAACCATTTCCAGTTGTTCTTCGGGAACGGGAAGTCGGCGCAGCGACTGTCGCCCGACCGGCGCATGCTCGCCAAGATGTCGTGGACGGCGAACATCGTGCCTTCGGCGTAGGTCACGCCTTCGAGGAATGCTCCGTCGGTGCCGTGAGCGCGCAAACTCTGAGCGAGATTCTCTGCGCCGAGGTTGTATGCCGGGAGGAGCCTCGGATCGCCGAGGTAGAGGCAGGCCTTGATCAGCCCGATTGTTGGCTCGATCCACTGGTTCGAAATGACATTGTGGACGCGGACGAACCAAGGTCGTTGATCGCGCCAGTCTTCGACGATTCGCTTCACTTCACCGCGAAGTTGGAAAGCAAGGCGATTCCGAAGATCGACAGGCACGTCGTCGCCGAGGATCGTGAGCATGTCCACGATGGCACTGATTCCCCACGCAGTGGCAAGCCAGACTCCGTCGCCACCTGGATTGATTGGGACATTGAGGTCGGAGACCGTCGCCCCTGGTCGTTGCAGCGGAACGTACTTGTTGGCCGCCTCAAGCATCGAGATCGCGAGCGCAATTTGCTGAGGGTTGCGGGTGTACTTCGCACTGACCGCCAACATGACTCCTTCGCGCAAAAGGAATGCGGTCTGGGTGCAGTCCACCATTGCCAATGAAAAGAGTTGATTGCGATCAATCGGCAGTGCGACGGCGCGTTGGTCGAGCTGTGCTGGTGCGATCTCCGCCATCGTCGCGGGTCGGGTGTAGCGGGCCGGGTCATTGAATGCGGCTGCACTCGTCAGGGAGGTGAAATCGGCGAGCATCGCCTGCGTCGCGACAGATCCGCCGGCGCGACCGAAGAGCGCAGACCAGTCTGTGCCGACATACCGCAGGGATCCATTGAAACTTGGAAGGCGCGGACTCGGAACTGCCGAGAGTGCCTGTGTTGCCGCATTGATGATTGCCTGAGTCAACTGCGCAGATTCGGCAGACTCGCCGCTTGGCGCATTGCCAGCGAGTTGTCGAGCGAGTTCGTCTGAAGTGATCTTGCCATCCGCGAGATCGACGAGTGCCTTTGCAAGATCTGCGTCGGATTTCGAGATATCAGTTGGCGGCGCGGGTTCGACTGGCGCTGGCTTCGTCGCAACTTCCGTTGGCGTTGAAGCAGGTCGTGCGATTGTTGCGACAGTCGTCGTGACTGGCTTGCCCCCGAGAGTCACGCCAGTCACAGTCTTCGCTTCCGTTGGTTTCGCTGGTGCAGGGATCGCTGGCGCAGTGGCGGTCGCAGGGGTCTTTGACGAAGCCGGCTTCGTCGAAGTCGGGGCTGCTGGAGTCGCGGGCTTTGTCCCTGGAGCCGAGGTCGTCGCTGGCTTCGTCGTTGTTGCCGGAGGTGCCGACGTCTTCGGCGTGCTGCTCGTCTTGCTCGTTGTGACGGCTGTTGCTTTGGATGTGCTTGTCGTTGCCGCTGGCGCCTTCGGTGCGGGAGTCGATGCGTTGCTGCTCTTCGTGGCAGGTGGAGTTGCGGCAGAAGTTTTCGCTGGAGCCTTTGGAGCCTTGGTCGTGGGCGCCTTCGCGTTCGATCCCGAAGGAGTTGCAACGCGCGACTGCCGCGCCATCGCTGGCGTGCAGATCACGAATCCTGCAAGAACGAGCCCCAGTACTTTCGATCCCGTCAAGTAGTTCATTGGGTATTGACGCATGTTACAGCGCCTCCTGCGCTCTTCCAAGGTTCGGGGTAAGCCGATCCGAATTGTCCTTTTCGCCCCCAGCGCAAAGCACCGTGCCTTGCTGGAATCTCCGAGAGCCGATGAGTCCGCACCTGCTCTCAAGTTGCCAACAGGTGGAAGATGGCATCTCGCGACTCAATTGCAAGGCGGAGTCGGGTGATTTGTGGTCAAAAATGTTGGCGCAACTTTGGAGAGGCTGGCTTGAAGTGAGCCGTGGATCGATGCAATCTTCCATCTAGACTTCACGGATGCCCCTGCGAAGCCTTGTTTGCAAGGTGTGCCTCCTGACGGCGCTGCTGCCCCTGGCTGCGCCCGGCTCGGCTCAGACGACTCCATCCGCACCTGAATCGCCACCAACAATTGCGTCTGCCGCTCCTGCCCCTGACGCGCCGGCAGACTTCGAGAAGCGCATCGTCATGATTCCGATGCGGGATGGGGTGAAGTTGAACACCGTCATTGTCGTGAAGAACGGGACGAAATCAGCGCCGATCATTCTGACACGCACCCCTTACAACGCTGCCGGTCGCGCCGAACGGGCGAAGTCGCCGTCGATGGCAGAGACCCTGCCCCTCGGCGACGGCGTGTTTGTGAACGACGCGTACATCAGGGTGTTTCAGGACATCCGTGGGAAGCACGGGTCCGAAGGGGAGTACGAAATCGTTCGGCCGCTTCGGGGACCGCTCAACGACACGGCCACGGATCACTCGACCGATGCCTTCGACACCATCGACTGGCTTGTAAAGAATGTTCCGGAGTCGAACGGACGGGTCGGCATGCTCGGCAGTTCGTACGAGGGATTCACGGTGGTGAATGCGCTCGTGAACCCGCATCCGGCGCTGAAGGTCGCTGCGCCGATGAGCCCGATGGTCGATGGATGGATGGGCGACGATTGGTTTCACTACGGGGCGTTTCGACAGAACAGCATGGATTACTTCGCTGGGCAGTGCTCGGCGCGGGGATCTGGCAGGTCGATCACGCGCACGGGGTACGACGACTACGACAATTTTCTTCGTGTGGGTTCCGCTGGCGACTTTGCGAAGCGCGGAGACTTGGAAGCATTGAAAGTCTGGCGGCAGTATTCAGCGCATCCTGCGTACGACGAATTCTGGCAGCAGCAGGCGCTCGACAAGACGATGGCGCAGCAGCCGCTGACGGTGCCGACGATGTGGATCCAAGGCATCTGGGACCAGGAAGACATGTGGGGAGGAATCCACTGCTACTGGGCGGTCGAGCCGAAAGACTCGAGCAATTCGATGAACTTCCTCGTGCTTGGGCCGTGGCGCCACAGCGGAGTGAACTACGACGGGTCGTCGCTTGGTCCATTGACATTTGGCGGCGACACCGCGCTAGAGTTTCGCCGCGATGTGCTCAAGCCGTTCTTCGATCAGTATCTGAAGGAAGACGCAGCGACTGCGCAGACGCCGCCGGTGCTGATCTACAACACGGGCGATCTCAAATGGGATCGCCTGCCTGCGTGGCCGCGCTCGTGCGAGTCGGGGTGCGAGTTTCAGTCGAAGCCGCTCTATCTACAGAGCGGGTTTGGGTTGTCGTTCACTGCGCCGAGCGAAGGCGCGGCGAGTGCACCAAACAGTTACGCCGAATTCGTCTCGGATCCAGCGAAGCCAGTGCCGTATGTTCCAGTGCCGACGCGATTCGACGACGGCGATCTCTGGAAGCGCTGGTTGCTCACCGATCAGCGGTCTGTTTCGACTCGAACTGATGTGCTGTCTTTTGTGGGAGAGGTGCTGACCGAGGAGGTTCGCGTGAGCGGTGAGCCGAGGGCCAACCTCGTGGCATCCACAAGCGGCACGGACAGCGACTGGGTCGTGAAGTTGATCGATGTTTATCCAGATGTCATGTCCGGTGCGGCTGCGATGGGTGGATATCAAATGCCAGTTTCGATGGACATTTTCCGCGGGAGATATCGCGAGGGATTCGACAAGCCGATGGCGATCACGCCGGGCAAGCCGCTCGTCTATCGATTCGACCTTCCGACCGTGAATCATGTCTTCAAGCCGGGGCATCGAATCATGGTGCAGATTCAGTCGAGTTGGTTTCCGCTTTACGACCGCAATCCGCAGACATTCGTCCCGAACATCTTCTTCGGCAAGCCTGAGGACTATGTCAAAGCGACCCAGCGGATTTTTCATGCGCCCGGTGCGGCGAGTTTTGTGGAACTGCCGGTGGTTGATGGCGAGTAGCGATCGCGCGCCGAGCGCTGGGAATGCCTTAGTCTCTCGTCGATGGACCTGACCAAGTCATCCGACGATCGGGCAATGTCGACCGGCATGCTGCGTGTGGATCGGTCGGGTGTGCGCGAAGAGCGTGACATCGTCGCCATCGAGGAGCCGCTTGAGATTCGACTCGAGTGGGTGGACGCGGGTGCGGTTCGGCAGAAAAGCGTTTCCATCACCATGCGAACGCCCGGAGATGACGAGGCGCTTGCGGCTGGGTTCTTGGTTGGGGAGGGGATCCTGCGGAGTGCTGATGAGATTCGTGGGTTTTCGCCGTGCGGTCCAAGGACTGGCGCCCATGATGGGCAGAACATCATTCGGGTTCGGATCGCCGATGGCGCGCGAATCAGCTGGCCGAAACTTGAGCGGCACTTCTATTCGACGTCAAGTTGCGGCGTGTGCGGTAAGGCTTCGCTCGAGGCGCTCGAAGTTGAAGGGGTTGCGCCGATTGCTCGTGGCGGCTTGATGATCCGCGCTTGTGAAGTCTGCGCGTTGCCTGAGAAGCTGCGTGCGAGTCAGTCGATCTTCGACCAGACCGGCGGACTTCATGCGGCTGGCATTTTTCGGATGGATGAGTGTGGTGGCGCGCACTTGGTGGCGATACACGAGGATGTCGGTCGCCACAATGCGCTCGACAAGGTCATTGGAGCGCAGTTTCTGCTCGGGGCGCTGCCACTTTCCAACTGCGTACTCTGCCTGAGCGGGCGCGCCAGTTTCGAACTCGTGCAGAAGGCAGCGGTCGCGGGGGTTCCGATCATTGTTGCTGTTGGTGCGCCTTCAAGTCTGGCGGTCCAATTGGCAGTGCGATTCGATATCACGCTCATTGGATTCACTCGCGGCGATCGGTTCAATGTTTATCACGGGGCAGATCGCGTGGAGTTCGGCAGTTGAGCGATCCGCGCAACGCAGAAGTCGTCGCGCCAGAGGTTCTTGACGCGAAGTTGCGCGTCGGCGCGCCGGCGGAAGTGGCAGGTGGACTCGCGGCGGTCAAGGTCGCGCTCTCGATGTCGGTTTCGCAAATGGGCGTGGCGCGGACTGCGACGACGCTGCTTGAGGTGAACCAGAAAGACGGATTCGACTGTCCCGGTTGCGCCTGGCCTGACCCCGACGATCGCCGCGCCAAGTTGGAGTTTTGCGAAAACGGTGCCAAGGCCGTTGCCGAGGAGGCGACGCTCGCGCGGGTGACGCCTGAATTCTTCAAGGCGCGATCGGTCGAGGCGCTGTCGCGCGAAAGTGATTTTTGGCTAGGGCAACAGGGTCGATTGACTCACCCGATGTACCTGCCCAGAGGCGAGAACAACTACCGCGAGATTTCGTGGGAGCGCGCGTTTGAGATCGCCGCGGACGAGTTGAACGCCGCCGCGTTGCCGGACGAAGCGGTCTTCTACACATCTGGGCGAACATCGAACGAAGCGGCGTTCCTCTATCAGTTGTTCGTGCGAATGTTCGGCACGAACAACCTCCCAGACTGCTCGAACATGTGTCACGAGTCGAGCGGTTTCGCGCTGACACAGACGATTGGTTCGGGCAAGGGGACGGTTTCACTTGGCGACTTCGAACACAGCGACTGCATCCTGGTGATCGGTCAGAATCCCGGGACGAACCATCCTCGAATGCTTCGGACGCTGCAGGATGCGGCGCGGCGAGGGTGTCCGATCATCTCGATCAATCCGCTCGCAGAGGCTGGGCTCAAGCGCTTCAATGATCCGAAAGAGTTTGGCGCGCTCATTCGCGGGGGAACTCGCATCGCAACGCACCACCTCGCTGTGCGGGTCAATGGCGACGTCGCGCTGCTGAAGGGAATTCAGAAGGCGATCTTCGAGGAGCTGGCGGGTGGCCCGTCGGTTGCGCTCGACCGCGAATTCATCGCGCAGTTCACCCAGGGGTTTGATGCGTTCAAGAGTGACATCGAAGCGGAAAGCTGGCAGAACATCACAACATCGTCGGGAATCGAAGAGAGTGCGATTCGAGAAGTCGCGGCGATCATCGGCAAGTCGAAGGCGATGATCGCATGCTGGGCAATGGGCGTCACTCAGCACCAGAACGCAGTCGCCAACATTCAGGCAATCGTCAATCTGTTGCTGATGGGTGGACACTTCGGCAAGCCTGGCGCAGGGGCGTGTCCGGTGCGTGGACACAGCAATGTGCAGGGCGACCGCACGATGGGAATCTGTGAGCGGCCGACGCGAGAATTTCTGTCCGCGCTCGCGAAGGAATTCGCATTCGCGCCGCCGCTGGACCACGGCTACAGCACGGTCGAGGCGATTGAGGCGATGCACGGCGGGAAAGTGCGTGTTTTCTTCGCGCTCGGCGGAAATTTCCTGAGCGCGACGCCTGACACGCGCTACACGGCGCAGGCGCTCAACCGTTGCGAACTGACAGTGCACGTTTCGACCAAGCTCAATCGATCTCATTTGGTCACGGGGGCGCACGCGCTGATCCTGCCATGCCTGGGTCGCACCGAACGGGATGTGCAGGATGGAGCGCCGCAGTTCGTGACGGTGGAGGACTCGATGGGAGTCGTGCATTCATCGCGAGGCACGCTCGATCCGGCGTCGCCGCAACTGCTGAGCGAAACTGCAATCGTTGCGAGGCTCGCGAGTGCGACGCTGAAGCCGCACGCATCGATCGACTGGGACACGATTGCGTCGAGTTATGCCGTCATCCGAGATCACATCGCGAGAGTCATCCCCGGATTCGAGGACTTCAACGAGCGAGTCCAATCGAAGGACGGCTTCACTCTCCCCCATGCAGTGCGCGACCAGCGCGAGTTCAGAACGCAAAGCGGCAAGGCGCAGTTCACCGTGCATGCGATTCCGAGGCGCGTCCTTGCGGATGGTGAATTCTTGATGACAACGATCCGTTCGCACGATCAGTTCAACACGACGATCTATGGGATGGATGATCGATATCGCGGCGTTCGCTCGGGGAGGCGGGTGGTCTTCGTGAACTGCGCGGACATCGAAGCCGCCGGATTGGAGGCGGGTAGCGCAGTCGACATCGTTGGTCATCACGGCGGCGTGGAGCGACGCGCAAAGAACTTTCGGCTGGTGCCATACGAGATCCCGCGTGGATGCATCGCGACATACTTTCCAGAGGCGAACGTCCTCGTTCCCATTGACGACTTCGCAGTCGGCAGTCTGACCCCAGCGTCGAAGTCGGTCGTGGTGTCTATCGAGCGGGCGCGCGGGTAGGGGAAGCGACGCGGGATGCGCGGCGAATAGCCCGTTTATTCGCCGCAAGTAGTGCGGTAAATGACTTGCCATCCACCGATTTGGAAGGTACAATCACCGCAAGATATGCGGCGAAAACTGACCTACATCCACGAGAAACGCGGCTGGCCGCGATTCACCTGGGACAGCGACTCGCTCGCCGGTTCCCTTGCGGCAGTGCGGTACAAGCAGGGGCGTCTCCTCGGAAGAATGGAGTCGCTCGGGTTCGACCTGAGGGCCGAAGCGAGCCTGGCGGTCTTGACGAGCGACGTGGTGAAGTCTTCCGCTATCGAAGGAGAAAAACTGAATCCAGAGGAGGTCCGCTCGTCAATCGCTCGAAGGCTCGGGCTGGATGTGGCGGGGATGCCGAAGGTCGGCAGAGACGTCGATGGTGTCGTCGAGATGATGCTCGACGGAACGCGGAACTTCGAGAAGCCACTGACAAGGCGGCGTATCTTCGACTGGCACGCGTCGCTCTTCCCAACCGGCCGCAGCGGGATGAACCGAATCACGGTGGGCAAGTGGCGCAAGAAAGAAGCGGGAGCGATGCAGGTCGTCTCCGGGTCGGCGGGAAAGGAGAGGGTGCACTTCGAGGCGCCCGAGGCGCAGCGTCTCGAAGCGGAAATGACGCGCTTCATCAAGTGGTTCAATGCGCCCCCTGCAGAAGATCCGATGCTCAAGGCGGCAATCGCGCACTTCTGGTTCGTGACCATCCATCCGTTCGAAGACGGAAATGGGCGCATCGCGCGTGCGATCGCGGACATGGCACTCGCGCGCGCCGACGGCACGAAAGATCGCTTCTACAGCATGTCATCGCAGATCGAGGCGGAGCGGAAGCACTACTACCTGAGGCTGGAGTCTGCCCAGCGCGGGGACATGAACATCAGCGCCTGGCTCGACTGGTTTCTCGGCTGCCTCGACCGAGCCATCGGGAGTGCAGATCAGATACTGAGTGCCGTCCTGAACAAGTCTCGGTTGTGGCAGCGCGTCAATCGTCAACCGGTCAACGATCGGCAGCGCCAGATCATCAACCAGATGCTGAATGGCTTCAAGGGCGTGCTGTCAACGTCGAAGTACGCGAAACTGGCAAAGTGTTCGACCGACACCGCGCTGCGCGATATCCGCGAACTGCTGGAGCGCGGCATCTTGGTGCAGAACTCCGGCGGCGGGCGAAGCACGAGTTACCGACTCGGCGATCCCAAGGATTTCGGTGAGTGAAGCGAGCGCCGAGCCGCATCTCCTGCTCCATCAAGACGGTTGGTCAGAGGATCGGTCGGAGTTCATCGAATCGCGCCTGTACTTGCGTCCAAGTCGGGGTGCTGATGAAGCCTCATCGCCGCCGCTCCTTGGCGTGCCAAGTCCGTGCGTTTGGGAGTGCAGAGAAAATGCCGAAGTCAAAGCGCGAGAGGGAATTCAAGGATCCTCGGAGCGTCTTCAGAGTCTTGCGCCCGGCGTGAATCCGCTCGCCGAGCGCGCCGAGCATCGCGCGAACGCGCGGGGGCTCGGTTCCCGCAATTCGGGCGAGACGTTCGAAACGGCCATCCTTGCTGAGGAGTCGCTGAGTTCGCCGGATGGTGTCTAACGGGGACAACTCGCTCAAGCTGCCTGCTCGGCGGAGGAAGTCCAGAAGGGCGGCGTCTGCATCGGACAGTTTCGCCCATGCCTGTGGTCGGCGTGTGTGGATGATTGCCTGCGGTTGGATCAACTTGCGTGGGAGGCTGCTGGCGCTGGTGGCGAGTTCTCCACGTCGAGGAGTCTGAGTGGTGAATCCCAGCAAGTTGGCAGCTGCGATGCCCGATGGGAACAACGGCTTTCGTCTTGCGGCCAGCCGCTGGATAGTCGCTGGATTCGGCTTGCTGGGTCCGAAGGCGGTTTCTCGTCCGCGGTAGTAGATCCCTTTGCTTAGCCGTGCGATTTTCCCGGCTCGCGCAAGGCGGGAGAGCGCCTGTGCGACTGCTGAGAAGGAGAGATCTCGGAAGTCCTCAAGTCGCCACGGGCGCTCGCCGCCGCGTGCGATGCGGAGGCGGACGGTGCTGGCGACGCGCGAGGATGGGCGGTGCTGAGCCCGATTGGACATGCAACGATCATCGGCTCAGTCGGACATGTTGTCAAGTTTTTTTGCTGTAAAACTTGACATTCTCTGGGATGGAGCGAGCGAATCCTGGCGGTCTGGCGCCGATTCGGCGAGAGAGACCCGGTCGGCCCACGTTGGTCGGGGCGATCAAAATCGGGGTGACAGGATTTGAACCTGCGGCCTCTTCGTCCCGAACGAAGCGCTCTAGCCAAGCTGAGCTACACCCCGCGCAAACTGCCTGCGGTCGCGCCCAATGCGCGAACGCTCACTTTACTCGGCGCATCTTGCGTGGGCAACTGAATTGCGACTTCGCGCGATCGACCGTACAACAAGCCGAAATGGAGAACTCGGCAGTTCAGACTTGCGAACAAGCGGTCACCGTACAGTTCGATCGTGTGTCGCGCATGTTCTCGCGCACCGCGGGGGTCAAGGAAATCTCGCTCTGTGTCGCTCCCGGCGAGTGCGTCGCGCTGATGGGTGCATCGGGTTGCGGCAAGACGACGCTCGTGCGGATCGCGGCGGGTCTCGAAGTGCCGACTGCGGGCGCGATCAGCTTCGTGCGTGGCGGCAAGGTCGCCGCGCGCACTGATGTCGAAGTCGGAGTGTGCTTTCAGGAGCCCCGGCTGCTCCCTTGGCGAACTGCGCTTCGTAATGTGGCGCTTCCGCTCGAACTTCGCGGAGTTGATCGGCGAGAGGCGACCATGCGCGCCTACGACGCGCTTGACCTCGTCGGCCTCCTCGGATCGTCGAAGACGATGCCTGCGCAGTTGTCGGGTGGGATGCGCATGCGAGTCGGCCTCGCGCGCGCGCTCGTTGCGCATCCGTCGGTGCTCTTACTCGACGAACCCTGCTCTGCGCTAGACATCGTCACGCGCGTCGAGGTGGAGGATCACATCGCGCGCCTTCAGCGGTCGATGAACATGACGGTCGTGCTCGTGACCCACGCGATTGAAGAGGCTGCGTTCCTCGCGGATCGCGTGGTGATTCTCGGCGGGTCTCCGGCGGGGATTCTGGAGACGGTTCCGATCAGCCACGGGGCTCGGGTCTCGGACATCCGCGACTCTGACGCCTTCGCTGTGACACTGGCGCAGTTGATGAAGTCGCTGCACGCTGCGGCGCGGAGGCAGCAACCATGAAGGTGCTGCTCTCGAAGATCGTCCCGCCGTTTCTGGTCATCGTGCTCATCATCGCTGCGTGGGATGTCGCGGTCAGGGTCTTTGGCATTCCCCCGTTTCTCGTTCCTTCGCCGAAGGGAGTTCTTGATGTCATCATCGAGCGCAGCGACACGCTCTTCTCGGGATGCCTCGCGACTGCGATCACTGCGACGGTCGGACTCGTGGTCGCCGGCGTGGTTGGAGTCGTAGCTGGAGTGGTGATCTCATCGAGTCGGCTCCTGCTTGCAGGGGTCTATCCGATCGCATCGTTCCTGCAGACTGTGCCGCTTGTAGCGGTCGCGCCGCTCTTGGTCATTTGGCTTGGATATGGCGCACCACCTGCAATCGCCGCTGCAGCGCTCGTCGCGCTCTTCCCGGTGCTCGCGAACACGATTGACGGACTGCGAAGCGTCGATCCGCAATTCCATGAGGTATTCAATCTGTATCACTCGCGCAGATTCGATCGCTGGTGGAAGTTGGAAATCCCCGGCGCAGTGCCAGGAATCATCACTGGGCTGCGCATCGCGACTGGGCTGAGCGTCATCGGGTCAATCGTCGGAGAGTTCGTCTCGGGTTACGCGGGCGACAATGCTCCCATCGGCATGATCGTGATGAGCGCGATGCGTGAGTCGCGCACCGACATGGTCTTCGCGGCGGTCGCGCTCTCTTCGCTTGTCGGGCTCGCGCTCTTCGGCATCGTGAGCCTCGGCGGATCGCTGCTCCTTCGAGCGTGGCATCCTTCGGCGAAGCGCTGACGGGAAGCGCTAACGCGAGTCGCGTTACGATGAGTGGATGAAGAACTCTGCGTGCGCGTGGTTGGTGGCGGGACTCACTGTCGGAGTGCTCTGTGCCTGTGACGGCGACTCGAAAGACTCCGCAGCGAAGTCGGGTTCGAGCGCGACGACCACGCCGCTGAAGCTCGCCATTCAACTCGATTGGATGCCCGAACCTGAATTCGGCGGATTGTTTGCTGCGAAGCAACTTGGGCTCTTCGAGAAGGCTGGGCTCGATGTGACGATCATCCCGGGTGCCCCAGGAGTGCCGTGCGCGCAGATGGTTGCGAGCGGAACGTGCGAGATTGCCGTACTCAGCTGCGATCAGATCCTGACGACGCGTGCGCAGGGGGGGGATGTCGTCGCGATCTACGCAACGATGGAAACCAATCCGACGGCAGTGATGGTTCACGAGTCGAACCCTGCGAAGACGCTCAAAGACATCTGGACGAGCGACCTCACGATCATGACCGAGCCGGGGTTGCCGTGGGTGCAACTCATGAACATCAAGTACGGGGATGACAAGGTGAAGGTGGTTCCAGGTACTGGTGGCGTGACGAGTTTCATGGCCGACCCGATGCTTGCGCAGAGCGTGTTCGTCACGAGCGAACCCGTGACGATGAAGTTCAAGAACATCCCGGTGCGCGTGATCAATGTCGCCGAAAGCGGCTACGACCCGTATGTCGCTGTCTATTCGACGCGGGGTGATTTTCTCGAAGCAAATGTTGCGGCGCTGACGAAGTTCGCGAGTGCAATGCAGGAGGGTTGGAAGGCGTATCTGGCGGATCCTGCGAAGTTCAATCCGATGATTGCGCCGCTCAATCCTGCGATGAACCTTGAGGCGATGAACGAGGCAGCAAAAATCCTGCCGGCATACGTCGGGATGGCTGAGGGGAAGCAGGCGACGCTTGGATGGATGGAGCGCGCGCGGTGGGAGCGCGTCGCGAATCAGCTCGTCGAGACGGGGATCATGAAGGGGCCGGTGGAGTGGGAGAAGGCGTATCGAAATCTCGTGAGTGAGGGAGCGAAGGACTGAGGAGCGAGAAGCCAGGGAAGTGAACGACAGCAGCGGGTGAGGGCTCGCTGCAAAGAACTCTGGGGCTCAGACAGTCCTCGGCTGGTCTCACCTTCGGCGAGCCCAGCCTGCGGAACTCGCCCAGAGCTCTTCGCCGCGAGCACACGCACAGCGACGGTTGCCGCGAGCACACGCACAACGACGGTCGCCGCGAGCACACGCAACACGTTGTTCGCCGCGAGCGAACGCGGCGCGTGTCCCGTAGGCTCGTGACATGCGGCACGCAACCCATCGTCAGTCACATTCGTTCAGGCTCGTCGGACTTTGCGTGCTCGGCGCGCTGATCGCGGCGTGCACAAGCGTGCCACCACGGGCGGCGCACAACTCTCCCTCGGCGGCGAAGGCGGAACTCGTGGATGGCAATCAGCGCTTCCTCGATGGCGGCATGTACGCCCACACATGGCACGCCGAACGCGTCATCAAGACCGGCGAGTTCGGCCAGAGTCCATCGATTGGCGTGCTGACCTGCGCAGACTCTCGGACGCCTCCCGAACTCATCTTTGATCAGGGCGTCGGCGACCTCTTCGTTGTGCGCATCGCTGGCAACTTCGTCGATGACGGCTCGATTGGAACCTTCGAATACGGCGCTTCGGCGCTCGGCATGCACACGATCGTCGTCCTAGGGCACACGAAGTGTGGAGCGGTCGCTGCAACCTGCGCTGGGGCTGAACTGCCAGGCAAGATGGGCGTGTTTACGAGCGCGATCCGCCCGGCCGTTGTCGCGGGCGCTTCGACATCCGACGCGGAGATCGCCAATGTCCGCTGGCAGATGAAGCAACTCGTTGACCGCAGCGAGATCCTTCGACAGGGAGTTGCAGCGGGAAACTATGTGATCCTCGGAGCGATGTATGACGTTGGGACTGGCAGCGTGCGGTTCTTGGACTGAGCGATGGGAGCGATGACGCCAAACTGGTCCCCAGTGCTCGGCGGAGTCATCGCCGCACTTCGACCCGTCACAGAAGCCGATCGCGAGGATGTTTTTCTCGCCGCGTCGGATCCGCTTGTCTGGGAGCAGCACTCCGAGAGTGATCGCTACACGCGACCTGTCTTCGACCAGTTCTTCGACGGCGCGATTGCAAGCGGGGGCGGATTGGTGATCGTCGAGCGGCAGAGCGGCCTCGTGGTCGGCTTGACGCGCTACTACGACTGGAACCCGAGCGATGCGTCCGTCGTGATCGGCTACACGTTCATCGTGCGCCGGCTCTGGGGGACAGGCTTCAACGCAGAGGTCAAGCGGCTCATGATCGCGCACGCGTTCGAGTGGGCGAAGACCGTCTGGTTCCATGTGAGCCCTGGCAATGTCAGATCGCAGCGCGCGCTCGCCAAGATCGGCGCGGAGCTCGATCGCCAAGAGGATGTCCCAGTCGGCGGCGCGTTGAAGCCGCGGATGATCTTTCGCATCCGCCGTGGCGCGGCCTGACCCTTGAAATGGGCAACGAGTGTCGAAAAACGACACTGGATGCCCATTTCAAGTGGTGGGTGAGGGGACAACCCGCTTCGTTCGATCTTCTCGTTGCGGGCCGACGAGAATTTCCGGCTGGTTCGGTTGCGGCGTGGATCATATACACTATACTTGTACGCAACTATAGTCAATGCGATCCACATGCCACGCCACCGCCCCCATGATCCCGTCCGCGTCGCGACCGCAGCATTTCGCCGCGGTGGGGGCATTCTCCGCGCACATGAGGCACGTGCTGCGGGGATCCACCCGCGCACACTTGCGTCAATGGCTGAGCAAGGCACCCTGCTGCGGGCGAGCCGTGGGGTCTACCAACTTGCCGGCACCACTTCGCCAGATCCGGACTTTGCGATCGTCGCGCGGATGGTGCCCTCCGCGGTCGTGTGCCTTGTATCGGCGCTCGCGGTTCACAGACTCACGACGCAGATCCCCCATGCAGTGGATCTCGCAGTGCCGAAAGGATTCACCGATCGGCGGCTTCAACATCCACCAGTTCGCATGTACCGATTCGGCGACGCATCTCTTGATGCCGGTGTGACCCAGATGACCGTTGGCGGTGTACGGCTTCGGGTTTACTCCGCGGCGAAGACGGTGGCCGACTGCTTCAAGTTTCGCAACAAGATCGGGAGGGACATCGCAGTTGAAGCGCTGCGCAACTACCTCCGACGAAGGGATGCCAGAGTCCAGGATCTCACGCGGTTTGCCGCCATCAATCGTGTGCAATCGGTGATGGCTCCCTATCTCGACGCACTGATCTGATGACTGAGCCTGCCTCGATTTCGTGGACACCTAGATTGGCGAGAATGCTCGCCACGAGTGCTCCATGGACAAGCTTCACGAGGCAGACAAACGTTGGACGCGTCGGACAAACGCGCAAGCAAGGGCCGCATTCACTATCGCCGTGATGCCAGCGCATAACGCCATCGGCAAGTCTGGCCAATTCAAGTCACCACCACTAAGTCCTGATCTGCGTTGGAAACTGGAACAATTGGCATGCTGGAACCACTCGGAAATGCGCCGCATTTTGCGCCACCCAAACTTGAAGTGCTCAAAATCCCCGAGGATTTTGATTAGAGTTCGGACCCCCTTTGGGTTTGACCTTCAGATGGGTCTCGCTCACGTTCCGGTCAAGGAAGTCCACGGATTACTCAGTTGTTTTCACGGTCCGATAAATCTGGATCGATCTTTGGAGGTGCCTTGGATGTGTCATTCTTGCTCTTGAATCTCCTAAAAACTGTAAAATTTAAGATATGTACTTGCCGGATCGACATCTACTTGCAGGTATAGTATGAATCCTGCAAGTAAGCATTACAGATGAGCACCAATCCCAATCCAAACAAGCGTTCGCAACGACACCTCAAAGTGGTTGCCCGCGTTGGCAATGCGTTGGTTGAAGTGAAGTTCGGCGTCGATGCCCTTCGCACCCTTCGCACAAGCCTTATGCAAGTGGCCTATTCGGTCGGCGAAGATCCGGCTGCGCATGGCTATGTTGTTCTAGCAGATTCGCCCATCACGATGGAACGGCTGCGCCATGAATGGGAGCAGGCCGCGAGCGTATTCCGCGAGGATGTTCTGCACCGACTCACCATCTGTCTGCACTCGAAAGGGGGGATACGCGGTATCCCGCGCGATCCGGACGCCAATACCCAGCAGATACTCTCCGAGGTGGTCGATGCGGAACGTGGCAAGACGAACACGGCTCGGACCAACTATTCGTTTGTTGTCCAAAAGCTCCTGGTACACAGTTGGCTGACTTCGGGAGAACCCGTGACTTCGGAGTGGCTGGCCCGTACTGCGGGTTGCTCCTACCCAGCCGTTGCTCGGGCGCTTGGTTCCCTCGGCAGCTTGATCGAGCGTCGCTCCGATCGCCGTGTCAAACTTCGCTGGTTTCCTGTCGAGGAATTCGCCCGGTTGCTCGCGGTGGCCGACCGCGCTCGTTCCACGGCTCGTTTTGCGGATCATTCGGGACAGCCACGCTCCGTGGAATCTCACCTGAAGCGCCTGGAAAAACTGCGACCACCCGATCTTGCCATCGGCGGAGTGCTGCGCGCAAAACACGACTTTCCCGACCTTGATCTGGTAGGCACACCCCGGCTGGACCTTTCGCTGCACAGCCCTGGCAAGCGCATGAACCTTGATTTCATTGAGCAGCTTGACCCGGCACTGAAACGCATTGATGACCCACTTGCTCCCGCGAGCGTGGTTGTGCATGCCGTGAGCCACGCCGACTCGCTCTTCACGCCGCGTGATGGGGGACTCGCATGGGCCGACCCAGTGGAATGTCTTTTCGACCTGTATGAAGCCCGACTGGAAATGCAGGCGGCCCAGTTTCTCGACTTCCTAAAAGCCCATGCGAAGGCCCAAAAAGGCGGCAAAAAAAATTCCGGCGAGGAATAGTTCTAGCCTGCCCAAATGAGGCCCGAAGCCAAAGAAGTTTTCCCTCGCAAAGTGCTGGCGGAAGTCGCCAAAGCAGTCCCGCTTGAAGTGCATCCAAACATCATCATCATCGGCAGCTTGGCGGCGGCCTATTGGCTCTTCAAGAGTGACCAATCCATCAGCGTCCGGACGAAAGACATTGATTGCGTTCTGGCACCGCATCTGACAGCTGTGGAGATTGGTCGCGCAGTCGCCGACCAATTGCTCGTTGCCGGATGGAAGCCAAAAACTGATGGGGAATTCGGCGAACCTGGGACAAAGAAAACACCAGTAGACCAACTGCCCGCTGTTCGCCTTTACCCTCCGGGTGACGGCGACTGGTTCATCGAGCTGCTGACTGAGCCAGCTTCCGAAGACCAGACCACTCGAGAATGGACACCGATCACACTTCAATCGGGGGATACTTACGCACTACCCAGTTTTCAATTCACGAGGGTTGCCACCTTCGATGCCCAGGATTCTGAATCGGCAATTCGCTGCGCACTGCCTGAAATGATGGCGCTCGCCAACCTATTGGAGCACCGCTTGTTTCTGCCAAATCCAATTGTGGATACGGAATATATGGGCCGCTCACACAAGCGACGGAACAAGGATCTTGGCCGAGTTCTGGCCATCGCTGCGCTGACTCCCAATGATGACATTGAACAAGAATGGGCAAGCCAATGGGGAGCGGCTTTGAAACATTGCTTCCCGCACCGCTGGCCGGAACTCGCCAAAATTGCCGGAGACGGAATGAGCAAACTTCTCGCGAGCGATGAAGACCTGCAGGAAGCGACCTATCTCTGCAATAACAGTCTGCTATCCCGCCGTCCTGTCACCGCAGTTCAACTGAAAGCCAGTGGCGAACGCTTGTTGAAATTCGCCATTGAGCCACTCCAAAAAATGAGTCGGCCGTGATATCCGCCTTCGCCATCGCAAGGATTTCCGCAAGCGCATGTTGAGCCTGCCTCGATTTCGTGGACACCTAGATTGGCGAGAATGCTCGCCAGGAGTGATCCATGGACAAGCATCACAAGTCAGACAAACGTCGGACCCGTCGGACATTTACACCCGCTCCGACGAAGGGATGCCAGTGTCCAGGATCTCACGCGATTTGCCGCCATCAATCGTGTGCAGTCGGTGATGGCTCCATCTCTCGACGCATTGCTCTGATGGCAGGGGAGGTCACCAACATCGCCGCCTCGGTGCACGCACGCCTGCTCAACGAAGCGCGGCGCGATTGGCGGTTCAGGCTCGCGTGTAGGTGAACGAGAGGAAGGGTTTCCCGCTCTCAGTTGACTCCAAGTTTCATGCGCTCCAACCTTACCGGGCAGCCTCGCGCAAAGCTACGAGCAATTACGGAAGGCGCGTCATCGCCACGTCGAACACGAGCCGCGGGTCCACGACGTCGTAACCGTGGGAGAGCACATTTCGAAATCCGATCACGCGGCGATGATCCGGGATTCTCTCGGCAACTTCGGGGAAGTGGCGGGACAGTCGCGCAAGTGCCTCACCCACGATCTCGAACGATCGTTCAGTTGCGCGTTGCGCCTTGCGGTCCGCGAGGAATGCGCCTTCGGACACCCCGTCAAGCATTGAAACGATTTCCTCGCACGCTGATATTGCGTCGCGCAGAATGGTGTTTGCCTCACGCCGCATAGAGCTGAATAGCGCCGCGTCGCAGTGACTCAAGGAAGAGGGGATTCCTGACCCCGCGGACCGTGATCACATCGACAGGGCGACCGAAAATCTCTGCGAGATCGTCGCGCAGCCCCATGAATGAGTCGAAGAGGTTGGAGGCACCGTCGGGGAAATCGACCAGCACATCGAGATCGCTCGCCTGGGAATCGAAGTCGTCCCTCGCTGCCGAGCCGACGAGTTCGAGGAACGACACGCCGCGCCGCTCGCAGGCAGCGCGGATGCGGTCGAGGTTCTTCGCGACGAGATCGGTCATGCGGCGTCGAGTTCATTGTGGGTGGTTGCGCGATGGCGCTGGAATCGCGATGCACGGACACCGATGAATGCGCCGCGTGGGTTGACCTTTGAAATGGGCAACGAGTGTCGAAAATCGACACTGGATGCCCATTTCAAGAGGTGGGTGAGGGGCTGGGTGTGTTACGGATTGCGCGCGACGCGGAAGCCGATGTGGTACGCCGCGTAGCCCGGGTTGGTGTTGTAGCGCCTTGATGCGCGGCAGGTTTCTGAGCCCAGGTCCTGCCAGCCGCCGCTGCGAAGGACGCGACCAGTCCCACCGACTGGGCCTTGAGGGTTTGTGACCGCTGCGGACGACGGGTAGTACCCCCACCAGTCGTTCACCCACTCCCAAACATTGCCAGACATGTCGTGCAGACCAAGCGCGTTTGGGAGTTTGCCGCCCACTGCATGAGTCTGTCCTCCCGCATTGGCCGAGTACCACGCGATCGCTCCAAGCGTTGCATCATCGTTGCTGCCATTGTGGAACGCGGTAGAAGTTCCCGCGCGATAGGCGTATTCCCACTCTGCCTCCGTCGGTAGCCGCAGCACATTCTGGGTGAGGAATGGCTGCACTGAATTCCACGACACCCTTTCAACTGGTCGCGACGGACTGTCCGAACTGGTCGAGAATTGCGAGGGGTTACTTCCCATCTCCACGGCCCACTGCGCCTGCGTCACTTCAGTTCTGCCGAGATAGAAGGCACTGGTTAGCGTCACTTGATTGACGGGACTCTCGCCGGTCTCGCACGCATTCTGTACCGACGCACTACACCCCATCATGAAAGTCCCAGGCGGCACCAATAGCATCTCGATGTTGCTTGCATTGTCGCGAACGCGCCACGGGAGATTCGTCTCGATGATCTTCTGGCGCAGCGCCGCATCGGTCACAACCGCTGGATCAGGGAACGCCTCAATAGTCGTCGCCCAAGGCAGTGGCGGCGGAGTGCACGGTCCCCAGTTCGTCAGCACGATCGCAAGGTCGATCCCGTTGATCGCTCCATCTCCATTGATGTCGCCTTCGCATTCGCCAGAACCTTGCGCGCAACTCGCGTCGATCTCTGGCGAAAAAGAAACTGCGGCAAACGCGACGGCCGCTGACGCGGCGACATTGGCGAAGCGGGAATTTTCAGTTGACTTGCTTGTCATGTTTGACATGGAACTTTCTCCAGAACTTGCAGCGCCCCCGGCGGGCAACACCCCCGCACCGACAGAGCCCTGCAAAGAGAGAAAGCCTCCAGGTCCCCATGCAGCCCAAGCACAAAGCAGAATTATTCCAGCGAGACCTGCCCCAAATCCGCCTCGTCGCCACCGCGGCTGTTCCTGAGCGCGGGCGATCTCGCTCGCATTTGCCAGCCGCCGCGCGACTGCATCGTCAATCTCCCAGCGCCGCTGCGTAGACATCGTTGACAGTCCGTTCGAGATCCTCAGCAGCCACACCGTCATCGCGCAGGACAACCGCGATCGCGCGCCGCAGTCTGTACTGCGCCAGCTTGCTCATCGCCCTCGCCTCGTCGCGCGGAATGCCTAGTTCATCAGCCGCCGCCGCGTACTCGACGCCATCGAGAACATGTCGCTCGAAGAGGCGCCACGCTTTCTCGCGCCCCTCGTCGGCGAGCTCCGCCGAAGCCTGCGCCGCAGCTTCGACAAGAATCCCACGCGCCCACGCGCGGTCGAACGCGCGCTCTGCGGTCGGGTCGCGGGATGTGTCGTCGGCTGGCGTCTCTGCGTCCGCGCGCGGACCACCCTCGCGCGCAGCACGCCGCCGCGCCTCGCGCGCGAGTGTGCGAAGTTCAAGCAGGATGCCGTTCATCAACCAGCGGCGCAGCGGCACTCCCACCGACTGCCAGCGCTGCAAGTACTCAAGCGAATCGAGCCGCCGCGCAAAGAATCCAGCGACGAGATCGTCTGCGTCGCCGAATGTGCGCCAGCGCGATCCACGGATGTATGCGCGCAGCGGTTCGCGATAGCGATCCATCACATGACGGCTGAGTTCTCGGATGGCCTCGCGGTGCGCCTGCGCGTCGCCGCCATCGCGCGCGGCGCAACCGGCATCGATCTGCGTCTCGAGCCATGTGCGATGCGTTGATGGAAAGTGATCGGTGGATGGAACGCCCCGAGTCATTGGTGTCACGATAGCAGGGGGTCATTCAGCTTCGCGCGCACCCCCTGTTTACGGGCAGAAGTGTTCGCGTCTGCGAACAGATTTTCCCGTAGGCCGAGGCGGGACCCAACCGGACGGGATCCAACACGCTGCGCGCTGCGGGCAATCCGCAATAAACCTTGCCGTTGACCCTGTCGAAACCGCGATAATTCCCGCGAATAATTGCACTCGCGCAGCATTGGGGTATGGTCGATCCCATGAGCCTTGCATCCCCAAAGTCGGCTGCAGCCGCGCTATCACTCGTGATCGCCGCTGCAGCGTTTGCTCAGTCGCCCGTCCAAGTCAACGTCTCCGCCATCGGGCTCAACATCGTTGGCGATGCCGCGAACGAACCATCGCTCGCGGTCGATCCAACGAATCCGCGGCGCATGGCAATCGGCTGGCGCCACTTCGACACAATCTCTTCGAACGCCCGCGAGGCTGGCTATGGCTGGAGCGAAGACGGCGGTCGCACATGGCACTTTCCCGGAGTCCTTGAGAACAATGTGTTCCGCAGCGATCCACTACTGGCGTCACTGTCCGACGGCACATTTCTGTACTGCAGCATGCTGCAGAACTACTACTGCCAAATGTTTCGCAGCGACAATGGCGGTCAGTCGTGGCCCTCATCGGTTCCCTCCTACGGCGGCGACAAGTCGTGGATGGCAGTCGACCTCACGAATGGTCCAAGTCGTGACCACGTCTATCTCCACTGGAGCACAGAAGAGAACCCGTACCCAGGCACTCCATTCGTGCGCAGCATTGACGGAGGCCTGACCTTCGACGCTCCCGTGCCGATGGCCGATCCGATTCGCTGGGGAACGCTGGCTGTTGGCGCAGCTGGAGAACTGTTCATCGCGGGTGTCCGCAGCCTGCCGCTCGACAGCGACACCTTCTTGTTCACACGTAGCGACAACGCGCGCGATCCATCGCAGACTGTCACGTTCACCCAGCCTCGCGTCATCGCGATGGGCGGCGGGATGCCGTGGGCCGTAGGGCCAAATCCGTCGGGGTTGCTCGCGCAGGTGTGGATTGATGTCGATCGCTCCGACGGTCCACACAGCGGGCGGATCTACATCCTCTCTGGCGTCGATCCGGCTCCTGTTGGAGGCGTCGACGATCCGCTCGATGTGCACCTCGTTCATAGCGATGACGGTGGCACCACGTGGTCTGCGCACACTCGTGTCAATCCAGAACCGCGAGGCGCAAACTCCTGGAATTGGCACGCCACGATGAGCGTCGCTCCCAACGGGCGCATCGACGTCGTTTGGTTGAGCACGCACGAGGCCGGCTCGATGAACATTGCGCGCCTCTACTCCACTTCGAGCAGTGACGGTGGCGCGACGTTCGCCGCACCGATCGCGCAGACTGGTTCGTTCAACACGACCGCTGGCTGGCCTCAGCAGCAGAAGATGGGCGACTACTTTCACATGATCTCCGACTTGACGGGCGCTGACCTCGCATTCTGCACGACGGTCAATGGAGAGCAGGATGTCTATTACCTGCGCATTGGTCCGCGCGATTGCAACGGTGACGGCATCCCTGATGCGTGCGCTGGACCTGGTGACCTCGACGGCGACGGTGATGTCGACGGTCTCGACCTCGCGATGCTGCTTGCGGCGTGGGGCACCTCGGAAGGCGACTTCGACGGCAACGGCATCACCGATGGCGGTGACATGACAATCCTCTTGTCGGCGTGGACTGGTAGCTGATCTAGATTGCGTTGATCCCGACAACCATCACTGTTTCGACTTTGTCGGCGTCGAGCTTGCTGCCGTCGAGCTTGTCGGCGTCGGCGTTGCGGGCTTTGCCGTTGCCGTCGGCATGGGCAATGCCTTCGCTTCCTGAACGCGCTTCACGGCATCATCGACGAGTTGTTTTTTCTTCTCGTCGGCTTGCGCCCAGTTCAACCCGCCGCTTTCAAACTCGGGCATTGTGCGCGGATTAATCCGCTTCAGCACGGCCAACTGCCACTCACGCAATTGGACGATCTTGTTTCGCGCTTGGATCCGCGCCGAGAGCGGGTCCGTTCCTCGATAAGTCGCATCCAGTGTTGCGATCGTCTCGTCCGCCCGCGCTGTCACGCGCATGAGGTCTGGGTAGTTCGAGTTGTTGCATCCAGTGAGTGCAGTGAGCACCAGAACTGCGACGAGCACATTCGATCCCCAAGTCGTTCGCTCCATCTTCGCGATCCTATCATCGCACACCGCATGACTCCATGGCCGCAGACGCTTCGGTGCATCGATCATGAGGCGATGGATGTCGAGCACCCTGATCTTGATCTGCTGCAGTCTGAATTCAAGATCATGCGGCGGCTGAACCGCTTCTGTGGCGCTTCGGACGCGCTCGTGCGTGTCATCGCGACCCGCTGTTCCATAGTGCGCGGAGGCGAGGTGACGCTGCTCGATTTTGGAACAGGTTGCGGCGACATCGTTCGTGAAGCCGTCTCTCACGCACAGCGACAGGGCTGGTCGATTCGTGCAACTTGCACCGACCGCGCGAGCGAATGCCTCGATGCGGCGCGCGCTCTCGATGTTGGAGGAACGCTTCGCTATCAGCAAGTCGACCTCCTGACCGCAGATCAATCTCTTGGCGAACGATTGGTTGATGTCGCCCATGCTTCACTCGTGCTCCATCACCTTTCAGATGAAGGCGTGGTCATGGCGCTGCGTCAGATGGCGCGATGTGCGCGCAAACTTGTCGTGTGGAACGACCTGATCCGACAGCGAGTTGGCGAGTGGGGGGCGCGACTCGTAGCGTTTGGAGCACCGCTGACTGCTCGCCGAGACGCAGTGATC
>CAYHHO010000010.1:0-42790 GCA_964356445.1 uncultured Singulisphaera sp. | reverse complement strand
AGTTGAACTTGAATCCCTTGACATCGAATTCGTCAGCCTGCTTCCACTTCTTCGCGGTTGCGTCGGAGGCGAAGATGATGACCTTGCCATTCTCGCTATCTCCTGCAGCAATACGATCTCCGCCCTTGTTTGCCTGAATGGTGATTGAACTGAACTTCGTGTCTCCACGCGGCGCGTTGATTTGCTCGACCACTTGCCAGCCGCTCTTGGCATCGAACCGCAGCGCCCGCACAAAGTTCCGGTCGGCAACGAGCAACTCGTTCTTACCATCGCCGTCGATGTCAGCGGTCGTCGTGTTCTGCGCGTTCGCAGCCTGTGCGAGCCCGAACTGCGCCATGTCCTTGCTTTCGAGCGTCTTGAATGTTGGCGCTGCGGCCTTGACTTCGCCATCGCTTGGCGCCGTCACTGTTGGCTCGTGGCGCAGCATGGTCATTGGCTTGTCTGGCGTGAAGAGCAGAAGATCCGTCAACGAGTCGTGATCGGCATCGAGCGCGAGAATCGTGTCGGGGGCGCGACTGAGAGCGCCAAGCGGGATAGACACCTTGCCATCGGTCGATCCATCCGCTGGTTGCAGTTCGATGGAGTAGTTCCTGCCATCCTTGCCGATGATCGCAACCCACTCGCGTCCGTCGATGTTGACGAGTCCGAGCGCTGTCGGAGCAATTCCTCCAGTGAGCGGCATCGTCTTTGGGAAATCGAGCCCGTCATTCGAGAATGATGTGCGCCCCACGACTCCTTCCTTCTCGCTGCTGACAAAGACCTCTGCCTTGCCGTTGCCATCGACATCGCCCGCAACCACGAAGTCAAGGTCGGTGTATGCGGGCGAATTCTGCATGCCCACGAATCCTCTTCCCGGAACTTGCTGGAAGATCGAGACGGCATTGGCTTCGGTGTTTGTAGCGAGCAGGTCCGGCAATCCGTCGCCGTTGATGTCTGCGATGGCAGTGTCGCGCTTCCGATTCGCGCTATCTGTAAACGCCCAAGACTGGAGGCTCGCCTCCCGATCGCCACCCTCGGTGATTGGCTCGCTCGCGACTTTCAAGAGGACAACGCGCTTCGAGGGCTTTTCGACGACCGACAGCGCGGCTCCCTTCAGCCCAGGAATGTGCACGATGTCAGCATCGCGGATCGGTGGCATCTCAAACCGAGTCTGCGGGCCGAGCGCTGAGTTGCCATCCTGGTTCGAACCGAACCACGCACGGAGTGGCGCAGCATCGTCTGGCATCATTCCCACGAGGTCATTCGCACCATCGCCATCGAGGTCGTCGGAAATGACAGCGATGATGTTTCCGTTGCCCGCGGAGAGTTCTGAAGCAGTCCCGAGGTCCGACCCAGTGAATGGCCAAATCTGGATGCGTCCGCCGGCGATGCCGACGAGTTCGGGCTTGCTATCACCGACGAGATTCGTCACAACCAGCGCATCACGACTTGGGTTGAGTCCCTTCACCGTGTGCTTGCGCACCACCTCGAAGACGCCTGGAGCGGCCTGTTTCATGAAGACGAGTTTGCCACTCTCGGCGCTGTAGATGATGTCCATTCGCTTGTCGCCATCGAAATCGAACGGAACGACCGCCCCGACCGCATCGGACACCGGCACTTCCACCCTGCGAAATCGCCAGTGCTGTGGTATCTCGTTGATGCTTGAAGTCGGAGGAACATCGTCCGTCGGTTTCGCGCCAGCCTTCTGATAGAGAAGATCGATTCGGCTGTTTCGATTGTTGATCGCAATCAGATCCGTTCGCCCATCGCTGTCGAGATCTGCAGTCGTGATTGGACCTGCAGACTTGTCAATCTTGATCGCGTCGATGCCGTCGAAGCCGAAATGATCCGAGATGCGATTCGCTGCTGGTGCCGCGGTTTGGGTGTGTGCGGCAGTTGTTGCGCTGAGGAGCGCGAGTCCGCTGATCAGGTACGGCGAGAAATGATGATGGGTTGTCGAATGCGTCCGGTTCATGTGGTGTTCCATCGGTTGGTTGGATGAGTTATAGTAACGGGTTCAACCACGGAGAAATCTCAGATGCTCCTTCCCCTTTCGATCACATTGGTCGCGCTCTTGGTCTGTTCGCCGTCTTTCGAGCCAGTTTTGGTCGATGACGCAGCGGTGGTTGCGGGCGGTCCCGCAGACGTCATCGTTCTTCGCAGTGGACGCAGGATCGAAGGCGATGTGGTCAAGCGCAGCGATCGACGGGTCTGGATTGATGTCGGCCCAGATGTGCTTGTCTTCGAAATGGCAGACATCGGCGAGGTCCAGGACGCGACGGGAGTCTCCAAGACCAAGCGAACGGAAGACTCGCTCTTTTCGACTGCTGAAAATTTGCCAGAACTCTCTCCTCGCGAGCACGCGAAAATCATCGGACCTGCTGTCATCAAGGTTTCGACTCCGGCGGGACTTGGATCTGGGGTCATCATCAACCCCGAGGGGTACGCGATCACGAATGCACATGTGGTGCAGGGTGAGACCAACCTTCGGGCGACCATTTGGCTCGCGCAATCGGACGGAACCCTCAAGCGCATTGAAATCGAAGATGTCGAATTGATCGCGGTCAACAACCAACTCGATCTCGCGCTCATACGCCTCAAGAATCCAGAGGGAAAGCCGTTTCTGTGTGCCCCAGTTGTTGTGCAAGATGGTCTCGACATCGGTCAGCCCGTCTTCGCGATCGGAAACCCACTTGGGCTTGAGCGGACCATGACACAAGGCGTCGTGTCCACGACCTCCAGAAACTTCGATGGGCTCACGTACATTCAGACCGACACCGCGATCAACCCTGGCAATTCCGGCGGTCCGCTCTTCAACACCCGAGGCGAAGTCGTTGGGATCACGAACATGGGAATTCGTGGAGGCGAGTCGCTCGGATTTGCGATTCCAGCGCGGTATCTGAAGGACTTTGTGCGGAATCGCGAGGCATTCGCGTTCGATCGCAACAATCCGAATTCGGGCAACAACTATCTCAAGCCACCTCCGCGCATGGATTTCACACCGCCGCCGCAAGTGAAGGATGTCAGTGGCGGATCGTGATGGCGGACTGTGAAGTGTGAGCGAGGTGCTTGAGTTTGGTTCTTGAAGCGTCGCGCGTTTGGTGATCGAAGTCTGAGACCCTCCATGGAGAATCTGATGGGACGAAATTCACTCTGTTTCGTGTGTGCTGCGATTGCGATTTCCCTGGCAACGGCCCATACCAGCGCAGCGGACGACCTCAAGTTTGAACTGATGGCTCCAAAGGGAAGCGCGCTGGTTCTTGAATGCAAGAATGTCCATGGCACCGTCGCGAGGCTAGAAGCATCGCCGATCGGGCAACTTCAGAAGGACGCCGCGATCGAGTCCTCGGTTGCAGCGAGCCGCAGCGAAGTTGAGGCTCAGCGCAAAGAGCAACTCCAGCGGATGGGGATCGATCTGCAGGAAGTCCCATGGCCTGGGCCGATGGGGATCGCCCTGTTTGTCGAGCACAACGAGGAACTCGATGCGCCTGAACTTGGTCTGCTGTTCTGGGCGGACTATCAGGAGAGGGCTGATGACGCGGGCAAGATGTTCGACGGCGTCATTCGAGAGTTGGAGAAGGACTCACAGAAACCGTTTGAGCAAGTCGAGATTGCCGGTGGCGTGCGTGCGACGCGAATCGTGCTGCCCGTCGAAGCAGAGGAAGAACCGGGGCGGGATCCGCAGCCACCGAGTCGGCGACGTCCCCGAGGGATTGATGCACTTGGGGAGATCACGTCCCTGCCAGAAGCGGTCTACTTCATTCGTTCTGGATCGCAGTTCTTTGCCGCAAGCAGTATCCCCGCCCTCGAGGATGCCATGGCGGTTTCGGCGGGGAAGTCGGTTCCGTGCGTCGCAGATACAGAGGATTGGCGCGGCGTTGTCGCGTTCGTTGGAGAGCGAGATGTGTCGGTCACTTTGTTGACCGCGCCGATTCAGGAACTGATCGCTCCGATCTTTGCGGGGCCGATGGCCTCGTCTCGGATCGCCGCGAACGAAATGTTCGGTGATGTTCGAGCTTGGTCATTTTCTCTGGGAACGAGTGATGGTGCTTCATTCGCGGATGTGTCGATCAGCGCGTATGTCCCTGGTACGAAAGTTGGGCTGATGGAGATTCTCTCGAATGCGACGCCGATTCAACCTCCACCAGTGCTCCTCGGCGACGATGCAGTGGTCTATCAGCGGTTCAATGTAAGGTTCGAGAACATCATGGAGATGATCGAGGATGTCGTGGCATCGCTCCCAGAGCAAGAGGCGGATGCGATTGCGCCCATGCTTCAGCAGTATGCGCCAGGACTCGGGAAAGCGTTTTCAAGCCTTGGTCCCGAAGTTTCGACAGTCGGGCGAAAGGCTCCGGACGGCGTGGAGGGAATGCGAACGTTTACGGCTATTCGGTGCACGGACGAGAAGGCGACCAACGCGCTTCTCGCAACGATCCTTCCGTCGGCTGGAATGATGCCGCGGGATTTCCAAGGGCAGATCGTGTACGGCGGCGAAGGCATCGGCATGGAACTCGGGCTCGGTGGTGGGTCGCTCCTGATCGGGTCGCCTGAAGCCGTCGAGCAATCTCTTCGATCTGCTGGCGATGCGTCTACGAAGTCATTGGCAGAGAACGAGCTCTACATTCGTGCGCTTTCAGCGCTCGCGCCGGGTTCAGTCGTTGGATGGGGATACGCGGATATGCCCGTGATCCTCGACCAGAACCGAAAGGCCCTCCTCTCGATGGACGAGACTCTCGCCGCTGAAAGCGGGGGAGCTGCAGGTGGAGGTTCGAAGGAGGATGACAAAGATGCTGCAACCGATGTCCTCATCCCGACGCGGTTGAATCCAGCAACGATCGGCTCGCTTGAGAAAGTCGACCTCGCCTTGCTCAATCGTTACTTCGGTCCACTGGTCTGGGAGATCCGCAGCGACACGAAGGGACTCACGGCGCGTGCGATGTGGCTGCGGGCGGTCGAGCAGCCAAAGGACGCCGCGAAGTAGTCGATCGCGACGCGAGCGCTCACGCGTTACGTCGCCGTCATGCGTTGGCGGATTTGTTCGAGAAACCCCGCGCACGCCTTGGCGGTGGCTGAGTCTGGACGATTTGCAAGGGATGTTCCAAGGTCATCATGCATTGCTTCTGGGTCGACTTCGAGAGAGAGTCCGCTCGCACTCGCCAGTTTTCGGACATGCGCCAACGACACCACAGCGTCGTGCTCTGCAGCGAGGAGAAGTGTGGGCACCTTCATTTCGTTGAGTCGTTTCATCGCCACTTGAGTGCTGCCTTCACGACCGCAAAGCGCGTGAAGGCACACCTCCGCGACGATCGCAAATGGAAATGAAGGTAATGCGCCTGCGCGCAGTCGGCATCCGAGTGGTTCGCGGAGTGATTCGTAAGGAGCGAACGCGACGAGTCCAGCGAGCGAGGCTTCATCGAGTTGTGCAGCGGCGCGAAGTGCGATGGTTGCGCCCAGCGAGTGTCCGACGAGCAGGACACGACTCGGTCGATTCGAGCGTGAGAGACTCGGTGCGGCGAGATCGTGGATGAGCGCGACCAATGCAGGGACATCACTTGATCCCAAACTCGTGGGGCCCGCGGGTGAATCCCCGTGCCCCTCGAGGTCGAGCAGCCATATTTCAGAACTCACGCTCCACCAAGGTGAAACTCGCCGAAGCGAATCAATGCGCGAGCGCCTCCAGCCGTGCACGATGACGGTGACCGGCCCTCTCGGATCTCCGCCTTGAATCCGCCACGCTGGCTGCTGGAGCCCCCAGAGTTCGTCGGTTGCGAGCAACTTGCAATCGGCAGGATCCACTGGCAAGCCGCGGCCGAGCGCCCAACCCGCTGTAGCGCGCGACGGATGTCGTGCATCGCTGACAATGCCCCAAACGAATGCAACCGCTGCGACGATTGCTCCCAGTAGCAAGAGAAGCAGGATCTCCACGCGTTGCTTTCGCTAAGTCCGGGTACTTGCCGTGCGGAGCGCCGCGCCTTCGCGTCGCCTCTCAACAAGGAACAATTCGCCCTCCGTGCGCTTGGCAGGATCGAGTACTTGCGGCAGATTGACCTCCACATTCAAGAGCGCGGCCTCAAGTGCGGCATGCGCAAAGCCCTGCGCAATACGCAAGTCGCTCGCGAGTTGCACCGATGTCATTGCAGACATCGTTGAGAGTGCGGCGAGGACGCCCATCGCAAGATCTGCGATGGCTGTGGGAGCTGCAATCGCTTCGGCAACCGCTTCGGTCCAATCGGTTCTGGATTTACGTTCTTCGGCTGGGATTTTCCAAAGCGCATTCAACTTCAGATAGGCAGTCGCATCTCGATCTGCAAGGTCGAGTGCATCTGTTCGCGCATTCGCGAAGATCGAATCGAGGCGCTCAAGACGGATACGGTGTGGTTCAAATTTCGGCTTTCCAAGGGTGTAAGCAATCACCATCGATCCGAGTGCAGCCGACTGGGCCAGCACGCACGCAGCGGATGCGCCGCCGCCAGGCACAGGTTGCTTTGCGGCAAGTGCATCAACGAATTCCCCGACTGTCATTTGCGAAATGCTTGACTCACTCATGGCGAAGCCTCCGGCTGGATCTGCCAATTCATGACCGAACTTCCCCTTGCAGATCCTTCGCGAGGATTTCAACAAGCCGCGTGACATGGGGGTCGATCTCTTCGCGCTTGAGCGTGCGTTCGGCTCTGAAGTCCAGGCGCAGCGTCGTGGACTTCTTGTGCGGCGGAATGTTCTTTCCGCGCCAGTTCCCGATGAAAGTGATCGACTCCAGGTGCGGAAGACTTGCGCCTCGGATCGACGCCTCAATCTCAGACCAGGTGACGCTTTCCGCGAAAACGATTGAGAGATCGCGATCCAGTGATGGGCTTGTCGGCATCGGTGTAGCACGGGGCGTTGGTGGGTAGCCAATCGCAAGACGCTCCCAGTCAAGTTCTGCGGCACCAACTGGTGCGTCCAGCCCCGCGGATTCGAGTGCTGCCACATTGACGAGCCCGAGTACACCAACGGCGACTCCGTCGATCGTCAAGAAACCTTGCGGGTTCAGCGCGGCGGATGCGGGAAATGAATCCGAGTCTGGGCACTCCAGTTTGACTTCGATGCGCGCGTGCATTCCGCGCAGTTCTCGAGCCGCGCGCTCCACCGATCCTCGAATCAGTCGATAGTGGGCTTCGGCGTCGCCTGTCTCGCCCACCGCGAGTCCAAGCATTCTGCGCTCGTGATGGACTCCGCCCGAGAGCCAAAACGTCGCAGCGTGTTCGAAGAGTCTGATGCTCATCGTGCCTCGATCGCGGTTCAATTTCAGTGATTGGAGGAGGCTGGGCAAGAGCGCGGGGCGCAGGATCGGATCCCCAAGTGCGCGTTCGTCCTCGATTCGAAGTGCCGAGACCGTGTCGCTGAGAAAAGGCTTGGAAGCGCGTTCGGAGACGAGCGTCGGCGAGACAGTCTCGACGTAGCCGAGTCCGGCGAGACAATTCTTTGCGTTGCGGATCGAAGCGACGGTGGGCTGTGTGCCGATCGGTCGAATGTTCACACGATCATTCATCGGAATGCGATCGAGGCCTGCGAGCCGCACGACCTCTTCAATGAGATCGATCTCGCGAGTGACATCGAGGCGCCGAGCGGGGATTGTGCATGCGATGATCCGTCCAGAAACGACGGGGGAAAAACCAAGAACCGTCAAGATCTGCGCCACTTCGCCTGAAGGGATCAAGAAGCCGGCAATCGCGTCCAGGCGATCGAGTCGCAGTGAAACCGATGCGGTTGGCGCAGTTGGCACACCGGCAGCGACAACGCCATCGAGTGCGGTTCCGCCAGCTGTTTCGAGAATGAGTGCCAGCAAGCGTTCCGCCGGTTCGTCGATCTCTGCAGGGTGAACTCCACGTTCAAAGCGGTAACTCGATTCACTTGCGATTCGGGTGGTCCGAGAGGTGCGCCGCACCGCGATTGGGTTGAATGCAGCAGCCTCGATCACGATATCGGTTGTCGAGTTGGTCACGGCTGTGAGGGCGCCACCCTTGACTCCCGCAAGCGCAACTGGTCGGTCTGCGTCGGCAATCACGAGTTCGCCGCCGGCAAGTTTGATTGGTTTCGCACCATCACCGATCGGGAGGAATTCTTCTCCTGGCTCTGCGGATCTGATGTGGATTGCCCGACCTTGAAGCGTCGCAAGATCGAAGACATGGGAAGGCTGCCCGTACTCGAAAAGGACGAAGTTGGTGCAGTCCACGACATTGTTGCGGGGAATCTGCCCGATTGCGAGGAGCCTCTCACGCAGCCAGTCGGGGCTCGGCGCAACCTTGATCCCTCGCACGACGCGCGCGGTGTACCGAGGGCACTTCGCTGTTTCGTGGTTCTGGACAGTGATCGCGGTGCTGGCGGGATCCTTCGAGCGTGCGGCCTTTATCTGTGGGAGACGAACTTCGCGCTTCGTCGCGGCTGCAATCTCGCGGGCGAGTCCGATGTGGGAGAGGCAGTCTCCGCGATTGCTGGTGGTTTCCACTTCCTGCGCCGTGTCACCCTTCGCAATCAACTGTGATGTTTCGCAGGGGAATCCGACAGCAGTGAGCACATCTGCTTGTTCCTTGGCGCTCGCGGGGGTCGAGAGATAGGCGTTGATCCAGTCTGCGCTCGTGAGCATGGCGCATGGAGAGTACCGAATGCATTGCCGTGTTACCCTTGCTGCGATGAGGTCAGCGGTCGCTTCATTCTCAGTGCTCTTGCTCTCCACGGCATCACTGGTAGTGAACCTCGGATGCACTGATGTTCGGACGTTGGTCGTGACGGCTCCGAAGCCACCAGCCGATTTCTCTGTCGATGTCACGATCCTGACTGGAAGTGCAGCGAAAGACCTCGACCAGATTCACAGGCGCCAGGGGAAACTCACCGTTCTCGCAGATGGAAGCTTGCACAGCGATTTCGGCAATAGCCTCGGCTTCACGACGCGGCCGCTGCCAACGAGATGGCTCTATCAGCAGCAGCTGGATGGATTGTGGCGGTTGGCGGGTGACGAGGGGTGGCTCAATCCTGCGCAATCATCGGCCGATGTGTGGCCTGGGTCGATTCGTCCCTTGCAAGATGAAATTGTCTACATCCTGTTTTTTCATGCAGAAGGAAATGATTGGTGGTTCGTGCGTCGAACGAAGGTCGCGGACGCTCAGGACCCGCACGCGGTTGTCCTCGTTCGAAGTCTCTGCGACCTCGCATGGGGCAGCGATCGATCCGCGGACCGGCACCTTCCACATCGATATGACTTCGGGCCGAATCCCTATGAAGGATTCGCGAAGGCGCCGCCATTTTCTTGGGCGAAACCGAACGCTGTTGCACCGTGAGCAAGAGTCAGCGCGCGAGGCATGGGCAGATTGCGGTTGGCGCGATAGCGCTGCTGCTTGGAGTGCCATCGGGCTGCAACACGCTGCCCACTTCGAAAGAAAAGCCTGGAGAGTGTGGCATTGGGCTGGCAATCTGGTTGCGCGAGCCACGCTCCGCTCAATACCAGTACTTCACGATTGATCAAGGAACATTTTCATATGGAGCGGGACTGGCCGCGCTTGACCTGAAGACATACTGGAAGACGAGTCTCTCACTTGAACAGTGCGGCAGCATTCACGCCATCGCTGAGAGCGCCGGGTGGTTTTCGGCGAACCCCCCCAACACTCCCCCTGAAGAGCGCGGGCCTGTGGCAGACATCGCGGTCGCCTGGGCCGACGGACGCCAACAGTTCGTTGTCAATGGGACTGACGCGTCGGTAAAGGAGATGACGGACTTCTTGGCGAACATCGCGGCTGCACGTTTTCGCCCTGAGCTCGATCGCTTGCCGGAAGCTGGCAAGCAAGCGCGGTGATCGATCGGTGGATCGCCGGGGGATAAGTCGCGCGATAAGGGTCTCCTTAAAGAAGTTGCGCTTGAAATTCCGCCACGGATCCGCGGCGGGTTACGCTGCAACGGCTTCGCAAACGTCACTTGATGGAGTCCACAATGATCAACGATCATTCAGACGCCGTGGCCGAGCAGTGGGGACTACGACTAGAAAGCGCGTATCGCCAACACCGTGAGCGCATCACTGCGATTCTTCGCGGTCGTTTTCCGATGCCTGCCATCGAGGATGCACTTCAAGAAGTTTTCATCCAGTTACTTCGCCGCGAACCGTCGAGCCGCGCAGCGGTTGAAGTGACTCTCAACTGTGCCTATCTCTTTCAGTGTGTCCGCAGGCGGCTTGTCCGTGTTGTTACAACTGAACAGCGCCATCGAGAGTCGACTCTCCGTGCATACCAGCGGAGCGCTTGCGCAGATGGAGTGCGCTTGGGGACGGACTCTGATCCCGTGCACCGTGCAGAGCCCACTTTTACCGAGGCCGATCTCGAGCGCGCGTTTGAGCGGCTTCCATCTGTGCACTGCGAGGTCTTGCGATCGCTCTGCGCGGAGAACGTGCTGCCGAACGAGCGCTCTGATGCGGGCCGCGCTTTGGCGGGGCGCGATCGGGTACGCAAGCACCGCGCGCTCGCCGCACTTCGAGATGCTTTGACGCACGAGCGCTGTGTGACGCACGCGCAAAGCGCTGAATAGTCTTGGTCTCATAGGCAGCAGGCAACAGGCAGCAGGCAGCAGGGGTTCCGCCCGCAAGCGAGCGGATGGAGTGTCCTCGCGGTGCCATGTCTCTCTAGAATCGCTTTGAGTGCCCGCGAGCAAGTCCAACAACCTCGGCGATTCCCGTGAGGCACGGGCGGTGTCGCTCCGTGATCCCTCGGCGGCGCCTCGTGCTTCGTGCGCCGATCCGATCGTCGGAATCGATCTCGGTACCACGCACTCCCTCGTTGCGTTCTGCGATGCCTCAGGGCCGCGAATACTGGAATCTCTCGACGGACGTCGCATGCTTCCATCTGCGGTTCGTTATCGAGATGGTGTTGCGGTCGCAGTCGGGGACGAAGCGCGTGCCCACGCGGTCGAGTTCCCGCGCGACACGGTGCTGAGTTCGAAGCGGCTCATGGGGCGCTCATATGCAGAGGTCATGAAGCTCCCGCAGGAGGCGCAGTTCGAGGTGGTCGATGGAATTCGAGGACTCGCTGCGATCCGAGCAGGTGGTGCAACAGTCCTTCCGCAGGAGGTCGCGGCCGTCATTCTCCGCGAATTGCGTGAGAGTGCTCAGCGCTGCCTTGGTTGCGCCGTCACGCGTGCTGTCATCACAGTGCCGGCATACTTTGACGATGGGCAGCGGCAGGCGACTCGAGACGCAGCGCGATTGGCGGGTCTCGATGCGGTTCGAATCGTGAATGAACCCACGGCGGCAGCACTCGCATACGGAATCGGCAGGCGCGCTGAACCAGAGACGATTGCGGTCTACGACTTTGGAGGAGGGACATTTGATGTCTCGGTTCTGCAGGTGGTTCCAGAGAGTCAAGCTGGTGATGGCGATCTGCTGCGGGTCATCGCGACAGCTGGCGACACGCATCTTGGGGGCGACGACCTTGACTGCGCACTGTCGGAAGTCTTGGTGCGCGAATTGATCGCGCAGTCTCCGCGTTCGGTCGGGGGCGGGGACCGCTCCCAGATCGCCCCCGAGATCCAGCAGGCGATTCGAGACTTCGCGCAGGCAACCAAGATCGCGCTCTCGCAGAAGGAGTTCGTTGATATCGACATGGAGTTCGCCCACGCGCTGCGCCTGCGCCGCCGAATGACGCGATCGGAATTCGAAGCGCTTGCATCGCCCTTTGTCGAACGAACGATCGCTGCATGTCAGCGTGCTTTGCAGGATGCGGGTGGTGTCGCGATCGACCGTGTGGTCATGGTGGGTGGATCCACCCGAATCCCACTTGTTGGGCGACGCGTTCATGAATTCTTCGGGCTGGAGCCTTACACAGCGATCGATCCGGATTGTGTCGTAGCCCTTGGCGCTGCCGCACAGGCCGCGATATTGCAGGGGACACGTCGAGATGTGCTTCTGCTTGATGTGATCCCGCTTTCGCTTGGGATTGAAACGGTTGGAGGCGCGGTCGCAAAGTTGCTGATGCGAAACGCGTCGATTCCGACTCGCGCACGCGAGATGTTTTCAACCAGCGTCGACAATCAGACCCGCGTCAAGGTGCACGTGCTGCAGGGAGAGCGAGAAATGGCTTGCGATTGCAGATCGCTCGCGCGCTTTGAACTCTGCAACATTCCGCCGATGCCCGCGGGCATTCCCCAGATCGAGGTCGAATTCCTCGTGGACGCCAACGGAGTCTTGCAAGTCACGGCAGGGGAGCGGCGCAGTGGTCAGCGCGCCACGGTCCAAGTGGTACCGAGTTTCGGCTTGACGAGCGTCGAGGTGGATCGAATCGAGCGAGAGAGTGTTACCCATGCGCGGGCAGACATGCACCGGCATCGCGTTGTGGATTTGGTCGTGAACTCGAAGCTTGATATCAAGTGGATTGGTGACGCCCTTGCGCGCGTTCGTGGCGAACTCGATCCCGACTATCTCGATGCGCTCGACGCTTCAATCGCGCGTCTCCAATCCTTTGTCGCGCGCGCCGAGATTTCGACCGAAGGCGTGGACGCAGACGCATTCGCTGCTGCGAAGGAAGCGCTGGATCATGCGAGTGTGGCGATGCACGAACGGTCGATCGCAATGAGCCTGCGCACGACGGTTGTCTCGAGCGGCGTGAAACCAGATCTTGGCCAACCGAGCGAAGCGAGGAAAACATGAGCGAATTCAGTGTGGCGGTGATCATTCCAGCGGCAGGCCAAGGGAATCGATTCGGCGGGGACAAGTTGGGTGAGGACCTTGGCGGCCGACCGCTCCTCCTTCGAACGGTTGAACTCTTCACGAAACGAGACGAGGTCAAGTCGATCATCGTTGCTGCGCCACCCGAATCGATTGATGAGTTTCGTGCGAGATATGGTGCACAACTTGGGTTTCACGGAGTCCAAGTGGTGGCGGGCGGTCGCATCGAGCGCTGGGAGAGTGTCCGAAATGCAATCGCTGCGGTCTCGCAGGAGTGCACGCACATTGCGGTTCATGACGCTGCTCGACCTTCTGCTTCCGACGCACTACTGACTCGACTCTTTGATGCAGCGCGAGTCGTGGCGGCCGTTGTTCCGGGCGTCCCGGTCAGTTCGACACTCAAGCGGGTGAGCGAAGAGTCATTCGCTGCAGCACCAGATGACGCGATTGCAGATGCAATTCTCGGAGAGGCAGGTCAAGACGCCGTTCGGGGGCGCCGAGTCGAAGCAACGATCGATCGCACTCGGCTCATGGCGATTCAGACTCCGCAGATATTCGAGGCGGGGCTCTTGCGCAGGGCATACGCGCAGGAGAATCTCGGCGGAGCGACTGATGATGCGATGCTTGTCGAGCGCCTCGGCGAGCAGGTCCTCGTCGTCGATGGAGATCCGCGCAACATCAAGATCACGACTCCCAGTGACTTGGCGATTGTGCGTGCAATTCTCGGTCACCGGGCGAAGGACGACCGCCCTGCGCACAAGCGGTTCTAGTCGTGCGCTTTCGGCCCGCGAACTTCCGAGCGCGTCGGTTGGATTGAGGTCCCTTCCATCGTCAACTTGGCGGGCTTGGATTCGACTGGCGGGTTGCTGGTCGTTGACGGGCAGTTTGGGCAAGATCCCCCTTTGCCGACTCGTGGTAGCAGCGGGCGAACGCCGAAGTACAAAGCTGCGGCGACGAGTGCACACACAACCCAGAACTGCCAGTCATCGGTCGGAAACGAACTCATGAGACGACTCGATAGGTGACAAGTGCGGCTGCGTAAGCGACTGCAGACATGTAACAGAATTGCAGGATCGGCCACTTCCATGACCCCGTCTCTCGCCGAACGACGACCAGAGTCGGCAGGCATTGCATCGCAAGGACGAAGTACACGAGCAGCGATGCTGAGGTGGCTGTGGTGAAGAGAGGTGTTGCATCATCTCGAGTGGCCGCCCTGACTCGAGCGAGAGTTCCGGCGTCAGCGTCATCGCCCTGACCCTCACCAGCGAGGACAAAGACGGTGGTTGTGAAGACTTCGCGTGCAAGAAAACTGGCGAGCACGGCCACCGTCAACTGCCGATCGAGTCCCAGCGGAGCGAAGACTGGTTGCAAGAACTGCCCCATCTTGCCCGCGAACGAGCCAGACTGTTGGTCGCGCGCAAGAAGTCGGTCGGCGCGAGATTGCAGCGCCGCACCTGCAGTCGGATCGCTCGCGGAAACTTCGGACACTCGCGCTTCCAGAGCGACGTATTCATCACTCGGCGCGACCTTTGGATACGCACCGAGCCACCACATCACGATTGCGATCATCAGAATCATGGTGCCAGCGTTCTTGATGAAGACCCAGCCACGCTCTACGGCGGACCGCAGTGCGAATGAGACGCTTGGCAGGCGATAGTCGGGGAACTCCAACATCATCGGTTGGCTCTTACCCCGAAGAATCGTGCTGCGAATGAGCAGAGAGGTCAAGAGCCCCGCGCCAGCGCCAAGCGCGTAGCAACTGACGAAACCGATCCCCGCAGCAAGCGGGCGCCCTGCGAAGAGGACCCCGATGAGGAGTGCATAGACCGGAACGCGTGCGCTGCACGACATGAATGGCGCGACGAGAATCGTCGCAAGTCGATCGCGCCTACTCGGTATCAAGCGCGTCGACATGATTCCAGGGAGAGCGCAGGCGTGCGACGAGAGCAGCGGCATGAACGCCTGACCTGGAAGTCCGAAACGTCGCATAACGCGATCAACTGCAAAGGAGGCACGCGCGAGATAACCAGAGTCCTCGAGGAGCGCCAAGAGGAAGAAGAGCAGCATGATCTGCGGTAGGAAGACGATCGTCGTCGCGAGCCCGCCGATCACAGCGTTCACGAGAAACTCACTCAACACTCCGGTGGGCAACACGGACGCGACGAAAGTCGCAAGGCTGCTGAATGCGAAGTCAATTGCATCCATCGGGAACTGTGCGATCCAGAAAATTGACGCGAAGAGCAGCGTCATCACAGCACAGAATGCTGCGATGCCCAAGACGGGATGCGCAAAGGCAGCGTCGAGGCGATCATTGAGCCTGTGCTGTGCTTCCACAGATGTGCCGGCATATGAAGCCATTTCGTTGTACGCAGCATTCGCCCAGATTGCCGACGCAGTCGAGCCGGGGTCGGACGTTGGATAGGGTTGAGTTGGACGCGCTGACTTTCGCGTCGCCGACATCAATCTGACGCGGTTCATGAGTCGATCGACTCCCTCGCCAGAGAGTGCCGAGATCGGTACGGCAGGTACGCCCAGAGCCGCGGTGGCAGAGTCTTCATTGATCGTGAGCCCGCGCCGTTCGGCGACATCCATCATGTTGATTGCGACCACGGCGGGAATCCCACGGCGGAGCACGCTCGCTGCGAACTGCAAGTTTCGCAGGAGGTTGTTTGCATCAAGCACGATGATGACTGCATCGAGTTGTCCATCGAGCGTGCGATCGTCGAGCAACTCATCGCAGAGCTTGCTCTCGATGGACTCGACGGACAAACTGTAAACCCCAGGTGAGTCAATCAGCTCAATTGAATCGCCGTAATCGCTGTTGCAGCGACCGGTCTCGCACTCCACGGTGCTGCCCGGATAATTCGCTGTCTTCGACTTGCGTGCGCAGAGGCGATTGAAGAGAGTGCTCTTCCCCGTGTTGGGGTTGCCAAACAATGCGATGCGAGCACCCATGGGTTACGCAAATGGAAGCGGCGTCACCATGATCTGCTCGGCGATACCTTTCGGGAGTCCAAGCCGAGTCTGATCGACTTGGATGATGCACGCAGATCCCGGCTTGCACATCCTGATTTCGCATTTCTCCCCGAGCCCCATTGCTGCAAGAAGGCAGCGGTCGGTATTCCCAAGTGCATTGAGTGCGGAACACTCGACGCTCGCGCGTTGCCCGCGAGCGAGTTGGGTGAGAGGAATCTTGATCGGACCCGATGCCATCCAAAGATGATATTGAGACTCAGTCTCAATATCAACTCGACGGGCCATCATTTGGATCGGCGAGCGGTCCATGCTTCGGAACTGCCTTTGGTGCAATTGAAGCCCTGTAGTGCGCTCGCCCTCGCTCGTAGTCGCTCGGTGAATCGGTGAGCCCTACGGGTTTCCCAGCTTGCCACTGTGCGTGCAACTTTCGAAGAAAGGGGACGCACCAATGGCAGCCAGTTCCGGCATCGCAGCACTCGGAGAGCCTGCTGGGAACGCTTGGCTTCTCCCGCTCTAGAAACGCAGTCAACTTTCGCAAACTCACCCGAAAACAGAGACAGACATGATCATCTGGGTGCATCAGGGCGTTGAACGAGTGAGTTGGGTGCCCAGCACGACCCAGTTCGAAACGCAGTAGGGACCGATGAACTGCCCAGCTCGGTGCCACGGACCCTCCTGTGTGTGCTCCGCAGAAAATGAGATCCGAGAATCGATGGTGCCGCCCAAGAGGTAAACCCTGTCCCGTGCGTTCAAGTCGAGAGCGTCGGCGACGACCGATCGGTCGAACTCCGCGGTGAAGACTGCTCCCACAGGCTTGGCGTCAGATCCAATTCCTTGGCAGTGCAGGAGCACACGATCGGGGGAGTGCTTCGCTGGTTCCACCCGAATGACGCGGATCGACCACTCAACGGGTTGGCAGAGAATTCGGTTCTGCCGTGTGGCCCATCGCTCCACATCGATCGAGAAGTCGTCGAAGTCGAGCACGTTTGTTGGAGAGGCGGGGTCCGTGTTTCCGAACTGGGCCGCATACCGACGAGCAAGATCGAGATTGAATGTCGCAGAACTCTCCCATGGAGTCGTCTGGTTTTCCGCGATGGGCTCGGAAGTAGAAACAGGTTCAGCGGGTTCCACTGGATCAACTGACAGTGTCGGCTCGGAATCCGAGATTGGCTCGGGGGCTGGCTCGACCTGTATCTGTACCTCAACCACCGCAGCGACTGGCGCTGCAGGAGGTTCCGTTGTTGGCACGTCGGTCGGCGAAGGATCTTGGGCTTCAGTTGGAGCGCTCTCGGGTGCTGGCTGCGCGTTCGGTGCCGGTTCGACTGACGCAACCGCTGCCTGTGCAGCGCGCAGTTCCTCGACTCGATCGATAGTCCGCTGCAACTCGACCGCTTTTTCATCGAGCGCGCCTTGAAGTGCGGTCAGCCGCGCTTCAAGCAACTCAGCCCGACTGGCAATAGCAGCGTTGACTTCGACGAGGCGCTCGACCTGCGATTGCTCATCCGCGGTCGGTGTCGCGTCCGTGGCAGGTGCTGCCGGCATTGCTGGCACGGCTGGCTCTGCAGGTACTGCAGGCGCTACAGGTACTGCAGGCGCTACGGAATCATCGCTTGGCGTTGTGGGATCCGTCGGAGGAGGCGCGTCCTTACTCGCTGCGGCTTGCGATGCGGCGAGTGCGGCTGCCTGCGCCTTCAACGCGAGAGCCTTCGACTTCAGATTCGCGAGGGCATTCTGCAGGGACTTCTTCGCCTGCACCTTCTCATCGGTTGACGAAGTCGCAGGAGTCGACTGTTCGGTTGGCTCGGTCGACTTGGTCGGAGGCGACTGCGCGAATGAATCGCTCGACGTCATGAGCGTGCCGCTGAGGAAGAGAAGTTGCAATGATCTCGAAGCGAATGGGGGCATTCGGGCTATCCTAAACTAAGTTCGGACCTGAGAGCATCGATGCAACCCATGGCAGACCTCGCTCCGATTCTCACCCTCATCACGCGCGCGCGCCGCCGTGTCGCTTGGGGAAACTTCATTCAGACGATTGGCAGTGTCGCGGTCTGGGGTGGCGTCGCCCTCGTCGCAGTTTCCGTGGCTGCGAAGTTGGCAGCGCTCTGGTGGCCGGCGCTCGGAGAGAGAGGCTGGTGGTTTCTTGTGCTCGCGAGTTCAGTCGTTCTGGCTGTTCTTGCGTTGACCCTCGTTCGACGCGAGCGGACCGGCGGGGATGTCGCGGTGGCTTCACTCGTCGATGTACGCCTCAACTTGAGTGATCGCCTTTCCACCGCTGTTGCTGTTGCGCACCGCGTGGATCCCTTTGCGCAGGTGGCTGTCGAGGATGCCCTCGTGGTTGCGCGTGATCGCAGGATGACTGAAGCACTCGGGCGGGCGCTCCCGATTCGGACACCGCGCAATATCTGGATCGGACCTGCACTGTTCGTGTTTGCATGTTGTGTCTGGTGGTTCGTCCCAGGGCTTTCGATCGGTCACGCCCAACCAGTTGCTGACCCGTTTGCTGCGACGTTGCAGGCCGCACGTGAAGCAGGCAAGGCACAGGTCGACATGCTGCAAGCTCAAATTGAGGCGAAACCGCAGTTGGATAAGGAGCTCGGCAAGGGAGGTGAAGAGAAGTCGGCTTCGGCTGATCTCACCGATGAGAAACTCGCGACACCAGACGATGTCCGGCGCGAGACCACGAGAAAGGTCAACGAACTCTCGAAACGGCTCGATGAACTTCTCGCAGGCGAGAAGGCGCAGCAACTTGACGCGATGAAAGAGTCGCTCAGCCGAATCGAGCCATCGAAGTCCGGTCCGCTGAAGGAACTCGGAGAGGCGCTCAAGCGCGGCGATGCCTCTGCCGCCAAGTCCGCGCTGGAGGAACTGCAGAAGCAAGTCGAAACGGGGAAGATGGACGCGGCGACGCGCGAAGAACTTTCGAAGCAACTGAAAGAGTTGGCGCAGCAGCTGAAAGAAGCTGCAAATGCCAACGATGCGCTCAAGCGAGAACTCGAAAAAGCAGGCCTCGACGGGGCGCTCGCGAAGAATTCTGAGGCAGCGAAGGCCGCGATCGATCGATCGAAGAACCTCAATGATGCGCAGAAGAAGGCACTCAAGAAGGCCATTGACTCGCAGGCCAAGGCCAACGAGAGCCTCAGCAAGATCGCCAAAGCATGCGACTCGATGGGTTCGAAGTGCAAGCAGGGACAACAGAGTTCGAAGGCTGCCGGCGAGCAGTCCTCGGAGGGAGGCGAGTTCTCGGATCAGAAGCAGGATGGCTCAGAGTCGGCGTCTGACTCGCTGAGCGAAATGGAGATGCTCAACGAATTGATGAAGGATGCCGAGGCGGCGAGGTCGCAGTGCCAGAGCGCTTGCGCGGGCGGCTCCGATCCCTCGATGCCAGGACCATCCAGCATGAACAGCAAAGGTGGAGTTGGCGTTGGCGGCGAGCGCACGAAAGAAAAAACTGCAACGGGTAGCAAGGCGCGAAAGGAAAAGGTGCAGTCGACTGGTGGTGAAGTGATTGCACGCCAACTCGTCGATGCGCCTCCAGTGGTTGGCGAGAGCCGCGAGACATTGCGGCAACTCTCTGGAGAAATTGGAACCGGATACGAAGAGGGCACCGAGGAGGATCCAGTTCCCGCAAATCTGCGCGAAGTGCACAAGCACTACTTTGGCGACTTGAAGAAGAAGATCGACGCGAAGAGCGGAGCGGGTGCGCCGACGGATCCTTCGCCCGCACCTGCCTCAGGAAATGCCACCGAGCCAGCAAAGCCGCCTCCACAGCCAGCGGGCGCAGCAGCTTCGGATCCCAAGAAATCGTGATGCGCGGCAACGCTCGTTCGCTCTGTTTGTGGCGGAGGCTTGGGCTTGCGGTGTTGTTCGCTTTCGCGTCGGGATTCATCATCATCGGTTGCGACCAAGAGAACCCGGCAAGAAACCCTGCAAGTGACGTTTCCTCGCAGTTACCGCGCGAACTCGTGGTCTATGTGAGCACAGACGAAGCGATTGCGCGGCCAATCTTGGATGCGTTCTCTGAGGAAACCGGGATTGCAGTTCGCGCGCGCTACGACAGCGAGAATTCCAAGACCACCGCGCTCGCTGCGATGCTTCGCGCCGAACGATCGGCGCCGCGCGCAGATGTCTTCTGGTCAGGTGAGTGCTTCGCGCCGTCGCAACTCGGATATGAAGGGGTGATGACTGCGTGGCGATGCGCTCGCGGCGATCAATTCCCGGATGCAATGCGAGGTGAAGCAGGGAAGTGGTATGGATTTGCGCCGCGTGTGCGCGTGTTGGTCTATGACCCTCGCGCGGTGACTGCGGATCGACTGCCGACATCCATGCTTGACCTCGCGAAGCCCGCGTTTGCGAAAATGGTCGCGATGGCAGATCCTCGCTTTGGAACAACACGCGGACACATCGGAGCGTTTGCATCCGAAATGGAGCGCCGTGAGGGTGGCTCGTATGGACGGTGGCTGAAAGGATTCGCCAACAATCGCCCGAAGATTCTCGCGGGTGGCAATGCTTCGGTGGTGGATGCAGTCATGCGCGGCGAAGCACTGTTGGGGCTCACCGATTCGGATGACGCGTACGCGGCGATGACTGCCGGGGGATCGATCGCATTCTTGCCGCTGCGGCAGTTCTCGCTTGGTGAGAGCGGTGGGGGGGCCATGTTGATCCCGAACAGCGTCTCCATGGTTGCGGACGCTCCTCACCCTGCCGAGGCAAATGAGTTCATGCTTTACATGTTTCAGCCGAAGGTGAGTAGGTGGTTGCACGAATCGCGATCCGGCAACTTGATCGTGCTTGAATCGGGGGCGGAAGCCAGCAGTGCATCCGACGATGCACCGCCTTTGAACTTACCGATGATGTCAGCGGTTGCGAGATCCAACCGCTTGGATTCCGTGGAAGATCCCTTTCTGTTTGAAGAAGCAGCCGTGACGAGATCCATCGACGAATCGGTTATCGCACTACGCCGCACATGCGCCGAAGAGAGCGCGAAGTGACGGCGAAGCGGGCTCCGCTTCACGCGCTGATTTTCGCTGCTCCAGGAATTGCCGTCATCGCCATTGCGTGGCTCGCGCCGCTGATTTCACTCCTGCTGAAGAGTTCGATGGATGGGCTCGAAGCAAGTGGCGAGGGAATTGCGAGCCCAGGATCGCTGCTCGTGCGCACGATCATGTTGGCACTGGGGGTCGCGGGACTCGCGGCGCTCATCGGGTGGGGTCCCGGCCGAGCGCTTCGCGGTAGCGGCTGGTTCATTCGTGCTGTGTGCTTCGCTGCAGCGCTCATCCCCGCGTACGCAGTCTTCTATTGTTGGTGGCGGGTTCTTCGCCCAGGTCATGCGATTGCCGACTATGCGATCACGCACGATTTGTTGGGGGCGCTTCGTGGCGCGACGCTCGGCGCGTCGTTGGTCGCTTGGAGTTGGCCCATTGCAGCGTGCATCATCTGTCTTCGAGCGGCAGCGGTCGATCGTCTGACAAGCACGATGCTCACGATGGACGGAGCATCGTGGCGCGATCGACTGGCTGCAGCATGGCGCGCTGATCGGGGGGCAGTATGCGTCGCCTTCGTCGCCATTGCTCTCGTGACATTCGGCGAGACTGCCGCTTTCGATGCGGCTCAGGTTGCGACATTTTCATCGGAGATCCGAGCGCTCGACGCGACTGGGGCAGCGCCGTACGAGGTGATGGTCGCTTCCATTCCCGCGATCTTGTTGGCAACCATTCTGAGCGCAGTCGCCGCGGTTGTTCTGCTGCGAGCGATTGAACTTCGCGCGGCGCTCTCAAGTGGAGATCTCGCCGATTTGGGATCCTGGTCACGTGAGCCTCGCCGCGCAGTTGGTGCAGCGAGCCTCGTCGTGCTCGTCGCGATCGCGACCGTGTTGCCGATGGGCCTGCTGGCGGCTGACCCACAGGTTGTTGGTTCGACGAATAGTTTTGGCGCGCTTCACGCTCGGGGGTCGCTCAATGCACTGGTCATGGCTGCGGTTGCTGGCATTGGCGGAGGACTGGTTGCGGTGGCTGGTTCGACACTCATGCTGTGCTGCGCACGACGAGTGCTTCTTGCTTTGTTTGCGTCGGCACTCTTGGCGCTCGCCCTTCCTGCCACACTCATCGCGCTCGCGAGCGCGTCATTTTGGACGAGCACCAGGCTGGCGCGAGTGATTTACGACTCCTTCATGGTTGTTTCGCTCGCGGAAGTCGGTCGGTTTTCTGCGGTGGCGTTCGCAGTAGGCATTTGGTGCGCATCGAGTTTCGCGCGCAGTGAGCGCGAAATCTGGCTGGTGCACGGTCGGTCGCCCATGGACTTTTTCCGCGGAGCGCGACCGATTATCGTCGGTGCATTTCTCGGCGGCTTTCTGTTGACGCTTGCGCTCTCGGTCACCGAGACGTCGATTGCGGCGCGGTTGGAACCTCCAGGGTTGGATTGGATTGCGAGCAGTCTGCTGAATGCGATTCACTACCAGGATTCTTCAGCGGTCTCCGGCGCGCTGATTTGGATGACGGGAGTCTCGGCGCTCTGCGTGATTGCCACGATCGGGATTCTCGGCGGCTGGATGCGGCTTTCCGGCCGCACTGTGCTGAAGACTCTGCTTTTTGCGTGTCCATTGCTGCTGGCACTCGGGTGCGATGACCGCACTCAAGGCGCATTGTTGGAGGGCGCTGTCGATGGCGCGGTCGAAGCGCTGCCCACCGACCTTGTTGTTGGGAGGACCGGGCGGACAGAGGGTCGCTTCCAGATGCCGCGCGCGCTGGCTGTCGAGGAATCCACGGGCTCGATCTTTGTCATTGACAAGAGTGCGCGTGTCCAGCGATTCGATGCGGACGGAAAGTTTGAACTCGGGTGGGCCATGCCGCAGTCCAAGAATGGCAAACCAACGGGATTGACGGTTGGGCCAGACGGGCTGATCTATGTCGCAGACACGCACGAGCATCGCGTCAGCATCTTCGACCGCGACGGGAAGTTTGTGAGAGCGTTTGGTTCGTATGGGCAGGGCGACGGACAGTTTGTCTTTCCATCGGATGTCGTGTTTGCTCCAGATGGACGAGTGTTCGTCAGCGAATACGGAGGCAATGATCGAATCCAGGTGTTTGATCACAGCGGCGCATATGTCTCGCAATTTGGATCCCCGGGACAACTCGAGGGACAATTCGCCCGTCCGCAGTCGATGGCGTTCTCCAACGATGGCACTGAACTCTTCGTCGCCGACGCATGCAATCATCGCATTCAAGTCTTTGAGCCTGATGGCACGTTCCTGCGGTCACTTTGCGATCCCGGTCAACGGATGGGAGAGTTGGCGTACCCGTATGGGATTGATGTTCTCGACGACGGTTCGTTGCTGGTCGCGGAGTTTGGAAATTGCCGCGTGCAGCGCATCGATCCGCTGACTGGAGATTGCAAAGGAGTTTGGGGAGGAGGCGGTCAGTCGGTTGGACGGCTCAATGCGCCATGGGCTGTTCAGCACTCTCGCGACCGTCTCTTCATCGTGGATTCTGCGAATGGTCGAATCCAGTCGTTGCCACTTGCGGCGGTCACGAGCCCTCCGAATCGTTGAGAGCGCTCCCGCTAACCTAGCGCTACTGCGATGATTCCCATTGGATTTGAAAGACCGATCGCGCTCCTCCTTCTGTGCGTGCTTCCAATGGTGTGGTGGATGGGGTGGAAGCGAAGACACGCGATTGGATCGACTCGAACATGGGTCAGCGTCATCGTTCGCAGCCTGCTTGTGTCGATGCTCGCGCTCAGCCTTGCGCAGCCTTCGATTGTGCGCAAGGGAGATGCGTTGACACTTCTCGTGGTCGCTGATGTGAGTCGGTCGATTCCAAGCGGCGCGCTCGCGGCAGCCGAAAGCGCCTTGCAGAAGGCGACGAAAGAGCCGAAGAATAGAGAAGATCGTGTCGGAGTTGTCACGGTTGCGCGAGATGCGAGCGTCGCGGAATTGCCCTCGATTGGCGGAGAGATTTCGTTTGGCGGCCATGGCGGCGAGTTGGACGGGTCGGCCCTCGCGCTTGGAATTCGGCGTGGACTCGCGCTGCTTCCGGCAGACACGATGAATCGGATGCTTCTCGTCTCCGACGGCAACGAAACTTCAGGAAGTCTCCGCGAGGCCGCTGCACTCGCTCAGGCGAACGGAATTCCCATCGATGTGCTTCCGATTGAGTATTCGCAGTCAGGTATCACGATCTTCGAGGGGATTCGCGCCCCGACGCGGGCGCGACTGATGCAGACCGCAGATCTCAAGTTGGTCATTCGAAGCCAAGGTGGAGCGACTGGCAAGTTGTATGTCAAGGAAAACGGCAAGCCGATTGATCTCGACTCGACAGCGGCTGGCGACGGTCTCGCGGTGGAATTGAAGCCAGGTCCAAACACCTTTGAAGTGCCGATGAGTCTTGAATCGAGTGGAGCACAGCGCTACGAGGCAGTGTTTGAGCCAGACGCCGCAAGCGCGGATGGCATTGCGGAAAATAAGCGAGGCGCTGCGACCGTGTTCGTCACCGGTGGCGGGCGCCTGCTCGTCGTCGACAAGAATGGGGCAGAGGGAGCGTCGCTCGTGGCGGCACTTCGAGCAGGCGGGCTCGCTGTCGACGTCGCCGACCCCGATCAACTTGCGGAGGGCGCTGCGTATCTCGCGGGTTACGACGGCGTGATCCTCGTCAACATGTCGCGATCCGAGATTGACAATGCGACCGACCGCAACTTGCACGCGTACGTTCACGATCTCGGTGGTGGACTGCTGGTCGTCGGAGGTGACAACTCGTTTGGAGCTGGCGGCTGGATTGACAGTGAGACTTCGAAGGCGCTGCCCGTCAAGATGGATCCGCCAGCGACGCGCGAATTGCCGCGGGGCGCTCTCGCTCTCGTCATGCACTCCTGCGAGATGCCGCAAGCGAACTACTGGAGCGAGCAGGTGGTGATCAGCGCCATCGAAGCGCTCTCAAGGCTCGACTATGTGGGGATCGTGGTCTTCGGCATCGGGGGAGCTGGGAATGTGAATGGTGCTGGCTGGTATCTCCCAATGCAACTTGCGGGAGACAAGACGGCAGCGATCGCGGCAGCACGCTCGATGCCAGTCGGGGACATGCCGGATTTCCAAGCGTCGATGACTGTGGGTCTGCAGGGACTCGAGAGCGTCAAGGCGGGGCAGCGCCATGCGATCGTGATCTCGGACGGAGATCCAAGCCCGCCGACGCAGGCGCTGATCGATAAGTACAAGGCAGCGAAAGTGACGATCACCACAGTCATGCTTGCGGGACATGGTTCGGCAGAGAGCCTCGTCAACATGAAGGCGATGGCAGAATTGACGGGCGGCAATTTCTACAACGTGACGAATCCGAAATTGCTTCCGAAGATCTTTATCAAAGAAGCGACGCTGGTTTCGCGAAACCTGATCGTCGAAGGGGAGTTTCAGCCGGTCGTGAGTGTTGGCCTGGGCGGTCCCATCGACGGGATCGCATCGGTGCCGATGGTTCGCGGTTATGTATTGACCGTGCCGAGGGAAGGGCTCGCGCAGATTCCGATCCTCAATAAGACAACAGAGGGCAACGATCCGATCTTTGCGTACTGGAACTACGGGCTTGGGAAGTCTGCCGCGTTCACGAGCGATCTCAGCGGAAGGTGGGGGAGCGCATGGCCTTCGTGGGCAGGCTTTCAGGGGATGTGGGAGCGAGTTGCGCGCTGGTTGATGAGACCTGCAACACCTGCGAATGTGCTCCTGAAGACGGCGATCGACGGCGAAGAGGCCACCGTCGAACTTGAGGCTGTCGGCAATGAAGCTGGACCCGTGAACTTCATGCGCACGGACGCCAAAGTCGTGCAACCCGATGGAACAATCGTGCCGCTTGCACTTGAGCAAGTTGGGCCAGGTCGCTACCGCGGAAAATTCCAAGCGACCGAAACTGGTTCCTACCTTGTGAATGTCGGGCTCCTCGATGCAAACGGAGCGCGCAGCGGCGGGTCTATTCAGGGTGCAGTGTCGATGGCGTATCCGCGCGAGTTTCGGACGAGCAGGGACAACTCGGCTCTTCTGCGATCCGTTGCAGAGGAGACAGGAGGGCGCGTCCTCACGCTGCGCGACCTACCTGTTGTGAATCTCTTTGATCGCAGCGGTCTCGCCCAGCCACAAAGCGTCCGTCGAATCTGGGACATTCTGGCGATCATCGCTGCTGTGCTGCTCGTCATTGATGTTGCCGTGCGACGGCTCGTCTTTGACCGAGAGTCTGCCTTCGATTTGGCCCAGCAGGCGCTCGGCGGTGCGCGAGGTTCGGGCGGCGAAATGATCGCCGCGTGGAAGAAGGCGAAGCGAGGTTCGGCTGGTCGGGACTCCGATGGGGCGTCAGTTGAGTCGCCAGCCCGCGGCACATCGGGCAAGCAGCAGGTGGTGAAGGACGCGAAGGGAGCGCCAGCGAAGTCGTTGGATCAAATCGACGCGCAGCCGAAGGAACCCGTCGATCCTGAATCTCCGATGGCGCGCCTTCGCCGCGCGAAGCGCCGCGCACATGAAGGCGAGAGGCGTGACGACGAGGGTGGATCGCGATGACGCATGCGCCGTCGAAGCCTCTCGACTCGACTGAATCCGTTCGGGCAGCATGCGCAAGCTTTCGAGAAGTTGCCGATCGGCTTCGAGGCGAAATCGGTCGAGCGCTTGTCGGGCAGACAGATGTTGTGAATCAAGTCTTGATTGCGCTCTTTGCAGATGGTCATGTCTTGCTTGAAGGTGTCCCTGGACTGGGTAAGACCCTCCTCGTCAGAACGCTTGGGCAGGCACTGGGTTTGAAGTTTTCGCGCATCCAGTTCACTCCTGACCTCATGCCTGCGGACATTCTTGGGACGCAGATCGTCGTCGAAGATCAGGCGAGCGGGCATCGGCAGTTTCAGTTTCGCGAGGGACCGCTCTTTGCGCAGATTGTGCTTGCCGACGAGATCAACCGCGCGTCACCGAAGAGCCAGTCCGCGCTCCTCGAGGCAATGCAGGAGCGATCGATCACAGTCGGTGGCGAGACGAGGCGCCTTGAACGCCCGTTTCTTGTTCTTGCGACTCAGAACCCGATCGAGCAGGAAGGGACCTATCCGTTGCCTGAGGCGCAACTCGACCGGTTCCTCTTGAAAATCGTTGTGCCGTACGCCAGTCGCGCTGATGTTGCCGCAATCGTCGAGCGAACGACTGGCCCAGTCACGGCAGAATCAAAGGTGCGCCCGATCCTCAGCGCGCAGGAGATTGAAAGCGCGCAAGCGCTCGCGCGGGCCGTGCTTGTTGCGCCGCATGTGCAGGACTACGCCGTGCGGCTCGTGCTTGCGACTCATCCAGGTGGTGCGTGGGGATTGGCGGAACTGGAGCGGATGATCCTCGTTGGGTCGAGCCCTCGCGGTGCGCAAGCGCTGGTCGCCGCTGCGAAAGTTCGCGCGCTCTTCGCCGGTCGCTGCGCGGTGAGTACGCGTGACATCGCTGCGTCGGCTCCTGCGGCGCTGCGGCACCGCATTGCGCGGACTTTCGAAGCTGAAGCGAACGGAATGACCTGCGACAAGATCATCGAAGAGATCATTCGGTGCGTTCCTGCGGAGGCGCAGGAATGAACGAGATCAAGACCATCGATGACTTGATCGACTCTCGGCTGATGGCGCGACTCGATCGACTTGATGTTGTCAGTCGAAAAATCTTCACCGGCAAGATTCAGGGGGAACGCCGCAGCCGTCGCCGCGGACAGTCGGTGGAGTTTGCAGACTTTCGAAACTACTCCCACGGCGATGACCTTCGATTTGTCGACTGGAATATCTACGCACGCCTCGATCGGCTCTTTCTCAAGTTGTTCCTCGAAGAAGAAGACCTGTCCATGGTGATCGCGCTGGACCTCAGCCAGTCGATGGATGGTGGCACGCCGAACAAGTTTGACTACGCGCGGCGGCTTGCGATGGCGCTCAGTTACATCGGGCTCGTCAACAACAACCGAGTGAGCCTCTTCGGATTTGGCGCCGATCGAATGGATCGCCTCACTGGACTGCGAGGGCGGCGTCGGACTCGCGAAGTCGGTCGGTGGCTACTAGATCGGACAGCCGCGGGTGGCGAGGGCTTCTCGGATGCGATGAAGACGATCGCACTCGGAAGGCAGGGGCGTGGTGTGCTCCTGATCCTGAGCGATTTCCTCTTTCGGGATGGATACCAGCAGGGGCTTGCTTACGTCGCTGGGAGAGGCTTCGATGTCTTCGCTCTTCAAGTGCTCGCGCCGGAAGAAATCGATCCAGCGCGACATGGGCTCGCTGGCGACCTGCGTCTCATCGATAGCGAGTCGGGCGGCGAAACAGAAGTGACAGCATCCTCGGCTGTCCTCGCACAGTACCGAGCATCGCTGGAGTCCCACGTCGCAGGTCTGCGCGATTTTTCGATTCGAAGGAGCATCGCGCATCAGGTTGTGGAGACATCGCTCGACCTTGATGGGCTGCTCCTGGACTATCTGCGAAAGCGGGGGTTGCTGGCGTGATCAGCTCGTTCGCGATCCAGGCGCCTACAACGGTCCACCTTGCCGTTGCGTGGTTGGCTCCACTTGCAGCGACGATCGTCGCACTCTCGACCATTCCGCCGCTCGTTGCGCTCTATTTCCTTCGACTTCGCCGGACGCGAAGAGTGATCTCCAGCACGATGCTCTGGAAGCGGGCGACGGAGGATCTTCGAGCGAATGCTCCCTTCCAGCGACTGCGGTTTTCGCTGCTCCTGCTGCTTCAACTTCTTGCACTGACGCTTGTCATCCTCGCGGTCGCGCAGCCACAAGTGGACCTCGGCGAGTCCACAGCGAGGCGCTTGGTGTTCATGATCGATCGGTCAGGGTCGATGAACGCGAAGGACGCGCCGGACGGCGTGACGCGACTTGCAGAGGCGCAGGCCATCGCTGAGCAGCGGCTGCGTTCGCTTCATGGCGGTGGACTTTTCGCTGGACCAGCCCCCGCAGTCATGATCATCGCGTTTGCGAAGGATGCCCAGATTCGATGCCCCTTCACCGACAATCTCACACAGACGCTGGATGCGATCAAGTCGATCGAGCCGACCGATGAAACCACGGCACTCGCTGATGCATTCGACCTTGCGCGCGCATTCACAACGGTCACGAATCCAGACGAACAATCGACCGCGGCTGTGGACCCTCCGTCATATGAACTCTTCTCCGACGGTCGAATTTCGGATCTCGCACGAGTGGTTCTGCGCTCGGGCGAGAAGTTGGTCTTTCATACTGTTGGAAGTCCAGAGTCTGGAAACGTCGGCATTGCTGCGGTCGCTGCAGCGCGCACGCCGGATCGACCTGATGAGGTGCAGGTCTTCGCGCGGATCGCGAACTGGACGAAAGATCGAATGGAAAGCGATCTTGAGGTGGTTGTCGATGGACGCCTTCGAGCTGTGACTCCAAAGCCTGTCGAAGTTGAAGGGTTTCAAGACAACGATTTGCTCAAAGTTCGAGTCCCTGGCGAAACTCAAGTCGTTTTCCCTTCGCTTTCGCTTCCACAGGGAGGCGTGATCGAGGTTCGATTGGCCAAGCAAGATGTGCTTGACGCGGACAATCGTGCCTCGGTGGTCGCTGCGCCCCCAGAGGCACTACGTGTTGCAGTGGTCGGGCGTGGATCGTTCGTCTTGAAGTCGCTCCTTGAAGGGATGGCGCTCCGATCGCTGGAGATGGTTCCTCTTACGGAGTGGAATCGCCGCATCGCGGCGGATCCGCAAACTCCCGATGCCTTTGATGTCGTTCTGCTCGATGACGCGATGCCAGACTCCATCGCGCGAGGGCGCTACCTGATTTTTCACGCGCCGCCGATCGGCGTCGGCCTCGCTCAGTACGGGCAGAAAGAGTTCGCGACGCCGAGCAGCATTCGGGATGAGCATCCGCTCCTGCGCTATGTGAATTTGGACGATCTCTTTGTCACATCGATGACGGCGGTAGCGCCGGGCGGCGAATCGGATGTCATCGTCGAGGCGAGCGAAGGACCGATGATCCTGACGATGCATCGTGGTCCGATGACGTTGGTGTATGTCACCTTTGACCCGATGGAGAGCGACTGGCCATTCCAGCGTGGATTTGTCAACTTTGTCGCGAATGCAATTGCATGGCTCGCAGCTGGTGGGAGCGCGGTCGCGGATGAACCGCTCGCCCCCGGAGATGTCGCGACGGCACGGCTTCCCGTGGGTGCGCAGCGCGTTCGAATGGAATTGCCAGGCGGGGAGTCGGTGCCAATCGCCGCACAAGATGCATCGAATGTCTCGTGGGGACCTGCGCGAATCAGCGGGGTCTATCGACTCAGTTGGGATGCGCCGTCGTCGGAGGCGAAGTCAAGTCCGACTTCCCAGGCGTTTGCAGTCAATATGAACTCTCGCGGTGAAGGGCGAGTCGATGCTGCCACAGAAATCCACTTGGCGACCGAGCGAGTTGCAGGTGTGCAAGGTGGAGGACCAACCGACACAGCTGTATGGCCGTGGATACTTCTGGCAGCGCTGGTCGTGCTCGTGATCGAGTGGTGGGCGTGGCTGCGGCGGGTCTAAAACTCGTTCGACTTCGCTGGTGACTTTCCAGTGACGCCGATTGCAGCGAGGACCTCTTCATCAATGCCGAGGTACTCACGCATGTGCTGGTCATAGACCTCTTGATCGCGATCACGAGAAAAGTCGAGGCGCAGTTCATTGATGACCTTTGTGCCCTGACCGATCCAGTCCTTCCAAGTCTCCGCACTGATGTTCTCGAAAATCCAGTTGCCGACAGCGCCCCGCATCGGAGCTGAAGGCATCCTCGTTCCGGCGCGACCGGTTCGGCGGCAGTGGAACCCGCCGTCGCCCGTTGGCGCAGCACTCTCCGGATCATCAGGTCGTGGACTCGTGGGTGGAGTCCGGCCAATCGAGACAAGTAGTGCGCTGATCGCTTGTTCCACCATTCGATCCCCTCGCTGCGCAGCGACAGCGTGACCTTTGGTGAGGATGTCGACCGCTTTGTCGGTCCAGCCAGCACCGATCATCGCCTGTCCACAAAGTTGGTAAGCCTTGCTCATGCCGGGGCTCATTTCGATCACGCGCTCGAGGCTGAGCGCTGCTTCCGCGCTTCGACCAGCCTGCAGATAGGCGTTTCCAAGACTGAAGTGCGCCATCTCGTTGGTTGGATCGGCGGCGGTCATTTTCTCGAACTGGGCGATTCGTTCTGGCGTGCTCATGTGGCTCGATCATAGATGTGTTACAAGTATGTCGTGGGCTTCCCCGATCGACTCCAAACGAATGTCGCAGGGATTGAACTGCGCAATCCGGTGATTGCCGCGGCGGGGACATGCGGCTATGTGGACGAATTGGGCGAGGTGCTCGATCTGTCGTTGATCGGCGCAGTGACCACCAAGAGCATCACCCGCGAATCGCGCGAGGGCAACACTCCTTGGAGGATCATTGGAGCGCGTGGAGGGATGCTCAACGCGATTGGGTTGGCGAACAAGGGGATCGAACGATTCCTCGCTGAAGATGCGCCGCGTGTGCGCGCGTGCCCAGCGGTTGTGATCGCGTCGGTTGCGGGGCACTCGATTGACGACTTCGTGGCAGTCGCTGGTGCGCTCGATGCGTCGCAGGAGTTTCGCGCGATCGAACTCAATGTTTCGTGCCCAAACACATCGACTGGGCGGCACTTTGGGGCAGACGCCTCAACGCTGCGAGAGGTCCTCTCGGCTGTCCGTCAAGCCGTGCAGCACGCGAAGCTTTTCGTCAAACTCGCCCCCGACATGGTTGATCCGGTCGCAATGGCAGCATGCGCGATCGAAAATGGTGTGAATGCGCTTGTGCTCTGCAACACGATGCCCGCGATGGCGATCGATGTGCATTCGCGCCGGGCGAAACTCTCCCGCGGCACGGGTGGACTCTCGGGTCCGGCGATCCATCCCATTGTTGTTCGGATTGTGAAGGAGGTCTATGCCAGTGTCGCGCGAAGCGCCAACGTGCCGATCATTGGGCTCGGCGGCGTGATGAACTGGGAGGACGCAGCCGAATTGCACTTGGCTGGAGCAACCGCCGTTGGGATGGGGACTGCACTCTTTGTCGATCCAACCTCTCCGAAGCGGGTTGTTCGAGGACTGGATCGCTGGGTTGAAGAGCATGGTGCAACGAACATTTCGCAACTCGTTGGGCAACTTGAAGTGTGAGCGCAGCGTGGTCTCCAGAGTTGCGTGCGAAGTTCGACGCAATTGTCGAGTCCATCCTCGCTGAGTTGCCGCCGTCGCTTCACGTTTTGCTTGAAGAGTCGCCGCTGATCGTCGAGGACGCGCCAACCGATCGATTCCTTCGTGAACTGGGGATGGATCCAGAAGTCGACGATCTCTGCGGGCTTCACAGCGGCATCGCGATCACCGAACGCAGCGTCAGCGAGTCAGGACAGTTGCCCGAGACAATCCAGATCTATCGAAGGGGCATCCTCGATGCGGCGGGGGGGTGGCAAGTCGATGTGGACGAGGATGGGCTGCCATATGGCGGAGAGGATGCAATCCGCATTGAGATTCGGATCACCATCCTGCACGAAATCGGGCATCACTTCGGCCTGACCGAAGAAGATCTCGAACAACTTGGATTTGGATGACCGCTGCGCGAAAGCGCCAGAACGAGCAGATCAGGCGACTGCGCTGCTCAGCGTGGACATGAAGAGGATGCGGTGGCACGACGTGCAGGTCACAGCAACATTCGGATTCGACGCGAGCGTCGCATACTTTTCGCGCGGGAGTTCCATGTTGCAGGCGCCGCAGACATACTCGCGTAGGCGCACGTCGATCGCGACCAATTCGGCCATTGCCTCGCCTTCATAAAGGTCTGCCGCACGATTGAAGAGTTCGAGTTCGCGAGCAGGAATTCGCTTGCTTGCGTCCGTGCGTTCGCGGTCGAGTTCGCTCAGGCGTGCGCCGACTTCGCTGCGGCAAGTCTTCAACTCGACATGCGCCGAATCGACCACGCGCTGTCGGTCGGAGATGGACTTTTCGATATCGCCGAGCTTTCCCTGCAACTCTGTGACTTTGTCCAACTGGGCAATGGTCTGCTCGTCAATCTCGTCACGCTGCGATTGGAGTGACTTGAGTTCGCTCAGCACTGCCGCATACTGCTTCGGATTGGTGCTCGTGTTCAGCTGGTCTCGCAAGGTGTCAAGCCGTGCCTTGACCGATCCACTCTCTGCCTCGTGGTTGCCTGCGGTTGCCTGATGCTGCCTGATTTGGCTCTTGACCTCATCGAGCCGCCCGAGCAACTGCCCACACTGCTTTTCCTGGACGCTGACGAAGTGCTCGGCGGCGTCGAGTCGAGTGCGCAGTGCGCGAACCTGGCTATCGAATTGGTGGAGATTGACGAGGTCGGCGATGAGAGTCATTGAGAGCAACGAGCGTAGCAGACGGCGGCGCTGGCTCCAACATCGGTCTTCCCAACGACTTGCAGATCAGTTCGCGAGCAGCCACCACGCGAAGGGACCCGCGAGAAGAAGTGAGTCGAAAACGTCGTACAAGCCACCCATTCCGGGCAGAAGCGCCCCAGAATCCTTCACTCCCGCACCTCGCTTGAGAAGACTTTCGAAGAGATCTCCGCAGGTTCCGATGAGTCCGAGCACGAGTGCGACGATGACTCCGTAGCCCACCGCCACGGGATCGACGAAGCGGTTGGCAGCCGCTTCAGAGGACGAAACCCAGGCGAGCCCAGCGCCAACCAACCCGCTGAGCACGACGCCGCCAGCGAGCCCCTCCCACGACTTGCCGGGGCTCAGCCAAGGGATCATCTTGTGCCGTCCAATCGCAATCCCCGTGAAATACGCGCCAATGTCCGCGCTTTTCACACAAAGGATGGCCCCTGCAAGCGTCCACGCATCGCGGTCTTGGCGAAGCAGAATCCAAAATCCAAGCGGGAGACCGATGACGGCATAGCCGAGCAATGTTGCGCCGATCGTTTGCGCGAATCCGTCCACTCTCTTGAATCTGCACTGGAGCGCACCCGCTGCGAAGACCAGGAGCAGGGGGACCGTCAGCGCAAGCGGTCCAACGAGGTGCTTCGGAACTGCGTGCGGGAGGACGCAAACACTCGCAATGCCACCGACGATCGCGAAATAGTTGAGCGCGACCACTTGCCGCGACCGACTCGGGTCGGTGAGGCGTGAGAACTCGACCGAAAGGACCGTCGCGAACGCAAAAACACACGCGAAAATGAGAACAACGCCGTCAATGCGAGACGATCCAAGAGCGACCGCTGGGACGCTTGCGTCAGCCCCGGCAAGTGCAATCAGCCCAAGAATCAGCAGACTTCCAACCAGCAACCGCGTGCGCAACATCGCAGCGAGTCTACGAGGAATCGATGCGTGCATCATTGACACCACCCATCACTTCGTCGACGCCCGTACGGTAAAAAATGTTCCGTTGAGTTCAGCGGCACGCGACATCGATTGACTTCATGCGTAGGATCGCATCATGCCGTCACCTGTTGTTCCCTCAAGTCGTGCGCCAAAGAAGGGCGCGTCCACTCCTCGCAGTTCAACACTCTCTCTGGGAGATAGCAGCGCGTGGCATGGCATTCGTTCGATCCGGCGGATGGAGATTTTCGAAGTCCTCCGCTCGATTGGACCACTGAGTGTCACAGAGTTGGGCGAACTCTTTCGACAAGAAAGCACGGGTCTTTACTATCACATTCGATTGCTTCAGAAGGCTGGGCTCGTGCATTCCGTCGAGCGCCCTGGGAGCGAAGCGTTTGCTGCGAGCGTGCCGTGTGTGAAGTTGAAGGTGAATCTCAAGATTGCAAAGGAATCCAAGCGGCTCGGCAAGCTCGTTGATGGTTTCGGTGCAGCAAGTCGCAAGTCTGTCTCCTCCGCCACCTCGCCTGCGCACCGCGGGATTGCTCTGCGGGGACTTCGCTGGGAAAACCTCGACGCTTCTGAAGTCGCGCGCATCGAGAAACTCCAGCGGCAGATTCTCGAGATTTGCGATCAATCGCGCAGCAGGCGCGGTCGAAGCAAGCGGATTGATCAAGCGAACGCGAATTGGCACGTGGGTTGCTTCATGACCTCAGTCGGTGATGAGCAATTGCCAATCGCTGGGATTGAGTGCGTCAACGGAGTTGGCTGACCAACCATCTCCTTGTAGCCCAACACGTCTGCGGCATCATTGAGGCCGCCCCAGTTGTTCGGTTCGCCAGCGTTCCAGTTCGGGATTGTCGACGATCACCAACCGGACTCTGTCAACTCGCCTTGGGGTGCTCAGGTGTCTGAGGCTCGCATCCGCACTCGCGAAGGAAGCGTCGGATATGGCCAATCTCCTCATTGCTGTCGAGGGTGTGGTGTCCGTGGCGCGGCACGCCGAAAGTCATCTCTTTGCCGTTGAGTTTGACCTTGAGATGCTCCTTCTTTGTCTCCTCAGTCGTCGCGCCGAGACCTTCAAACATCTTGACGATGTCCCGCCAGTGAATGTTGTGTGTGGTCGGATGCGCGAAAAGCTGCCGGAGAATCTGCTGGGTATGTGGCATGCTTTGATTGTATACCGTCATGCCGAATGTGAGCCGATCCAGACGCGCGCTGCAATGCTGTGCAGTGCAGCAGCAGCGATCCTCAAGCGCTGATAAACGATCTACGATCGGACTATGACTTCAGACTCCACGCTGCAGAAGGCCTTGACCGATGCCCAAGAGGGGCGACTCGCTCAGGCGTTGGCAGCGATGCGGTTGCTCGTGCAACGAAAGCCGCGCGACTTCGACGCTGCACAGGTCTTCGGCATGTTGTTGTTGCAGTCGGGCGAGTTGGCGAAGGCACTGCACCAATTTGGTCGTGCGGTGGAGTCGGTTCCAACTGCTCCGGGATATCGCAACAATTTTGCCAATGCGCTCTTGAACGCTCGGCGCACCCATGATGCGGTCGCGCAGTGGCGGAGGGCACTTGAAATCGATCCGACTTACCACCGCGCGTACCTTGGATTGACTCTCGCCTATCAAGAGCTCGGAGATTCCATCTTAGGGATCGAGGCTGCGAAGCGCGGTTTGGAACTCAAGCCGGACTGGCCAGAATTGTCGCGCAATCTTGCAAGCGTCATGAAGGACTGTGGTCGCATTGAGGAGGCACTGACCGAGTTCAAGCGCTCCATTGCTCAATACCCGTTGGATGCGGCACTGCGATCAGGTTTTCTGATGGCCCGAAACTATGCCGACGATGCTGCGACCCACATTGCGGCGGATCATCGTGAGTACGCGCAGGTCGTGCAAAGTCAACGAGCATCGGCTCGTACGGATCCATCGCCGGATCGACCGCTGAAACTGGGAGTGCTCTCCGGCGACATGAAGACGCACTCGGTCGCATTCTTCGCGCAGGCGTTTATGAGTGGTCGCCCTGCTGGCTGCGAGTTAACTGTTTTCTCCAGCGGCAACGCGCGCGCAGACAATCCGATGCGCGAGCGTCTGGTTGGAATGGCCGATGCGTGGGTCGATGCAACCGTCTTCAACGATGCAGCGCTCGATGCGGCGATTCGCGCACGTGGAATCGATGTCCTGGTCGAACTTGGTGGTCACACGTCGGGCGGTCGCATGGGTGCGCTCGACAGTGGGCCAGCGCCCGTGATTGTGAGTGCAATCGGATATCCGAACACGACTGGGCATCCCTCAGTCGGGTGGCGCATTGTGGATTCGTCGACCGATGTTGCTGGGAGCGATTCGCTTTGCACCGAGCGCCTTCTGAGAATCGATCCCTGTTTCTTGTGCTATTCGCCACCAACGGATGCGCCTGCTCCGATACTTCCTCTTTCGGGGAGTGCGATCACCTTCGGATCGTTCAACCTTGCCCCCAAGATCACGGATCGAACGATGCGACTCTGGGCCGCGGCGTTGAATGGCGTTGCAAACTCACGTCTGCTGGTCAAGTGCAAATCGATCGCTGATCCCGGGACGCGAGAGTTCTTCATGAAGCGGCTCGAGCTGGCGGGAATCGAAGCGAGCCGCGTTGAACTGCTTCCCTACGCAGCAGGCTTGCAGGAACATTGGTCGACCTATTCGCGAGTGCACGTCGCACTCGATACCACTCCATACAACGGCACGACAACGACATGCGAGGCGCTCTGGATGGGAGTCCCAGTCGTCACGCTCGCTGGCGATCGGCATGCGGCTCGCGTGGGAGTGAGCCTGCTCACGGCAGCAGGGCATCCAGAATGGATCGCCTCAACACCAGATGAGTTCGCGGCAAAGGCGCTCGCCCTCGCCAGTGATGGTGTTGGGCTCGCCGCTTTGCGCGCTGGACTTCGGGATCAAGTCAAAGCGTCTGTGCTCTGCGACCAAGTGAGTTACGCAAAGCGATTCCACGCGGCGCTGCGAGATGCATGGCGCGCGTACTGCCGCAGCAATTCTTGAACCTCTTACCGCCCGCGTCCGCGCCGTGATGTGGAACGCCCAGCTGTGTGCGGACCGCGGTGCCCATGCGGCAATTTCGCAGCCGCTGGCATCAGCGGGCTTGGACGACCATGCGTTGCGAGCGGGTTCCCGGCCGGAGAGTTTCCAGTCATCGAATTTTCAGCCAACGAGCTCTCGCCTGCAGCAGGGGAGCGCCGCGCATGGGGACTGCGCTCGCGTCCGCGCCGAGGTTGCTGATTTCGCGACGGAGGATTCGCTGGCGCACGGTGTGTAGCTGCGGGCGCTTGGGGAACGACTGGAAGACTCGTCGGCAGCGCGAGAGTCGGGATCTGCTTGCGCGTCAGTTTCTCGACAGCGCGAAGGAGCCCACGCTCTTCAGGCGAACAGAATGCGATGGCGACGCCGCTTGCGCCTGCGCGCGCTGTGCGACCGATGCGATGGACGTACGACTCGGGCTCCATCGGCATGTCGTAGTTCACGACGTGCGTGATGCCGTCCACATCGATGCCTCGGGCAGCGATGTCTGTGGCGACGAGGACTGGCGAGCTTCCCGATCGGAATGCCTCGAGTGCGCGGGTGCGGTGGTTTTGCGCCTTGTTGCCGTGGATCGCCTGCGAATTGACACCCGCTGCGTGCAGTCGCTTCACGACACGATCTGCGCCGTGCTTGGTCTTGGTGAACACCAGCGTGCGTTCGCATCCAGGCTGAGCGAGAACATGCAAGAGCAGTTGGATTTTCTGGGTGTTGCCTACGGCATAGAGATGCTGCGAGATACGGTCAACGGTCGATGCGACCGGAGTCACTGCAACCCGTACTGGATTTCGCAGGAACGAATCAGCAAGGTGCTTGATTTCGCTCGGCATCGTTGCAGAGAAGAGCATCGTCTGGCGCTTTGCTGGGACAGCAGCCATGATCTTGCGAATGGGATCAATGAATCCCATGTCGAGCATTCGATCTGCTTCGTCGAGCACGGCGAAAGAAATGGATCGAAGATCCACGAGCCGCTGCTGCATGAGGTCGGTCAGCCGGCCGGGGGTCGCGACGAGAATGTCAACGCCATTGCGCAGCGCGTTGACTTGCGACCTTTGATTGACTCCGCCGAAGATCACGGTGTGGCGCAGGTGCGTTCCGCGTCCATAGGCGGCGAAACTCTCGCCGATCTGCGCTGCGAGTTCGCGGGTCGGAGCGAGAATCAGTGCGCGGGGTGCGCGACCCTGAACGCGTGGTGCGCTTCCATGAGCTTCGCTGAGCAACTGGTGAAGAATCGGCAGCGCAAATGCTGCTGTCTTTCCAGTTCCAGTCTGGGCGATGCCGAGCACATCCTGCCCAGAAATCGCCGGTGGAATCGCCTGAGCCTGGATTGGCGTGGGAGTCGTGTAGCCCTCTGCAGCGAGTGCTGCGAGCAGCGGCTTTACAAGATTGAGGGAGTCGAAACGAACGGGAAGTGACGCGTTTGATGCTGAATCAGTTGACAAATGAAAACAACTTTCTGACGTCGGTCTATTCGGAGACCGATCGTCGAGTGATTGGACAAGTCTGATGCCGCCGCTGTCGAACCCACTGGGGGAGAAGGGAAGAACCGAAACAAGCCTGAGGGCACTGCTGAAACGCTTCCGATGCGAGTCAGAGTTGCCGGCTAAGTCCCAGAGAATCGTCGAGAGCAATGCGCTTCGACCTGAGGTGAACCGGCGGGGTTTGTGAATGATAGCACAAACTCGAGGAGTTGCAAGGACTATTTGCCTCTGAAGTGAGTGCCACGTGAACGCCTACCGCCAACGCGCCAATCCGTCGTTCGCATCAACCCAGACCCAGTCACCCTGTCGGCTGTGCCTCGGTCCGGCGACTCCTTGTTGATCCACCCTGTTCTCGCTCACGCTCCAGATCAAGGGATGCGAGTCGGCGAGCGAGTACGAAACTGGCTGACCGGTGTACGGGTCGAGAGGAGCTGCAGCCATGAACTCTGGGACCAAGTCGTCAATCTTCGCCGGCCAGTTTCCGCCGTGCGCTCGCCGATACTGTTCGAGCGCAATTGCCGTCAACGCCGCGGTGACGGTGGACTCGCCTGTGCGCCGAACTGAAGCCGCTCTCGTCACTGCGGCTACAAGAAGCCTCGGAATCATCCACTTGATTTCGGCTCGTGCGCTGGCGTGCACCATCTGCTCGAACTGAGTTTCGTAGTCGAAGTTTTCTTGCCACAGAGGAAGGGTCGATTGGCGCTCAGTTTCGGCGTAGAGCGCCTTGCACATCTCCATCGTCTCCTTGCGACTCGCCGTGAGCGAAGCGCCAAGCGGAGCCAGCATGAAATCAAGTGCGTTTGAGCTTGACTTCTCTGCGTCTGGATCGCTGGTGACAGTCACCAGCAGGTCCATTGTCCGCTTCGCGTAAGCCGGGTTGAACACTCCATCTCCGTTGCCGTCATCGGAAAAAGTCCGTTGGATTACATCTTCCAGCATGAGGAGTTCCATCGAAAGGTCGACCCGATAGGCGCTGTCAGGGATCGACTTCAATCGAGTCGCGAGCCCCTTCAACTGCTCGTCTGTGAGCACTTCTGGGTGCCACTCCAGCGCCATGTGGGTCCGCTCGCAGGCGACGGCTCGAATCGCATTGCCGACGAGTTGCGAGATGAGTGTCTTGTCTTCCTCGGAATGCATCGAGAGCCCAATGATCGCGTCAATGTCGCGAACGAATCGGGCACCGTCGCCTTGCTCGATCGCGAAGAGGGCGTCAGAGGCGAGGAATTTTGAAACCTGCCTCAGTTTAGGAAGCTGCGGAAGCAACAGCGCGACCATCGGCAATTCACTTTCGAGGTGCGCGTAGTTGCCAACTTTGGATCCGAAAATGTTTGCGTCCTCCGGATTCTTGCGCGTGCTCGGTACATACCCAAGCGCAGGCAACCGAGCTGCGCGGCAGAGCAACTCGATGCCGGCCGCGCGCTCAGCCAGCACTTTGCACTGCTGCTCCCAGTGCTCGTCCGCCACGAACGCAGACCCATCTGCGGCTCCGTAGTCGATGTAGGTCAACTCGACGAATTCGTTTTGCGAGTTCCCGGCGCGGCTCGCTGGATCCGCAAGTGCAATCAGTCCAGCTTTGTACACCGGCCACGCACGGTCGCTCTCTGCGACCTTTGGCAGTTGCGCCTGAAAGCGTGCGATTGGATCGAATGAGATCACGGGCTTCTGCGTAGAGAGGTAGGCAACGCTCGCGCCATAGAGCCCCGTAAACCCAGCAATCGTCCAAGTTGCCGCGATTCTCAGCTGTCGGAGCGTACGGTCGAGCGACGATCGCTTGGCGATCGCCCCGGCGCGCAGTTGGCGCGAAGACTCGCGCGCGTCTCCAAACTTCGCCACGAGTTGTGCTGCAGATTGTCCCGATTCAAGACCATCTCGAAAGTGAGCGGTGAGTTCGCGTTCGATCTCTTGGCGCTCACGCGTGCGCAGTCTCGTGCGAGCCACGACTGATGAGACAAGCGCGACTATTTCAGAAGGAAGTGAAGGCAGTTGTGTTTGTGCTGTAGTCATGTTGCAAATCCTCCAGTGATTTCCGAGACGACCCCGAGCGATTCCATCGCCTGCGTGACGGCCTTCCACTGCTGCGAATCGGTTGCGAGCCGAGCGCGGCCAGCGGGCGTGAGCTTGTAGTACTTGCGCGGTCTCGCGCCGCTCTCGACCCAGCGGCTTGTGACGAGTTGTTTTCCTTCGAGGTTGTAGAGCAGGGGATAGAGCGTGCTCTGTCCCATCGCGAGGATGCCATCGGTGCGCTTGTCGATCGCTTCGACAAGTTCATATCCGTACATCTCGCTGCGCTCGAGCAATTTCAGGACGGCTGTCGGACCAGCGCCGCGCATCAATTCGCGGTCGACTGGAGTGTTGGGAGTCGATTGGGTCATGTCAACATACTATGCGTGTCGAAGTATGCTGTCAAGTGGGAATTCCTGCTATTTCGGCACCAGAGGAGCCGCCTTCACTGCAGCGCGCAGCACAGCCGGATCGACCCGCACTTGGAGTTCCATTTGTTCGTTCTGTGTCTCCACCCACGCACGTCGAGTCACCGGTTGGTCGAAGGTCTTTGCGACAAGGGTGACCTCGAGCACTCCCTCTCCCGGAATCTCGCAGGGCACCTTCGGAATGCTTGTGATCGTCGAACTCGTGCTGGTTCGAAGTCGGTCAACCCGCAGCGCGGACTTTCCGAGGTTTTTCAATGTGAACGTCACCGTGACTTGATGCAGTCCCTTCGGATCATCGGGCACAATCGGCGCCGATTGGGTGGAATGGACCACCATCAGCCGAGCTGGCTGCGATTGGCATCCGAGACATATTGCCGCCACGAACGCAATCAGCCAAGTGATCGAGCGCTGGCGGTTCACTTGGGACCTCGCGACTTGGATTGACCTGCGAAGTCTCTCATGACCGCATCAATTCGATTCCGGGTCGCATGAATCCGATGCGCCGCTCACGGAACAATCCTCCCAGCGCCTGCTTGAAGGCCTTCTTGCTGACACCGAATCGTTGGCGAATCTCATCTGGGCTGCTCTCGTCGTCATAGTTGAGCCTCCCACCAGCTGCCTCAAGCGCAGCGACAATCTGCTCCGAGAGTGGCGCAATCCGGTCATATCCCGCTGCGTCCAACGAAAGATCGACTTTGCCATCCTCGCGGACACTCTTGACGAATCCACCGATGCGCTGCCCGATGGCCAGTGGCGCGGAGAGTTCGGTGCGGTAGAGCAATCCGAGGTGCGAGTGCTCAACAATCGCGCTGTAGCCGAGCGGACTCTCGTTGGTGATCAGCATGCGAACTGCTTGACCTGGAACGAACGACGGCGGGCTCTTCGACAGGTGGTCGACGAGTCTCGCGCTCGCGATGATCCGATCACTCGACGGATCAACGCATACCGCAACGACGACGCGGTCGCCCGCCTCGAGCGGTTTGGCATGTTCTGCAAAGGGAAGCAGCAGATCCTTGGGAAGCCCCCAGTCGAGGAACGCACCCATCCGAGGGTTCACATGCTTGACGGTGAGATAGCCGAATTCACCAACCTCGGCATATGGCTTCTCGGTTGTCGCAACAAGTCGATCCTCTGAATCTCTGTAGAGGAAGACATCCAGTTTCTCATCTACGAGCAGATCGCGCACGATGTAGCGACCGGGCAGCAGGATTTCGCCCAACTCTTCGCCGTCGAGATAGGCACCAGACGCTGTCTCTCGCACGACCGACAGAAGATTTCGCTTTCCAAGCAGGACAGTCATGGCGCAACCGATGACTTTCTAGGCTGTTTGCTTTCGATAGAGGAATGCAACGACGACTCCAAGGATGACGCTCAAGATTCCGTCGCAGACCATCTGAGCGACGGCAAGGTAGCCAGGCGTTGGCTGTACGACGTAATAAATCGTGTACGTCGGAATCACTCCGAGGAATGCAATCGCGACTCCGTAGCGAACTCCTTGTCCGAGCCATGGACCCTTGCTGATGCCTCGCGAGTAGATCCAGGTGAATGCAGCAGCAAGCATCACATGCGCGGCAATCATGAGGTGCATCCGTTTGTCCGCCTCTTCTGCAGGTCGAAAGATCTCTGGAAGCTTGGCGTATTCCTCTTGCAGGATCCAGCCGTGAACCACAAATCCACCAAGCATCCAGACGATGAACACAACTGCAGTGGCGATGAAGTAGCGCTTATTCATGGTGAGTCTCCTTCACCGCACAGGCTATCCTGAGCGCATGTTCCGAGCACTCAGCGCACTCGGGTGCGTGCTCCATGTCGCGGTCGTTGACGCATGAGTTCGAAACCGCTCCCGACGCGCAACGGAATCGGTCCGAGCACGACGCGCCTACCAGAT
>CAYHHO010000009.1:0-43216 GCA_964356445.1 uncultured Singulisphaera sp. | reverse complement strand
CTGGCCTTCATCCAGCGGTACCTGAGGATCCTCGATCCGTCAGACAGAACCTAGTAGACGTGCCAGATCGGGTCGAGTGACAGTCCGTCGTAGTTCTTGAGAATCATGCGACTGAGATTGCCACGAAGTCGGATCCCCAGGGGGCGGGTGTCGTGGGGCGTGTGATGAACTGCGAATGGCATCGTCAACACTCGAACTTGGACGTGTCACTGCCGGCGAGCACGCGGTCCACGCTCTCGATGACCGACTTGGCTACGGAGAGGACGCCGTGAAACATGGACTCGAAGCTCTGATCATTGAGCGAACCGTCTCGCACCCACGCCTCCCCCGAGACAATGACTTCTCCGTCGGATGGGTCGAGCGACACTTTCACGAATCGATACTGGTGGTTGGCAGCGAGCAGGACCTCCGCGACATCCTTGAATCGCGCATGCGCAGGAGGGCAATCGAAGAGATGTCCAGCGCGGATGATTAGGAAATCGCCATCTTCTTCCGCGCATACCTGCACTTCGATTCGTCGGCCTGCAATCGAAAACATCGCCATCACTGCTTGGCGTTCAGGTGACTCGAAGTAGTGGACGTCGTGAGTTTTCAGATTTGTCTTGACGAGTTCAATCGTGTCCATAGGTAGTCAGCCCTTTCGTTTGCGGTCTTGGCTGAGCCCAGAGCGCTTGAATTTGTTGTTCAGTCAATGACCGCGGAGCGCCACATGGGGCGCACGTTGCGAAGAGCCCGCCTCTTTGCGCTCGGCTCCACATCGTAGAGCGACGCAGTTCCCGTGGAACTGGCAAGCAGGATGCCTTCCTTCGCCATGGCTCGCGCGAACCCGACCACGAGCTCGGCTGGTTCTTCAGATTCACTCAAGAGGGTCAGGATCGCTGGCGACATCTTCATTGCCATCGCCCTCAGCCGTTCGACTGTCAGCGAACCGCTCAGACCCGCAAGCAAGATCCCATCCGATAGAAGTTTCCTCTCAAGGGTCTTGCGGTACTCGACGCTGTTGCTAGCGCCAAGATCCTGTCTGTAGATCTCGATGAGGCGCTCGACATCGACCGACATGCGATCAAGATGGATAACCCACTTCCCTGCTCGGCGAAGTGCGACATCTGGGCGTCCAAAGAGGGCGAAGATCCGCATCGCGATCTCATCCACGAGCAATGCGAGATCGGTCTGGACTTCCGACCAGCGCCACGGATTTCGAGAGAGCGCTCGCAAACGTTCTGTCGAAATGGACGGGCGAACGGGGTTCGGCTGGCGTTCGCTCATCATGATCCCAGGCGAGCGAGTCGGCCTCCGACCGGACGTCTCCCATGGCAGCACGAATTCCCCACGTGCAGTGCGGGCGTGAGATATGGATGATGGGAGTTCGAACAGGGTTGTGCAAAGTTGGGGGGTCATGCAGGTCATGGTTGGGTCTCTTGGTTGGTGTGACTTGTGGGTCGAAGCACGGCGTTCGCACTGATCAGACGGTCGCTGTCGCATCGAGTGACAGTTGTCAGCCAGTTCGAAAGCAAAGCCGTCTCAGAACGCGGGGAGCCCGAACGGTTGCGGGAACTGACCGCCCAACCACGAGCCTGGCAAGGGTCGTCGCGGACCGCGCGGGCCGCAGTTGAAAGGATCGGGGTAGAAAATCGGGGATCGGGGGTCCGGTGTGGGGAAGATGTTCATTAGGTTGCTCCTTGCTGAATTGGTGCGGTAGTCGCCGGGTGGCGTCATTGCCCATAAGACGCGGATCTGAGCTCGGAGTGACGGGCGATGGAAATCTTGCCATCCGAACGACTGCGCCCGATGCGAACGCACGATCCGAATGGGCGCCAGGCATCGCGAGCGGACTGAAACTGAATAAAACTCCCACGGACCCGGAAGTCCGTGGGAGGCGATCAGAGTCTGCGCTATCGGTGTAACGCAGTTGCCGTGCTCAGAGGTAGCGGCTGCGATACGCAGCGTTGCGGGACTCTTGCGCGATGAAGTGGCTGATCCGAGCGTTCGTGCATGCGTTGTTGAAGGTGTACATTTCGATACTCCTTGGTTGAGGTTTCGAGCCATGCGCCGACAGGCGCACTTCATTAGAGAGACGGTGCCCGACACTTCGAGTGACAGTGGCGGGCGATAGTTTGTTTCGGCGCTCGGTCATCGACGACATCGTCGTGCGCAAGTGGCATCGAATCGGCGGGTGTGCAGCGATCATCCTCATGCCCGCAAACGAACTTTGCCACCGATTCGGCTTGACAGTCCAGATGGGGGGCACTGTGAAACCAAAACGCCGAAACGTCGGGGACCATGGCACGCAGAACTCGCCGATTGCTTTCCGTGGGCCAAGGACTGGCCACGCCCGCAAGATGCACACTCCGTCCATGCATGGCTGAAAAGTTGGCGATCCCGGTCCAGGTGTGGGGCAACCGAATGTGTTGGGGTTCGCACACCGTGGTCTAAGAAGTGAGGAGTTGATGGTTCGCACTGAGTTGTTCCTGCTGGATTGGCAATTGATGTACTGAGGTGTCACGTCGGGATAGGGACGCCGTAGGTCGTTCTGGGTGACACGTTGCGTCGGTCACTCTTCGGGCTCGGGGAGGTCTGGCCGGACCGAAGTGCCGAGGGGGCACGCCAACCCTCGCCGAACTAAACGAAAACCCCCCACAGACGAAAAACGTCTGTGGGAGGCGACCGGAAACTGTGCTGCTCGGATAGAGCAGTTAATGAGCTCAGCAGAAGCGGCTGCGTTGCGCAGCGTTGCGCTGCTGTTGCGCGATGAAGTTGCTGATCCGCTGGTTGGTGACGCAGTTGTTGAATCCGTACATGGTGAGTCTCCTTGAATGAGGTGTCGATCCATGCGCCGACAGGCGCACTTCATCAACTAGACGCGTACAACTGCGACGAGTGACAGCCCACAGAAAAAATTTTGCGACCAGCGCTCAATCGGATTAGGCGTGGTCGCTAGGCGCTGAACTGGCCTCCCCCACTCTCACTGAACACAAACGCTAACGAACCAACTCTCGTGACGTCAGCGGGCAGGCCAAACGTTTATCCGTTTCGCCATTGGTCGATACCACACGCGCCGCGTAGGGAGCCACGAGCAACCGATGACGGCATCGATGCCGTTACTTCGAAAGAGCATCGCGGCGGCACCGGGTAGGCGACCGACGCGTTCGTTGAATTGAATGCCTGCAAGGTCTGCCTGCACAAGCCAGGCGGGAGACTGGATGCGCCCCAATTGTGGATTGAAGTCCTCCATCTGCCCGTCATCGGCGCCACCATCCTCGAGTCCTTCACTAATCACATATCCGTACTGCGCCCCAGTATCGAAAATGCAGCGCGCGTGGCGTCCCATGATTGAAGGTTGAACGACAGGTACCCCCATGAAGGACTCGAACTCGATCGACACGGAATCCGCAGGCGCGTCACCATCGCCAATTCGCATCTCACCTGCAGGACCATCCCAGCATGAGTCCTGGGCATTGAGGAGGTCGAGACCAATCAAGCCAACCAACGGCGTGTCGATGTGGCGCTGGATGTCCTCCATCGTCACCCCCCCGATCGCACGTGGCACGGTGCGAGTCGCTCCGTCCCAAGTGATCTTGCCAGGCGTACCAAACGTGATCGGACTCCCAGTGTCGACGAGCCACCTGCCCTCGGGTAGATCGACAAACATATGCCTGGCGCAGTAGACGAGCGGAACGATTGTCATGGGGTGCCCTCGCGGAAGTGACCGACCTGTTCGAACGCGGTGAGGCTAACTGAAATCGCGTTGCCGAGTTTCAGTCAGCGGTGCAAGTTCATGGTCGGGGGTGACTCATCCGTTTGAAACCCGACTCGCCTGGCTGAGAGCGACGCGATCCCTTCAGATGACTCTCCACCACGGGACAGCCAGCACATCGGGCGCGATCCACTCCGTTGCGGTGCCGGTGTGAAGCAGAAGCCCCGCGCGCGCGCGTGCCCCGTACTCCGCGCGAAACGCTCGCAGACCTGCCGCGTCAGCCAAGCGAGGACGCGAACTCGACTTCACTTCGATGGGAATCAGCGAATCGCCACTCTCGATCACGAAGTCAACCTCCTCCCCCGCCGCAGTGCGCCAGTAGTAGATCGCTGCCTGCTCGATTCGCGCGTCACGCCACGCCACAAGATCACAGAGAAGGAGGTTTTCGAGGTGCTGACCGTCCGGCTGCTTCAGTCCGGCCAAGTGCATCGCAAGCCCAGTATCGACCCAATACAACTTCGGAGCCTTGATCAGTCGCTTCGTGCGGTTCACGGAATACGCGGGGAGCCTATGAAGCAAGTAGGCAGTCTCAAGCAGATTCAGCCATCTGTGGACCGTCGATTGGGGGAGTCCGACATCGCGCCCCAATTCAGTCTGGTTCACGATCTGACCGAGGCGGTGGGACGCGGCGCGCATCAGCCGTCGGTAATCGGGGAGTGCACTCACGGACGCCAGATCCTGCAGATCGCGCTCGAGGTATGTGCGGACATATCCGTCGAACCAGATCTCGCGATCCCTCGCACTCGTCATTCGCACTGCAGGTGTTGGGAATCCTCCGCGCCGAGCGAGCGCGCGCCAATCTTCTGGCTCGTCGCGCGACCGTCCCAACAGATCGCGCCACGCGAGATCGGGGGAAGAAAGTAGATCGTCCCAGCGTCCCGCGCACCCATCGCCGCGCTGTTCACGACGAGTCATGGGCCACAGCGTGAGATAGCTCGCGCGACCCGCGAGTGATTCGGACACACCTCGCATCAGAAGGAGGTTCGCGGATCCCGTGAGCAGAAACTGCCCCTTGATTCGCTCGCGATCGATCGCGCGCTTCACCTCGGCGAGTATCGCCGGTTCGCGTTGCACCTCGTCGATGGTGAGTGGAGTCTTCCCCCCAACGATGGCGCTGGGGTCGTTGCGTGCCGCGCCGAGCATGTCAAGGTCGTCAAGTGTGACGTATCGACGGGAGGTGCCGACCCGATCGACGGCCATGGTTGTTTTCCCTGACTGCCGCGCGCCGGTCAGGACGACTGCGGGCATGGCACGAAGGCGCTCGGCGAGAGCCGACTCCGCCAGTCTCGGCAGATTATTCATGCCGTGAATGATAATCATTCACGGGCCGAATGGAATGCCCCGCGGGGGCGCGCTGGGTGGCGCTGGGCGGCGCTGGGCGGCGCTGGAATGGGTGTTGTCAGACGCGGATGCGCTAGGCGAACGCCCCCCCTCACCCACTCCACTTCGCAAGCATGATCGCGAGGTCTTCGCCGCCGACCACGCCGTTGCCGCTGAGGTCAACGCATTGCTCGCCACTCGTCCCCCACTGCGCGAGAATGTTTGTGAGGTCCGATCCGTCCACGGCGCCATCGTTGTTGATGTCCGCATCGCACGGTGGCGCTTGCGCGATCACGATCGAATGTTCGCTGCCCGCAGCGATCGCCGTGACTGCGCCGAGACCTGGTGGCGGATAGCACTGCCCCTTCAAGTTGGATCCCCAACACTGAATAGTGCCATCTGCCTTGAGCGCAATCGTGTGGTACGCGCCTGCAGCGACTGCGGACACAGACGAAAGCCCAGCAGGAACATCGCATTGATAGTCGGTGTTAAATCCCCAGCACCTCACCGTCGCATCGCTTCGAAGCGCAACCGTGTGCCAACTGCCCGCGCTCACCGCGGTCACGCTGCCAAGATTCGAAGGCACATTGCACTGCCCCGATGTGTTGAAGCCCCAGCACGAAACAGCGCCGACTGCGTTGAGCGAAGTCGAATGGTGCCAGCCTGCGCCAACCGCAACGACTTGACCGAGCGTCGTCGGCACGGTGGACTGCCCATACAAGTTGTAACCAAAGCACGCGACCGACGCGCCGGCCTTCAGAGCAACGGTGTGATATCCACCAGCTGCAACTGCAACGACGCTTCCAATTCCTGCGGGTGGAGCGCACTGCCCCTGCGCGGCGCTGCCCCAGCAGACGAGCGCGCCGCCTGACTTCAGCGCGACTGTGTGGAATCCGCCAGCAGTTACCGCGACGACTTCATAGAGCCCCGCGGGAACGACCGACTGCCCTCCACCGTTATAGCCCCAGCACGCAACGGTGCCGCCGACTTGCACTGCCGCCGTGTGGGCGTATCCGGCGGAGACCGCAATGACTTGTCCGACGTCGCTCGGCACAACGCTCTGATCGAAGCTGTTTGAGCCGAAGCCGACGACCTGTGTGGACTGGGGCGCAGCAGTTGCGGCGACGGTCGCGCTGAGCGCGCCGATTACGCTGAGCATCGCAGTTCGAAGGCGTGGATGGACCGAACTCGAACGCATCAAGGAAGTATGGTCGAAAGCACCGCGAATGCAAGGCTGAAATCGGTTTTTGCGCAACGAACCTCCGCGATTGCGCAGCGATCTCGCCTCACCCACACGCAGCGCGGTCGAGATACCACGCAAGCGATCCCGGCGATGGTTTGATGCCAAGTATCGGCAGCACGTGGAAGTCGTCAGTGCGCTTTGCAATCCTCGCGATCATCTCGGTCTTGCCCGCGCCAAGCACCAGGACCGCAACGCACCGCGACGCATTCAGCAACGGATATGTCATCGTCACGCGCGCTGGTGGAGTGACCGTCGGCCCATCGCACTCGCCAACCCAGCGCGTCTGTTCGTCGAGCACTTTGGTCTCAGGAAAGAGGCTCGCCGTGTGACCGTTGTCGCCCATCCCCAGCAGCACAAAGTCCAATCGCTGCTCGCTCACTGCGCGCCTCCCAAGGCACTCGCGCAACTGCGCCTCATACTTGGGCGCGGCATCCACGTCTGTCGCCATCATCGGATGCACATTCGAATCGGCGATGCCCGAGTGACCGACAAAGATCTCGCCGATCTTTCCCCAGTTGCTCAACTCGTTGTCGAACGAGACGCGCCTCTCGTCGACAATCCACAGATGTGTGCTCGCCCACGGAAATCCGCGGTAGTGCGGATCGGTCATCAACGACAGATAGAACGGAAACGGTGTCGACCCGCCCGAGACCGCGAAGTGAAAGTCGCCGAACTTCGCAACGCAGTCGTACGCGCACGCAAGCAGATCTGCGCCGAGCTTTTCATATGTCACGTACTTGTCAGCGCCGACGAAGACCTTGCCGGGCAGCGCTGGTCCCGCCAACTCCTCTGGGTCGGGCAGAAACGGGATCGGATCATTCATCGTTGTGCCACTTTCTTCCGTCTCGCGTCATCATTTCGTCCGCAGCAGCAGGTCCCCAAGATCCCGGCGCGTAATTGCTCGCAATTGACTGCCTGATTCCCGAAGACGAAGCATCCAAGAACGGCATCACTGCAGCCCAGCCGCTCTCGACTTCGATGCGATGCTTGTAAAGCGACTGGTCGCCGCGCATCGCGTCGATGAGCAGCGGTCCGTACGCCTCGAGGGCCTCGACACCGAACTGCTTGTCGAAGTCTGCGGACATCTCGACGCTTGAAATCGTCATCGGTGTGCCCGGCACTTTGCTTTCGAAGCGCAATCGTGTGCGCTCTGCCGGAGCGATCTCGATCACGAGGCGATTGCCGCTGACGCCCCCGCCCGTGTGCGGCACAGCACCGAACAGATTCGCCGCCGGCGGCTTGAACTGCACCACGATCTCGGTGCGCTTCTTCGCCAGGCTCTTGCCCGTGCGAAAGTAAAACGGGGTGCCCGCCCACCGCCAGTTGTCGACGTGCAACTTGATGGCGGCGTATGTTTCTGTTGTCGATCCCTTCGCGACTCCTGGAAGTTCGACGAATGCCGCTTCGGTTGGACCCTTCGCGTACTGCCCGAGCACAGCGTGCGTGGCGACAGCGTCGGCGCTCGTGTGACGAAGCGCCCGCACCACCTTGATCTTCTCGGCTCGGATGTCCTCTGCGTTGATTCCGGTCGGAGGCTCCATCGCTACGAATGCGAAGATCTGCAGCAAGTGCGACTGAATCATGTCGCGGATCGCTCCCGTCGCATCAAAGAATGCGGTGCGATTTCCCACGCCGACCGTCTCGGTCGCGGTGATCTGCACGTGATCGATGTAGCGATGGTTCCACACAGGCTCGAAGATCGTGTTTGCGAATCGAAGCACGAGCATCGCCTGCACGACCTCTTTGCCGAGGTAGTGATCGATGCGGTAAATGTCCTCTTCCTCGAAGACACGCCCGAGCGATCGATTGAGGCTTCGCGCACTTTCCTCATCGCTGCCGAATGGTTTCTCGATGATGATGCGCTGCCACGAGCGCTCGCTTGGGTCGAGAGAGCACCAGCGCTTGCCTTCGGTGACGAGCGCTGCCTCGTCGATGCGCTGGACGATCGGCTCGTACAGCTCCGGACCCACCGAGAGATAGAACAATCGATTGCCGTTCGTTCCATCGTTTGCGTCGAACTGCGAGAGCCGCTCTTGCAATGCTGGGTACATCGCCGACTGCGCAGCATCACCTGCGAAATAGTGAATGCACTTCGCAAACTCAGCCCACTTCGCAGAATCCCACCGCTTGGCGTGCTTCTGCGCAGATGCGGCGAGCTCGTCGCGCCACGCGGCATCAGTCTTCTCGCGCCGCGAGACACCGAGCACCTTCAGTCGCTTGGGAAGCGCGCCGGTCACACACATTTCGTAGAGCGCCGGAATCAGCTTGCGCGCAGTGAGATCGCCAGACGCCCCGAAGATGACGAGAACACATGGTTCGGCCTTGCGCATTGCGAGCAGTTCTACCACCAAGTCGTTTGCTACTGCATCAGCGCGCCAGCGCTCGCGGCGACTTCACTACTGGAAGAGTGCGCCGACAGTCGCGGCGACTTCAACGACGCGCTTTTGAGCCGGATCAATCAGCCAGAGCCAGTCATCGAAGAGGAACTCCACGCGCGCAGCAAGCAGCGCGACGCGGCCCATCACGGTGAAGCCGAAGGCGGCGCCGAAGGTGATCATGAGGTACCAGATGCCGACTCGCGCGGCGCGGCCGACTAGCCCCTTGTGCTCGACCGAGAAGAAGAAGTATGTCAGGCAACAGAGCACTCCAACGACGATCAGAATGTTCGGGAGGCTCGCCCACACGGTTGGCATGAGCGCCATCGACGAACTCGCACCACCCGCAACTGCCGGCGAATACTGCGGCGAGATGAGCGGCTTGAACGTCGCCACCGACTGCGCAAGGAGGTCGCTCTCGACATGGCTGACGATCTTGAGTCCTGCCGTCACGCCGATGATGAATGCCAGCGACCACATGCTGATCCACGCTCCCTTGGATGAGAGTCGCATCAGCAGGATGCCGCCGAGCGCGAGCGCGAACCACATTGCCGCGACTTGCTCGGTCGACTGCACTGGCAGCGTCGGCAGGACATGTTCAACGGTGAATCCATGCGCGATCGCGCCGAAGAGTTTCGGCACGACAACATCCCAGAATCCGATCACCATCCAGTATGCGGCCGAGACGCCGATGATTACAGCTTCCGCGAATCGATACCCAGGATTGTCTCGGTACATGAACGAGAAAATCGCGAGCGTGAAGAACGCGCCAAGCCACAATCCAAATGTGCGGGGCCAACTGAGCGAGACCACTGTCTGTGCGGGATCCTTCGCCTGGGCCGCGTAGTAGATCTTCGGATCGACGCCGTTGTACTGCGTCCACTTGATCGTCTGCGCTGGGGTCGCCGCGTGCGCATCACTCGCCGCTACAGCCGCGACCTCGACGATCTTGTCGACTCGCTCGACATAGACCTTGCCCATCCCCTGCCCGATCGACAGGCGGATTCCGATCAACACGACGATCACTGCGATGATGATCGTCCACGACTTCGAAGGACTCATGACTTCACCTGCGCCTTCTCGCGTCGCTGCGCGAAGTACGCGATGTTGCCAAGGATGATGAGCGCCACCATCAGCAAGTGCGCGCCGAGTTGCGGCCCCATCCTTCGCTGTGCTTCGAGGTACTTCGGCTGCACTGGTGAACCATCGCCTGGCGCGAGACTCTCATTCACCAGCGACTCATACTCCGCGGCTCCCTTGATCGCGCCGAGCATCCCCGAGAGTTGAGTCGGGTAGTACGGAAACAACTGCGGCGTCTGCACGCCCGTGCAGCCAGTCACCATCTTGATCTTGCCGCCGCTCGAAGAAACCACGTACTGCACCCACTCCTTTGCGCCTGGGTATCCCGCGCTGATCGTGATGAGCAGTGGAAAGTCAGCGACGCGCGTCACGCCGCTCATCACCGGAATCTGTCCAGTCGCCGTTCCCTTTTCGCTCTTGGGAAAAGCCTTCGGGAAGTCGGTCAGCATGACCTTCATGACCGCTTCGTTTCCCGATTGAAATCCGAGGTTGATGTAATCGATGCCTTCCTGCATCTTCGGATAGTCCGACTTGATGACCCTGTCGATCGTGTCGTTGACCATCTGCGGTCCAAGCGGCCAGAGCGCGATGAAGACCATCTTGAGATCGCGCGCAGCGCATTGATGCACAAGGCTTGTGGCCATCGGAAGCAGTTCGCCCGCGCTTCCGGGATCGAAGTCGTACGAAATCAGCACGCGACTGCCCTTGGGAAGTTTCTCGATCTCGTCGTACACCGCTTTCGCGGCAGGCGTCGAGGTTTCGGGAAGCGTCTTCCCCGTGAGACCTATATAGATGATCGGGCCAGCGACCGCGATCGCCATCGCCAGGAAAATCCAGCGGCGATCGAGTCGCTCAAGTGTCGCGATGAACCCGCTCATGAGTCGCTCCCCGATCCCATCCAGGATCGATCGACGCCGAGGAGGATTCGCAGGCTCGTCGCAGTCACGCCGAGCGCGATCCCGATGATGATCGCGCGATTGCCTGCGGTGTTGAAGACCTGCATGATGTACACGGAGAGATTTTCGAGACGAAGTCCGCTCGCCCAGTCAGGCAGCCAGCCCGTCAGCACGACGCCGGCGAATGTGCGGCCGAGCAGCACGATGAACGCCGTCGAAAGCAGCAGGATCGCTTCGATGTTCTTCGCGCGGAAGGCTCGAAAGGCGGCGCTCGCCACATAGAACGCCAGCAGCGCAAACATTGTCGCGGTGATCGGGACCAGCCAGTACTCGTAGATCCATGCGAACGCAGATCCTTCAGCGTTCTTCTCACCCGACCACGGGAGCGCTGCAAATTGTTCGTTGGGCGGCACACCAATCTTGGCGAGCCCGACGAAGAGCGTCGCTGCGAAGCAGACGAGGGTGACTGCCGCATATCCCCAACCCTTGTCGCGGCGCGAAATCTTGGCGAGGTTGATCTTCGCGAGGCTGCCTGCGCCAAGCACATACGCAATGGCCGCGATGACATTGAAGACTTCGCCGAATGTTTCGCCGAGACTCTCGGTGATCGGGAAGAACGCAGAGAACAACATCGCGAAGCCAGCGATGATCGCAATCCACATTGGGATCAAGCGCTTCATGAGCCGAGTACTCCTTTGAACCAGGCGAGTGCTGCGGGCATCGATCCATCCGGAACGAGTGCTGCGACGGTCGCAAGCGTCACGCCGACCATGATGACGACAGCCGCAAGCAACTTCGCCAAGTCTTGCCCCTTGAGCGATCCCATTTGGTCAGGTTCTTTCGAGAGGTACGCGCTTGCGGCGAAGAACTCCTCGCCGATCAGCGTGTAGTCGCATGCGGCGACGAAGAACGGCAACTGGCTGCTCTCTGCCGTGCCTGCGATCTGAATCGCGCCGATTGAGTTGCCGGTTTCAGCAAGGATGAGGCTCTCGGCGAAAAAGCATCCCATGTAGAAGCAAGTCGCCGGCTTCTCGCGCACCATGAGTCCAGAGACATACGCGACGAAACCGAATTGCTCGTCGGTGATGTAGCGAATGAGGTCTGGGTTGTACGAATCGGATCGACCGGCCGAGAGATACGACGCCTGCACAGCTTCGCGCGCGGCTTCCATCACGAGCGAACGGCTCGTCGGAACCTGAATGGTCGCGTCGTACTCGGCGGCCGTCTTGGCGACATGACCGAGCACGGTGATGCCAGCGACAGTCGAGATGTTGTCCATGTCCTGGATGCCTGCGACGAAGAGAATTGGCCGGCCCATCTCTGTGGCGCGACCGACGGCGTCATCGACCGCATCGAGGGCGGCGATCCGACGAATGCGAAGCGGTCGCCCTGCGCGGGCAAGCATGATGCACAAGATGACGCATCCGCTGACGACGAGGATGCCGATGAAGAGAGACAACTTTGCAGCGATGAAGAAGTTGCGCGCGGCGAAAACAGGCGGCGTTGCAGAGCTCGCGACGCCTGCGCCGGATGCGTCGACTGCAGAGACGCGGAAGCTGTGGGCGGTGTCGAGGGGGAGTTTGGCAGCCGTGTGGCTCGTTGTGCCCCACGGGACCTCTGTCACCGTGACCCAGGTTTCTACGTCGTCCTTCGCGTCGGTGATCGCGACTCGCTCGATCAGCCAGTGATCTCCAGACGCGCCCGTCGCGGCGACCCATGTGATTTCGATCGATCCGCCCGCATCCCAGGGGACATCGAGCGCGGTGACTGATGAGGGAGGTGGTGGTGGTGCTGCGGCGGCAGTGGCGGCACTAGCGGTAGCAACGACGGCGAGACCAATCGCCGCGTTCAAGATCCAATGTCCGCGAAGACGAAGGTCTCTCATCACCACACGCGAAAGGTAACGGTTTCCAATGAAGCGTGCGGATGAACCCCAACGGTCACTCCCGATCGCGCGCCACCGCAAGGCGCACCGATCGCGCGAATGCCCAAGCGGTGTGGGGACAGTCAAATCCCGCGCGACGCGGCGGCATGAATGCGACCGGTACGAGCATGTCGTCCTCTGCATGAACTTCCTCAACTACAGTTGCTGCGAGTTCGGTGAACGGTGGCTCTTCGAGGGCGTCCTGGTCGACTTCGAACGCGATGACGCCGCGCTGAACTGCGAGCGACACTCGACACGGTGCGCGCGTGGTCGTGTACGGCGACCCTGTGCCAACGGCGACCTCGCTGAAGATATCGGACGCTGCAATTCGATCAACACGATTGAATTTCAGCCACTATTACCATGAATGCTCGAATTCGTTAATAGAATGATTCGCTATGAACGAGACTGGCAACAGGGTCTGATGAAGCGAGGCCGCACCGGTCAATTCGTCGTTTCAACCGCGGCGGGTGAGTCCGTCCGGTCGTTCGTGCCCGTGGGGTTGCCCCCCGATCCGCCACTCGACTTCGGAGGTGGGCTCCTGCAGTTGTTGGAGCGAGCGCAACTTGCCTGCGGACGCCTCGACGGCGTGTCGACGATGCTGCCCGGGCCCGACGTCTTCCTCTATTCATGTGTGCGCCGCGAGGCGGTGCTGTCGAGTCAGATTGAAGGCACAAAGTCCACGCTCTCCGATCTGTTGCTCTTCGAACTGGACGAAGCTCCGGGCGTCCCATTCGATGACGTGGTGGAGGTCTCCAACTACGTCGCCGCATTGGAGCACGGACTCTCAAGACTTTCAGGAGGCTTCCCCCTCTCCAATCGGCTGCTGCGCGAAGTGCACGAGCGATTGCTCAGCCGCGGTCGCGGGGCGGACAAGCGACCAGGTGAGTTTCGCGCGAGCCAGAACTGGATCGGCGGCACTCGACCAGGCAACGCCCAGTATGTCCCCCCGCCTCCGCACTTGGTCGGTGACTGCATGACCAGTCTCGAAGGATTCCTCCACGCCGAGAGCGATGGTCTGCCGGCGCTTGTCCGCGCGGGAATGGCGCACGTGCAGTTCGAGACCATCCATCCGTTCCTCGACGGAAATGGTCGCGCTGGTCGACTCATGATCGCCTTGATGCTGTACGAGGCGGGCATCCTGCACCGGCCGCTTCTTTACTTGAGCTTGTTCTTCAAGCAGCACCGTAGCGAGTACTACAGATTGCTCGATGTCGTCAGGCGGGACGGGGACTGGGAGGCGTGGATCGGTTTCTTCTTGGAAGGCGTGGCGATGACTGCGCAATCCGCTGTGGCGAGTGCACACCGATTGCTGGCACTCTTCCAAGAGGACTCGAAGAGAGTGCGCGGTCTGGATCGCAATGCCGCCAGCGGCTTGCGGGTATTCGACGCCTTCAGAGCTCGCCCACTTGCGACGCTGAACGCGCTTGCTGCGAGCACGGGCGCGAGTTTTCCAACCGCCACGCGCGCAGTCGACGCGCTCGAGCGATTGGGAATCGTGCGCGAGATCACCGGGCGAAAGCGCGAGCGCGTGTTCGCGTACACGCGGTACTTGGCCATCCTCAACGAAGGGACGGAGCCGCTGTAACGATGTTGCGGGATGGGCTCGTCGACCAGTGTTGGCGGTGCGAGCACCGACGGTTGCGGCGTGCGTTGGATAGTCGAATCCGACGGGCTACGGCACGAGCGTGAGCACGCCAAGTCGTTTCGCACAGGCGGCGAGTTCGCGGTCAAGCGTGGCAAGCTCCGCCCCTTCCTTGCGCGCGACTGGCTTCCCATGCCGAGCGATGATGATCGTCTCGCCGCGCTCGCGCGCTCTATGAACTTCGTGAGATGAGTCTTCGCCTCATAGGTGCCGATGGTGGCTGGGGGCGTTGGCGGCTACTGGATGGGATGTCAAGTCGGAGCGAGCGCCCGCTCCATGTGCGCACGGGTCTCTTCGTCCTCAAACCAGACATAGGTGCCTCGCATGGCGCGGCTCAGGAGGATGCGATACCCACGCTGCAACCGACGGATGACTTCCGCCTCAGCGCCTGCCCGACCCTTGCGTGCGGCGGAGCGCGCGAGTCTCCACGCGGACTCGTGAACATGCTCAAGATTCACACTCCAGCGTCGGTCACGCCAGACCAGGTCACTCATCCAAAGGAGACCGACATAATCGAAGTCGAAACCACGCAGCACGTACGGACAACCGACCTCACAGAGCTGGTCCCGTTCGATTGCGCTTCCTCGCGGCGCCTGGATGAAGATCGAATAGTCCTCCCCCGGCGTGTAATTCCACACGCGCGACCAAGTCTTCACACCATCGCTGGCACTCACTGGAATGCAGAAATCCTGTTCGGCTGGAGTAAGCGCGTGCGGGTGCTCGGCTCCTTTCGTCTTCCACTTTCTTGAATACGAGGCAACAAGTCGCGCTGATCGCCCATCGCGCAGTCGAGGCCGAAGCGCCGATTCGAGTTCGAAGGGTGTATCAAAGACCTGAAACTCGTAGGGTCCTCCATCACCCTTCCGCCAGGGAGCCCCACGCTGAAGGACGTCCGACGACTTCGGAGATGAGGACACCGACAGCACACTGTCGATCCACTCCAAGTACTCGGTGGAACCGCTGCAACGAAACTGAGATCCTGCGAGGCTGATGTGCGTGAAATCTGCGCCGAAGTCGGCTGCGAAGGACTGCAACTGATCGATCGAGGTCGTCTCGTTGTCGCGGTAGCTTTGGTCTGGGTCCATGAGAAACACCGAAACCCGCGAGGCGCGCATGACATGCCACGCCTGCGGTCCAGCGTGAAGGAGCCACCCGGATGCCGACATCCCTTCGCGGCCCTTCACAGTTGGATCTATGAGCGCATGTGCCTCATCGACGATCGAGACTGCGAAGCAGTCGTCCTCGCAGCTCAGCTCTGCATTCGCGTCCCTGAATCGTGTCACGTTCTTGCGCCACGATTCGACTGTTGTTGGATGACCCGCACTTCGCTCGGCTTTCAGCCATGCCTGGTTGAGCCCAGGGTTGTATCGATTCGAGCCCATCACGACGCCTGCAGCCGCGCCGTCTACCGCTACCTGGCGAAACAATTCCTCCCAATTTCTGCGCTGTGCCATCGACGTGGTCGTGAGCACGACATTCCCGTCTATGGCCTGATTGGCCGCCAACGTCGCCCACAACTGTGCGGCGATTACCGACTTTCCCGAACCCGGTGGACCTTCAATGACAACCACGCTCTTCCCAGCACTTGCCTTGACTGAGGACTTTGCCGACACCTTCGCGGGCTTGAGGCGTCGCTCAATGCATCCCATGCAGAGTTCGAATCCGCGCCTCTGTTGGTCGAGCAAGACAAACGGCTTGTCTTCCGATTGCTTGATCGCCTGCGAAATATGCAGGACGAATCCACGATCTTGCTTGTAGCTCCCGAGTTCGAACGAGCGCGCAAACTCGGGGTCCGGTTCACGAAGGCGATCAGCGAGGTAGCGCGGGAACCGCTCCGCCATGTCTGCGGCGTTTCGCGCGAACACTGGGAACGCGTCGGTGAGTTCTCGGTGCGGTTCAGCCAGATAGGCATTGGCCGACGAGGCGTAGGTAAAGAAGACGCAACCGTCGACCGTCGCCGCCTGCTCCTGCACGGCGCTATGAAATCGGCGGCAGTAGTCGACATACCCCTTAACTTGGTCGGACGGGTGAAGTTCCTCGCCGTGAGTGCGCCGCACGAGCGTCGGCCTATCACCAGGCTTGTCGCGACTCACGTTCCAGTCCTTGAGTTCTACGACGACTGCGCTCGGTCCGCTCGGTCCACGACCAAGCAGCACGAGGTCGGCCCAGCACGGCGACGCCGGAAGCCTGTACTCCACCATGAGTCCGCCACGTTGCCCGATATGCACGTGAAAACCGCTAAGCGCAGGGTGCCCCACCACCTCTGCAAACGCAGGAAGCGAAGCCCGCCAAGCAGTGCGTTCGGAGGGGGTCGATCGGCGCGTTTCCGACACAAGATCGTCTACGAGTTTGTCGAGTTCATAACTCGTCTTCTGCCGGAATGTCGCGACATCGAGCAACATGCAATTCTCCTTGAACCCCAACGATGGAAGGCGACACGGGATCGACACTGACACACGAGCGGTCGTCCTTCGCGCCAAGGACTTTCAACATCGGAATGCTAGTTCCCGAAGCAATCACCCTGTGACCGCGAACCGTCGCGTGACGTCAGCTGGCGATCGCAGCGGGGTTGCCAGTGACGTGCGCTTCGCGGTCGATGGATCGCTCCCTTGGCGCCACGCATCGCTCAAGAGTCTGAAGCGGACCTCGTACGAGGGCAATGTTGGGACTCGCCCAGCAGTTGCGGGTGGCGATGCGGGCGAGCTCGGCAAGATCCGAGAGTCTGCCGCTGACTAGGAAACACATCGGACACTCATAGCCAAAGAAGTTCGGACTCTCCGCGTTCTAGGCCAGTTTTCACCGCTATATTGCATTCTCGGTTGACAAACCATTACTCTGGGGTATATTCTATGTCGCAGGATACAGCATGCCGCCAACCAGATCCAAACGCCGTCTGCGACTTCCTGACCGCCTTCAAGCTGGCGATCAACTACGAGCGGTGCGAGTTTCGCGGGCGATCCCGAACCGAACAAGACTTGATCGATCTGAACCTCTCGCGACGGCTGGCGATGGAACTGATTTGCCGACTGACCCCGAGCAACTACTCGTCCGGACCGACCCCCGACGACACGGACCAGTCAAAGGATGTCTGGATTTTCGGGTGCGATCTCGACGGCACAGAGGTGTACATCAAGCTCAGACTCAATCCCACCAAGCCTCGCGAGATGCCTCGCGGGGTGGTGTGGTCCTTCCATAAAGCCGAGCATCCGATGCGTTATCCGCTGAGAGGATCCAACTCATGATCGAACGAACGATCCACTGCCCGAATTGTGAAACCGACCGCGTCTTCCGACCGAAGGAGCGAGTTGAGAACTTCGATGTCCGCGGTGAAGCGGTATCGCTGACGGTGCCTGCGTGGGTCTGCACCAAGTGTGGCGAGTCTGTTGTCGACGCGGGCTTTGGCGATCCAGCCGAGCGCGCGATGGATGCCTATCGCGAGAAGCGCGGACTGCTGTCATCGGCCGAGATTCGGCGCATTCGCCAGCAGTGGAGTCTGAGCCAGGTGGCATTCGCCACGCTGCTTGGAATGAGCCCCGCAACGATCAATCGCTACGAAAAGGGTTCGCTTCAACAGGAGAAGGAAGATGAATTGCTGCGCGCCTGTGACAGCGCCGAGTACATGCGCGATCTGCTTCGACGCCGCGGCCAACTTCTCTCGGAGCGGCAACGCGCCGCGGCGGATGCGAAGCTCGGGCGAGTGGCGGGAAGCTCGGCGGCGAAAAGCTCGGCTGCGAGAAGTTCGGCTGCCTATTGGGAGACGGGCTTCTACGAGTCAATGCCAGTCGAAGTGTCCAAGCGAAGCGGATTCCGTCCATGTGAGTTCGATCGGTACGCCGCAGTCGTAGCGTGGCTCTGCAAGAACGTCGAACTCGTCACGCAGACGAAGCTTTACAAACTCCTCTTCTACGCGGACTTCGTTTGCTTTCGTGCGTCATCGAGATCGCTCACTGGTGCGCTGTATCGGCGAATGCCGTACGGCCCGGTCCCCGTTGGATTCAGCGGGCTCCGCGCACAGCTCGAAGCCGATGATGTTGTGGTCGTCAGCGAGATCGCGTTCCAGAATGGGAACACCGGCGAGGTCTTCCACCCTGGCGCGAGAGCAGAGGAGTCCCTCGCTGTGCTCACTGATGACGACATCCGCGTGTTGAAGTTTGTCCGCGACGCGCTTGGTGCTCTGTCGCCATCGGACATCAGCGACAAGTCTCACGGCGAGTCGGCGTGGAAGGACACGCTTCCAAAGGATGTGATCAGCTACGAGAAGGCGGCGGAGTTGTCGATAGCGATTGGCGAGTGAGTGAGCCGAGTGAGGGCGGAGAAGCGGGCCATCGAGGGCGCAGTCTGCCAGCCACCCGCCTGAGGATTGCGAGCACTGCGCGGGGCTCGCCGCGATGCGCTCGTCGGATCTGCATTGCGCCCACGCGGCCATCCAAGAATTTCGGCTTGTTCTTCAGCACATTCAGTGATCGCGCTAGGCTTGTTGCTCGGAGAACTCGCATGCAACAGACATTCACTGCCGTCGTAAAGCAAGAGGGTCCATGGTGGATCGGTTGGATCGAAGAGGTGCCGGGGATCAATTGTCAGGAGTCGACGCGGGACGAGTTGCTCGAAACGCTGCGCATCACTTTGGCGGAGGCACTCGAGATGAACCGAGTTGAAGCGCGCAGTGCAGCCGGGACTGGATTTCAAGAGTTCAAGATCGCGGTATGAAACTTCGAGATCTGTTGCGCCACTTGAGCGCGAATGGATGCTCACTGCTTCGCGAGGGCGGGCGCCATTCGTGTGGCACAATTCATCCCAGAGCAGGCGAACCGCAATCCGTCTCGGCTTCGTTCATGGGGCCCCTAGCGGGAGCACTTCTCGAGAGCGCGCTGCGCTTTGAATTGTCCCGGTGCAGACAGTCCATCGACACTCTATTGCCGAGGCTTTCGCTTTCGTTTGACGCCTTGTGCACGTTTCCGTGGCGACGGCTTCTTCTTGGGCGCCCCCTTGCGGAGTGCTGCAATCTGGCGTTCGGTGGCTTGGAGTTCGGCCAGTGCCGCAGTTTCGATCGCTTCGCGGCGGCGCGCCTCGAACAGCGCGAACTCGGCACTCGCGCGTTCGACCGCAGCCTCGTGGGTCACTTTGCCCGCGCCTTCCAAAACCTCGCGGTCGTTGAAGCGCAAAAAGTCATCAAGCCTGCTCTTCCAGTCGCTCAGGAAGATTTGTTTTCGCCTGCGCGCGTTGTCTTCGGCAAAGTCGAGGAACATCACAACGACTCGGTTGAGTTCGTCGATTTCGCCAACCGAAAGGTAGTTCTTCGCGATGCCGACATCGGTCTTGCGAACGACGCCTCCCCTCCACGAGGTCAACCCCATGTTGGGCTGCGCGGCATCTGCGCGCACTGCGATGATCTCGGCGGAGGTGCGACCGGTGGCGGCGAAGGTCAGGGTGTTCTGGATGATCTTGAACGCTTCGGTTGTGGTCTGATCCGACGGCGCGTAATCAGCCGCAAGCGCAATGATGTCACGGACGCGCAGGTACATGCGCCTCTCGCTGGCGCGAATGTCGCGAATCCGCGCGAGGAGCTCGTCGAAGTAGTCAGGGACGCCCGGGCCTGGCGGATTCCGCAGGCGCTCGTCATCCATCGTGAAGCCTTTTCGTAGGTATTCGCTCAGCCTCGCCGTCGCCCACTGCCTGAACTGCGTAGCGCGCGGGCTTCGAATCCGATAGCCGACGGACAGGATCGCGTCGAGGGTGTAGTGCTTCAGCACACGCGAAACACGGCGAGATCCCTCGGTTCGAACTTGTAAGTAATCCTTACAGGTTGCAGCTTCTTCGAGCTCGCCCTCGTCGTAAACAGCCCGAAGGTGGATCGTGATGTTCTGCGGTGTGGTCTGAAACAGTTCGGATATGAGCGCCTGGGTCAGCCATATCGTCTCGCCCTCGAACCGGCACTCAATGCGAGAACAGCCATCCTCCGTCGTGTAGAGGACGAGCGAAGAGCGCGGCGGTTCGGGAGTCGGATCTGGTTCGCGCTTCGGCATCGCTTCCCCCCTAGCGCGCGACCACGAAGGTCTGGTGAAGGATGGGGGTGTATTTTCCCCTCTGAAGTTCCGCAGTGGTCGCGAGATCGGTTGCAAGCGATTCGAGGTACTTGAGATCGGTGGTGCACCAACTCTCGCGGCGCAAGATGCTTTCAATGTTGTCGAAGTCCTGTTCAACCATGGCGATCCGCGTTCCATTGTCGTGACGCTGCAGTCCGATTCCCCGATCTAGGGTAACGGACGGGTATCCATGTGGCCCTCGCGACACCCCGCTTCGCCGCACGGTCAATCACTCCCCACCCACCACCGCCGCACGCAGATGTGAAAGCGCTGGCGCTTTCGCGAAATCCACCCCGCCTGCGGCTTGCTCGATCGCAGCTCGCGCGGCGCGTTGCGCTGCGCGTTGCGCTGCGCGAATCCTCGCGTGGTCTGGCGCGCGCTGAAGTTCACGAGCATTGCCAAGCGTGTGGAGCAACTCGATCGACGCCGAAAATGCAGCGTGCCAGTCGATGGTCACGGCTTGACCCTTGCCGATCCCGAGCAATTCGTTCCACAGCGTTGGATTGCTCAGCGTGCAGTAGCCGTGGTCGAGCGTGACAACCCGCGCGCGCTGCCACGACGTCGCAGCCTCGGCCAAGTTGCGATAGGTGTAACCAGTCGCGCTCGCGACATCGCGCAGTCGAACGCCGCGCTGCCCCGCGACCAATTGGACGATCAGTAGTGAGCGGCAGTCATTGCCGAGCAGATCGCGCGCCCTCAAGTAGAGCGTCGAGGCGTTCGGCGACCGCTCGCCCAGCGGTTTTCCGGCTCCTTCCCGATGTCGAGCGCTAACTTCAGGGCGGGTGCCGCTCGCTCGAAGCGCGGACTGCTCGTCGAGCGCGCGCCACAGTGCGCTGCGCGAATCTCCGCGAACTGCTCTGGCGAGTTTGTTGATCCGTTGGCGGTTGACCTTCCCACCGTGCCCCGCGAACCATCCATTGACTGCCTCAAGCAGGCGCGGTTCCGACTCTACGAATTCCAGCGAGCACCACAGCAGTTCTTCGGGATCGATCACCTCGAGAGGCGCGGCGAAGACGGGAGCGTGGACCGGGACTCCAAGGTCGCGCCACTGCGCGAAGAGCACGTCGAGCACCGCAGCGCGGAATTGCTCGCGAGAGGAATCAGATGTAGTAGGCGATGTAGGCATGGCCGAGGTTCCTGCGCCGGTTCAAGAGCAACCCCACGAGATTGGTCTGCGCGAGCAACAAGTCAGTAGAAGTATAACTTCTATTTTTAGGAAGTCACACTTCCGACTGCCCCCGCCCCCTTACCCACTCAACTCGACATTCGCCCTTGGCACGACGACGCGCTTGCCGTCTTCGAGCGCAACTTCGAGCACGCGGGCTTTCGAGCCAGATCCCAGCACGGCCGGCTGCTCTGGCAGCGCCGAGACCGTTCCCAGCAGTCCGAAATGCGGATCTCGAATGATGCGAATCGGCGTTCCGATGTCGAGAAGTCCCGCGGTCGCTCCGCCGCCGAAGACTTCGCTGGTCCCGCTGGCTTCGAGCGCAATCACGACTTCGGGGCGCATCACGCCCGCGCGAATCTGCGTCGCTCCATTCACGCTCGCCTGCTTGCCCGCATGCGATTGCAGCAACTTGAATGTCCGCGTCGCCATCGCGATGTCGCCGAAGCCTTCGGTGACGAGCAGCGTGATGCCGATCTTCTCGCTGCCCGTGACTGCGACTCCGAGGTCGTACCCAAGCACATCGCGAAGGTCCGCATCATCGATTCCGCCCGCCACAAGCGCCGCGACGCCGACTTCGCGCGCCTTTCTGATCGCCCCCGCCGTCATGCGCGCACCGCCGATCACAACCGCGCCCTTCATCGACGCATCGATGTGCTCTTCGAGGACATTCTCGCCGTGCGACATGCTCGCCATCACGACCTTCCCGCATGTCTCGCCGCCGACTCCGAAGATGCCCTGCGCATACGCAGCGTCGGTCTCGACGACGACGCCTTCGCCTGCGATCACTTCGATGATCTTGCCCGAGACATATGCGCGCACCTGCACGGGCAACTTCGGTCCGCGGATGATCGCCATGCCGGTCGAGTCGGACACGCTTTCAAACGTGCCAGCTGCCGTCGACTTAGCGATCGTCTTCATCATTCCGAAGATGCCCTTGCTCTGCGCGAGCGCATCGCCGACGGCAACCGCGTCGCCGACCTTCTTCAACATCAGAGGGAGCAGTTCGCTGGGATTGACGCTCAGCAGTCCCGCGACCTTGATCGGAAAGACATCGCCTTCAAGAAAAGTCTCGGCGACAACGGCGTCCGCTGCAACGCGGTCGCCGACCTTCACGCCAACTGTGCCCTGCACCGGCAGCAACCGACGCGCACGGAATGTCGTGCGCGCTGTGACTTTCAATCCTGGTGTGTATGCCTTGGCCATGGGAGGATTCTTCTGAGTTACTCGTACACCGCCAGCGACTTCAGCCACCGTGCGACGCACGCGCGGCGCTCCGCCTGAGTTTCTGGCAAGCGCAGTGGACGACCGCGCGCGTCGAGAATGATGCCGACCGATCCGCCGCGCACCTCGCGCGTGACTGGTTTTCCTGCGCCTGCGCCCATGTCGAGCCCCTTGCTCGGCTGCACTTCGAGCGTTCCCGTCGCGCCCGTCTCAAACCTGATGAGCTTCATCTCGCCGCCAATCATCTCGCCGCTCGCAACTGCTTCGCTACCACGCTTGAGCGCGTATGTGAACGCTGGCTTGCCCGCGCGCACTTCTCCGCGCGGCGCTGCACACCAACCAAGCAGCACGAGGCAATCCTTCTCGAACACCTCCGTCGCTGCGCGCGGATTCACCGTCGCGAGCACGCCAAGGTGCGGCATCATGAAGATGGAGTCCTTCGCGAGTTCGGTGAATCCCTCGGGCTCGAACGCATCGATCATCATGAGCGCGGACTGCTCCATGCGCGGCGCGTGACTCAGCACTCCGCCCGATGCAACCATCAAGTCGAGCGCCATGTTGTCGACGAGCGATCCACCAGATTCTTTCTGGCTGAACGCATCACCGACGGTCCGCTGCTGCTGCACGCCTTTGAGCGAAGTCGCGAACGCCTTGTGCTGGATGTACGCCAGACGCAGCGCCTCGCGCGACACGGCTTGCTCGAACACAAGAGCATCGAGCGTCTGCGGGATCGTCGTCGGCCGGATCATCTTGTTCTTCACGCGATTGCGAAGTTCGCGTTCGTCCATGTCGAGATGCACCCAGCGCAGCACGCTGTCCATCCCCGCTTCTGCGCAGACATTCGAAATGGAATAGCTCATGCCAAGGTTGGCGCTGACCGTTCGATTGAATGTGCCGCCGAAGACGCTGAACATGTCGGTCGTCGCGCCACCGATGTCGACACCGACCACATTGATGCCGCGCCGCTTGGCGATCGTCTGCAGAATGTCGCCGACCGCGCCAGGCGTCGGCATGATCGGCGCATTCGCCCACGTCATCAGCTTGTCGTAGCCAGGAGCGTGCGCCATCACATGCTCGAGGAACACATCGTGGATGCGCTCGCGCGCCGGACCGAGATTCTCACGCTCGAGCGTCGGGCGAAGGTTGTCGACGATCGACAGCGCGAATCCCGCTCCGCCAAAGACGCGCTCGATCGCCGGTCGCGCTTCCTTGTTGCCTGCAAAGATGAGCGGCAATTGGTACTCGCCGCCGAATCTCGGGCGCGGCCGAGCTGGAGCGATGAGTTCAGACATCTCGATTACTTTCTTCGTATCGCCGCCATCGGTGCCGCCTGAAACCAGCACCATGTCGGGGCGCAGTTCGCGGATGCGTTGGATCTGCTCGTGCGGCTTGCGGCGATCGTTGCTTGCGATCGTGTCCATCACGATCGCACCGGCACCAAGCGCCGCGCGCTTGGCGCTCTCTGCGGTCATCTCGCGGACGACTCCCGCGACCATCATCTGCAATCCGCCGCCCGCGCTTGAAGTCGAGATGTACAGGTCGCAGCCATCCTTGTCGCTTTGCGACTTGCGGCGGATGATCGTGCCGTCATCGGCGATCAGTCTGTAGCCCGAGAGTTCTTGAAGTTCTGTGACCGAGTTCGTCACGCCAAGCGTCACATCGGCAAAGGGTTCCTCGACCGTCGTCGGCGCCTCGCCTCGGAATGTCTGGCGAAAGACTCCATCCACCTCTTCGATAAGAATCGCTTTGGTGGTGGTGCTTCCGCAATCAGTAGCGACGATGCGCATGGGCGCGAAAGAGTAGGGTTTCGCGCCGCGTTTGTCCTAGGATGGCTTCGTATGCATTCGATGATGAATTTCAAGGCGATCGGGAAGGCATTTCGCCACAGTTGCGATGGACTTCGCGCTGCGCTTGGCGAACGGGCCTTCGCGCAGGAACTTGCCGTGATCGTGCCGCTTTCGGTGGTCGCGTGGTTCCTTCCAGTTTCGCTCTTTCAGCGTGCGGTGCTTGTTGCGGTGCTGATCCTGATCTTGATGGTCGAGCTGCTCAACTCGGCGATCGAGGCGAATACCGATCACATCTCGACCGAGCAGCACCCGCTTGCAAAACGCGCGAAGGACTTGGGAAGCGCGGCTGTGCTGCTGGCGATGCTGCTCGCGGGAATCGTTTGGGCCGCGGTGCTGTGGAAGGCGTTCGCCTAGTCGACGCGCTTCACTGACGCTGACACCGACTCCATCTCAAGATCCCAGCACGCGGGTCGCCAGTTGTCCCAGACCTTGCGAAGTTCGGCGGTGACGAACTGTGTATTGCACCGTGAGCACGATGCAAGGTCGCCACTTTCGGTGGCCCGCCCGCCGCAACTCGTGCAGACCAATCCAGATTCCCTGAGGAGCCGCTTGCAGATTCCTCGTGAATCCACCATCGCAGCGAGCCGCATTGGGCCCTGAAGTGTTGTCGAAAACAACAAGGCGACGATCCATGCTGGAACTGGCTCATACCGCCAGACCACACCGAGTGCGACAAAGATCGCGACCCACGCGCTGAGCAAACAGAGCACGCGGCGCGACCTGCGCTTCGTCTGCCAGCGCGGCGGCGATTCGCGCGGATAGCCCACGAGCACCGGCCAATTCGCGCGGATGTATCGCGACCAGAACGAGCACAGCTTCGCAGCGTCAATCGCTGCGCCACACTCGGGACAGTTCGCACTGTCGATCCCGCCAAGGTCATGAGCGCAGTGGTCGCACACGAGATGGCCGCGCTGCTTGATGCGGCGACACTCGGGAAACTCCCCCAAGACACCCGCGAGCATCGCGACGCATGCGAAGAACCACACCGCAAGCAACAACCACGCAGCCGGGAAAATGGAGCCGCTCCTCCACGAATTGTTGACGACGATGATCGCAATCGGCAGCGGAATAAGGAGGCACGTTGAACTGCAATAGAACAGCCACTCGTACTTGCGAAAGATTGGCGGCTTCGACGCGAAGATGACTGGATGCTAATCCGCGGTGCTCTTTGCCGGCGGCGAGATCATTTCAAGATCCCAAATGGCCGGTCGCCATCGTTCCCAGGTTTGCAGCAGTTGCGCCGTAACAAACTGCGCTTTGCACTGCTGGCACTCCGCGATCTCGCCACTTTCGACAACGCTGCTGCTGCACTCGGTACAAACCAGCCCGCGCTCTGCGAGAAGTCGCTCGCACTGCCTTCGCCAGTTCAATCGGATTGCAATGCGAAGCGGAATCTGAAGCGTGAAGCCAGAGAGTGCTGCGAAAATCCCAAATGAAAGTGGAGAGCCTTGCCAGGCGAAACTCGTTCCGACAAAAACGAGGAACCACGCCAACATGGCGATCACCACATGTCGAAGCTGGCGCCTCTTCTGCCAGCGAGGCGGCTTGGCGCGAGGATCGATGTCGAGCGTCGGCCAATTCGTGTGGATGTATCGCTTCCAGAACGCCCGAAGCGTCTCGATCACAATCGGAATCCCGCACTCCGGGCAAATCGTGCGCTCGCCACCGCGCAGGTCGTAGCCGCACTTGCCACAGACGAGGTAGTCACGCGACTTGATCCGACGACACTCGGGTATCCCCCCAAAGATCCCGATGAACGAGATAGCGACGATCGGGACTTCGATTGCGAACACCCAAGCGGAACTCAATCCCCTCAAGCCACCCAACCACCAATTGTTCAGGGCAACCACACCAATCACCGCTGAGACAATGAAGCACGAAGATCCGAGATAGAACAGCCACTCGAATTTGCGAAAGATTGGTGGGGTTGATTCAAAGATGACCGAATGCTATTCAGCCCTGCGGTGTATCGCCGTCGGGCTTCGACGGCCGCGCCGCATCAATCGCCTCGATGCGAAGACAGAGATACTCGACTGAACCCGAGCGCTCTAGAAATGTCGCAAGCGTCGACCAGGTTGTCGGCTGCATCACGACGCTAATGAATGGTTGCAGGAAGTGCATGGTCGCTGCGCCGACACCGGCAAGCGGACGACTCGATTCAAGAAACAGCAGGGCCGGCTGTGCCATGCGACGCCGCACGATTTCCTGCGCGACGCGTTCGACCAGCACACTCTCTTCGGGCGTGGGCACTGCTGGTCCTGGAGGCGCTACATGGAATGCGCGCTCCCATGCTTCGCGCCATTTGCTCTTCATTGCCAGACCTCCGGAGCGGTGCGCAATTGAACGAATGCGCGAAGGTCGCCTTCCACGGCTTCAGAAATCCCAGTGAAATCAAGCGCCAATCCTCGCACCTGCGAGCGCGCGCCAGCTCCGCGCGCGATCAGCGCTCGGCGCGCTCGCCATCGGATGCATCCAACTTCGCTCCACGCGAGGCGACTCTTCGAAAGCGGATACGTGACCTCAGCGCCATCCACATCAACATGAAATCGTGTTGGAAGAAAAAAGCGCGACAGCGACATCAGCAGGCCGAGCGCACTCAACGCTCCCCACAGCCAATCACCCGCGAGGCGCGCGACGAGCACACTGACGGCGCACACTGCGATCACTGCGCACGCGCTCGCGATCGGTCGCGCCCGCGCTGGATGAACCTCCCACTGAAACGGTGTCGAAATCACGGCGCGAGAATAGACGCAGTTTGAGCGGAAATCGGACGCAATCGCTCGGTGGCATTGCTGCGCACCGCGGTACGATTTCTGCATGAGCACGATCAATCCAACCGCTGTCGTTGCCGATCCCGTTCCTGCGACCGATTCACTTGGCGATCCAACCGGCTGGGATGGCCAAGGTGGAGTCGCGAGCGCGATCAACCTCGGATCGTGGATCACGGACAACAAGCACCTCATGGTGCCACCAGTGTCGAACAAGTACCTCTTCAGCGGGAAGGATTTCTTCGTGATGATCATCGCTGGCCCCAACGCGCGAAATGACTATCACATGACGAATTCCGAGGAGTACTTCATGCAGCTCAAGGGCGATGTGTCGGTGCGCGTGCGCGATGCGCATGGCATTCGCGACATTCCGCTGCGCGAAGGTGAAGGGCTCTTCATTCCCGGAGGCGTGCCCCATCGACCGCAGCGTGGTCCAAACACGATCGGACTTGTGGTCGAGCGCCGCCGCCCACCCCACGAAACCGAACACATGATCTTCTACTGCGAGAAGTGTGATGCGTTGGTGTACGACAAGGAGTTCACTTGCTCGGACATCGTGAAGCATTTCCGACAGGAGATGGAAGCGTTCTGGGCGGATCCAAAGCTCTGCACCTGCCCGTCGTGCGGCACGCGCGTGCCCAAGCCAGCGCCGCGCACGGCGTGATGAATTGCGGATCGCCGGAAGCAGCGACTTGGGCAGATTGCTCGCCCCGCCGAGTACAATTGCACCTGATGTCAGAGCGCAATCTTCAAAGGGACTGGCCGATCGTGATTCGGCCGCTCAACGATCCGGATGCGTACGCCCGCGACCGCAACTATTGGCTCAGCCGTCCACCCGCAGAGCGCGTTGAAGCAGTTGAGACTCTCCAAAGACAATTTTATGGTTCCACTCCCCAACTGACAGAGTTGCTCGAGCTTTTCAACGGTCACCGAGTTGAGTACCTCGTGGTCGGCGCGCATGCGCTCGCCCACCATGGTGCTCCACGGATGACCGGCGACCTCGACCTCCTAATACGACCTGCGACCGAGAACGCGCAGCGCGTACTGGATGCGCTGAAGGCATTTGGCTTCGGGTCGCTCGAGCTCTCTACCGATGACTTTTCGAAACCTGATCGCGTGGTGCAATTGGGATTTCCGCCAGCACGCATCGATCTATTGACGACTCTCTCGGGCGTCACGTGGGCAGAGGCAGAGTCTCGATCGGTCCAAGGGGAAATGTCGAGAGTGCCGGTCCGATTTCTCGGGCGCGATGAACTCATCAAGAACAAGCGCGCGTGCGGACGAGCGCAGGACATCGCGGATATCGAGCGGTTGAGTTCTTGACCCCGTCGCTTCGACCCTTCGGTCTCCAGCGCCGCGCACATCCTGACGAAATGCATTGACCGTTAGACTTCCTTGATGCGCACCCCGCGCACCATCGATCTTCATACTCACATGCTGCCGGAGCGCTGGCCCGACCTGCGCGAGCGATATGGCACCGGCGGATGGGTATCTCTCGATCATTGTTCACAGTGCCGCGCGAAGATGATGATTGACGGGGCAGTCTTTCGCGAGATCGAGTCGAACTGCTGGGATGCAACGCGGCGGGTCGCCGAGTGCGATGCTTCGGGAGTCGACATGCAGGTCTTGTCGACGGTGCCAGTGATGTTTTCGTACGGCGCGGAGTCGGCTCATGCACATGATCTCTCTCAGCTACTGAATGATCACTTCGCTGGCGTCGTGCGCGCCATGCCAGATCGCTTCGTCGCACTCGGCACTGTGCCGATGCAAGATGCGACTCTCGCCGTGCGCGAACTCGAACGGTGCGTCAAGTCGCTGCACTTCCCTGGCGTGCAGATTGGAACCAACATCGCCGGGCGCGACCTCGACGACGAGGCGTTCATGCCTTTCTTCGCGGCGGCAGAGTCTCTCGGCGCAGCGATCTTCGTTCACCCGTGGGATGTCGTCGGTCGAACCGAGATGCCGCGCTACTGGATGCCATGGCTTGTCGGAATGCCAGCAGAAACCACAAGGGCGATCTGCTCGCTTGCATTCGGCGGCGTGCTTGATCGCTTCCCCAAACTTCGAATCTGCTTCGCGCACGGCGGCGGATCGTTCCCCTACACGCTCGGTCGCATCGAGCATGGATTTCAAGCGCGGCCAGATCTGTGCGCTACGAAGTCGACCACTCCGCCGCGCGATCATCTGAAGCGGCTCTTCTTCGACAGCATCGTGCACGACGATGAGGCGCTGCGCTACCTCGTGAAGACAGTCGGCGCGAACCGCATCGCGATGGGATCCGACTATCCGTTCCCGCTGGGCGAACATCCGCCTGGAAAGCTCGTGCGCACGGCTGAGTGGCTGAGCGCGACTGAACGCGCGCGAATTCTCGCTGGAACTGCGATGGAATTTCTCGGGCTCGAACGAGTGAAGCAGGCATGACACCATGACCCACACGACCCCTCAATCGATCTTCGATCTCGCCGCATCTGACTTGCGGCCGACGCGGGAGTTTGCGCTCTGGTGCGATGCGCATGATCCGCTCGCGTCATTTCGTGATGCGTTCGAGATTCCCACCGACGCGCGCGGCGAACCGCTGGCGTACTTCGTTGGCAACTCACTTGGACTCATGGCGCGCGCAACGCGACAGCGCATTCAGGAAGAACTCGACGACTGGTCGAAGTTGGGCGCGGAGGCGCACGTGCATGGCCGCCGCCCTTGGGTGAAGTACCACGAGTATTTTCGCGAGAGCCTCGCCGAACTCGCGGGTGCGCTCCCAAGCGAAGTCGTAGCGATGAACTCGCTGACCGTGAACTTGCACCTGCTGTTGACGACCTACTATCGACCCTCGGGCGCTCGCCGCCGAATCCTCATGGAGCGCGGCGCGTTTCCAAGCGATCGCTTCGCCATCGAGTCCTTCATCCGCTCTGTGGGCGGCAATGTCGCACGCGATCTTGTCGAAGTCGCTCCTCGCGAGGGCGAAGAGTGCCTGCGCCACGAAGACATCGAATCCACCATCGCTCGCACAGGCGACGAACTCGCACTCGTGATGCTCGCAGGAGTTCAGTACTACACCGGGCAAGTACTCGACATGGCGCGCCTCACTCGCGCAGCGCACGCAGTCGGCTCGAAGTGCGGATGGGATCTCGCTCACGCAATCGGGAATGTCGAACTCGCGCTGCACAAATGGAACGCCGACTTCGCCTGCTGGTGCTCGTACAAGTATCTCAATGGTGGCCCTGGCGCTGTCGCGGGTGCGTTCATTCACGAGAGGCATCACGCGAATCCGCCCGCGCGCCTCGAAGGCTGGTGGGGAACGAATCCCGCGACTCGATTTCAGATGGCGCCGTCGTTTGATCCAGGTCCCGGCGCAGACGCATGGCAAGTGTCGAACCCGCCGATACTGTCGCTCGCGCCGCTCCTTGCAAGCTTCGAGCAATTCCACAAGGCTGGAATCTCCCGCCTCGTCGCGAAGGCGCGCGCCATGACCGGCTTCATCGAGATCGCCCTTCGCGCCCGCGATGCGAAACACTTTCGAATTCTGACGCCCGCATCGACGAGCGAACGCGGCTGTCAACTGTCGCTCTGCGTCAATGGAGACCCAGTCGCCGCCCGAAAGTTGTACGACTCGCTGCTCCCCAAAGGCATCGTCTGCGACTTCAGACACCCCAGCGTGATCCGCGCGGCACCCGCGCCGCTGTACACGCGCTTCGAAGACTGCTGGAGATTGGTCGAGGCGCTGACGCAATCGTGAGTGAGCGCGGCGCTCGCCGCGCGACCCTGCCTGCTCGCCTAATCCTTGTCCAGCAAGTCAGCGACATCCTTCGAGCAGCGGCGCCGAATTCCGTTGGAATCCATCAACTTTTCGGTTGCCGCATCGACTTCGCTGCGCTTGAAGACGATTCGCTCGCCCACGGGCTCGTAGAATTCAAAGACAACAAATTCGTCCTTGAGATCGTGCAGAACCTGAGCAAACTCTCTGAAGTTTGAAAAGGTCTTTCCGTTGACCGCTTTGACCGTCTGGCCAGGAATCGCGTCGTAGCCACGCGCGAGAGGGCTCGACAACAGCGGGCTCACCACGGAAACAAACTGCTTGCCGCCGCTTGGGCGGTCATCTCCAAGAAACGGAGTGATCGGACTTTGCCAGAGCACCATCCAAGTTCCGACTGCTTGCAGGAGTGACGTGGTCGTGGGGCTGAAGACGAGCGGGCCATACAACGCATATGGGAAGTTTCCGTCTGGGTAGTCACCGATGACTCGCTTCGTTCGATCAAGAGTTGGCACATCCACTTTCATCGCTTGCCCAGCGCGGATGAGATCGACTTGGATGGTCTTCTCCGTCTCGGTCGGTACAAACCTGCCAACTGCACAGTCGAGCTCGACCTTTCGCTCTCCCTCAATCGTGATCTGACCCTTGTTGTCGACTGCGCTCCCATTGACCTTCGTCACGATGTCCCAGGGCTGGAGCGGACCGCCCCGCTGTTCGACGACCACAACGCCGGTGACGTCGCTCGCAACACCAAGCTTTGCACGGAGCGCGGGATTCTCCAGCGTCTGGAACGCGACATTCCAACACGAATCGCCATCGATCGTGCCGGTCTTCACTTCGTCAAGAAACCGTTTGATTTCTTCGGTCGCGATCAGGTACGAGATGTTGTCCGCTTCCGCGCTATCGAGTCCACTGAAGGCGAGTCCGGCAACCATGTCGCCGACAAATGCTGGGCCTCCGCTGTTGCCGTGGTTGACTGCCGCATCGACTTGGATCCGCATGCCTGTCTCACCGCCATCGCCGAGACTCGCCCACTCGGTTCGCGAGATGACGCCGCTCGTCGTCGAGAGCGCATCGCCACCGAGTGGATATCCCATGACCGTCACTTTCGCCCCTTCTTCCGGAATCCCATCGAAGAGTCCGACTGGCGGATGGTTCTTGATGAACGTCTCGTCGGTCGTGCCGAGGAGTGCGAGATCTCGCGAGTGATCGATCGCAATCAGTTCGGCTTGAACTGGAAGTGCCGTCTGCGTTGACTCGAGGAGAATCTCGCTCGCCTGTTCAGCGACGTGCGCATTTGTAAGAATGCGCCCCGGAGCGATCACAACACCCGATCCGCCGACATCTTGCGGAGTCTCGCGCTTCCACGGCGACATCGCAGACCTGGGTTCCCACTTGACCGAGATCTTCACAACCGACTTGCGAACGCTGGACTCTGGTGATGCTGCGGCCTCGACCTGCTCCTGCGCCGACGCGTGAGTGGCTGGAACTGCGGACGACACAACGATGACGAACGCCCCGATAAGACTCGCGATTTCTTTCATGGCCGCAAGAGTATCACGACAGTTTCTACACTCCCGTCGATGGCAAAGCGCGTGATCATCGTCGGCGCAGGACTGGCTGGTTGCCTGCTGGCTGTGTATCTCGCTCGCGCTGGATGGCAGGTCGATCTGCGGGAACGCCGCGGCGATCCACGGGGGCATGGGCATGTTGCTGGACGGTCGATCAATCTCGCGATCAGCGCGCGGGGGCTGAAGGCGCTGCGACGGGCTGGGCTCGAAGATGCGATCCTTCGAGACGCGATCCGCATGCCGGGTCGCATGATCCATGCGCGCAGCGGCGAACTCACCTTCCTCAACTACAGCCGCGACAGCGCTCACGCCATTCAAAGCATTTCGCGCAGCACGCTCAACCTGACGCTGCTCAATGCGGCGGCGGCAGAGTCGACGGTGCAAGTTTCGTTTCATCAACGATGCGTCGGGATCGACTCCGCGACGGGAACTGCCTCATTCATCGATGATCGCTCGGGCGAAGTCAGCACTGCCACCGCCGACCTCGTCGTCGGCGCCGATGGAGCGTTCAGCGCGGTGCGTGGAATCATGTACAAGAACGAGGGGTTCGATTACGACCAGCGATGGCTCAGCCACGGGTACAAGGAACTTTCCATTCCCCCGGTTGCGACCGGTTCGCATGCGCCGTTCGCCCTCAATCCAAACGCGCTGCACATTTGGCCGCGCGGTGGGTCGATGATGATCGCGCTTCCAAACCCAGATGGATCGTTTACTTGCACGCTCTTCTGGCCGCACAAATCGGCTGGCGGCGCGCGCGATGGATTCGATGTGCTCGTTGACGCTGCCGCAGCGCGCGCCCACTTCACCCGCGAGTACGCGGACGCGCTGGCTCTGATGCCGACCTTTGACGGCGACTTCACGTCGAACCCAGTGGGATGGATGGTGACCGTTCGCTGCAAGCCATGGTCAATGCATGGGCGCGTCGTGCTGATCGGCGATGCGGCACACGCGATCGTGCCGTTCTTCGGCCAAGGTGCAAATGCCAGCTTCGAGGATTGCGAATCGCTCGCAGATGCGCTTGCGGCGCACCCCAGCGACATCGCTCGCGCCATTTCGCAGTACGAGCACGATCGCAAACGAAACACAGACGCCATCGCAGAGATGGCTCTCGACAACTTCATCGAGATGCGCGACAAGACTGCATCGCGCGTGTTTCGACTGAAGAAAAAGTTGGAGCACTTCCTGCAAGGCATCTCGCCAGCGCTCTTCACACCGAAGTACGACATGGTCAGCTTCAGTACGGTTCCTTACGCCGACGCGCTCGCACGATCGCGTGCGCAGGACCGGATTCTTGCGAGTATCGCCATCGCGGCACCACTCTTCGTCGCGGCGCTCGCGCTGCTGGCGTGGAAGTTCAGCCAGTGATCATTCCAAAACGCATCGGACTTTCTACAGGCGCGCTCTGCCTGCTGCTGACGCTGCTGTGTTGGTCCACAGTGCCGCTGTATCTGCGGCATCTTTCGAGTGAGGTGGACTTCTGGACCAACAACGGCTGGCGGTACGGCGCGAGCGCTGTCTTCTGGTTGCCGGCGATCGCATGGGCGCTCTGGCACCGCAGACTTCCAGCGAAGATCTGGCGAGACGCCCTCCTTCCATCGATCGCCAACATCGCGGGGCAAGCAGCGTTTACCGCAGCCTTTCATGAGATGAACCCCGGGCTCGTGACGTTTGGACTTCGCACGCAACTCATCTGGATCGCGCTCGGCGCATACATGATGGTGCCAAGCGAACGCGGCATCATCACCAGCCGACGATACCTCATTGGCGCTGCAGTGCTCGTTGCAGGGATCGTTCCCATCTTGCTTGGCGGCGATGCTTCGATCGCAGGCTTCAATGTGAAGGGAACAACGCTCTCGATCCTCTGCGCGCTGGGATACGCGATGTACGGACTCAGCGTGCGGCGGTCGATGGGCAAGTATCACCCAGTCATCGCATTCGCCGTGATCTGCCAACTGACGGCGCTTGGGCTCATCGCGTTGATGTTCGCGTTTGGTCGCGATCACGGCGCGTACGTGCCGGACCTCGACCCAGAGACCCTTCGCGACCTCGCTGTCAGCGCGTTTGTCGGCATCGCCGTCGGACACATCTTCTATTACGTCAGCATCGCGCGGCTTGGAGTCGTCGTCACCAGCGGGGTGCTTCAGTTGCAGCCGTTCCTCGTCAGCGCGATGAGTTTTGTGCTCTTCGGCGAGCGTTTTCAGTGGTGGCAGTGGGTAGCGGGCGTCATCGCGGTCGGCGGTGCGTACCTGATGCTCACATGTCAGGGTCGCGGATCAAAGCAACTGACGATGGCGTCCACAGAGGGTTCTGACTGAGACGCTTGGCCAACGCCACGACGACCTCGGATCTCTCAACCGCCCCTCGTCGTTGCTTTCACGAGGGCTTCGGAGATGTCCGTGTGGTGATGAACCATCTTCCAGCCGCCGCGCTCTTTGCGAAACACATTGGTCGCGCGGAAGCGAACCTCAACGGGCTTGCCGTCAGCCGACATGTCTTGACCGACCTCTTCGGTGACTGTGTACCCCATGCAAACTCCCGCGACGACCTGAATGTTTTCCGCTGAAACTTTGCCGCCGAGTTTGAGCGACGCTTCGTGCGTCCACTCCTTGCCGACTGCGTCCCAGCCGTTGATGCGTCCGCCGAAGGGACCGAGTTGCGAGACATCGCTCTCGTGGGACCAGACCGCCTCCATCGACGCGATGTCACCTGTGAACATCTTGTTGAGCGCTGAATAGAACGCGTCCGATGCAGCGCGCACACCCGCGGTGTCAGCGGCGCTTGGCGGACAGCAGACCGCCCCGTCACCCGCGACCCCACACTGCTGCGAACTGCAGCAGCCAGAGAGGAGCGCGGCGAGCGAGAGAACGACCATAGATATGGGGCGATGAGTGCGCATGGATGGAATGTACTCGGGTGGCTTCGGCAAACTCGTCGACGGGCAGACTCGTCATGGTTTGAAGGTGCGCGTGCTGAACAACAGTTTCAAGGATCCGTCGATGATGCGCAGACCTCGCGCGAACCCATCATCCCACCCAACACACAGCCTTGACTTCGACGGCAATTGGGGTCGGAAGGCTCAAGATCTCGAGCGTCGTCCGAGTTGGATTTGGATTCCCATCACCCGCGAAGTATTCCGCGTAGATCTTGTTGTATGAGGGAAAGTCACGCTTCATGTTGGTGAGATAGATCGTGACGTCGACGACGCTCGACCACTTCAACCCCGCGTCTGCCACAACCAACTTGACGTTCTCGAAGCACGCTCGGCACTGAACTTCGAAGTCAAATGGATCGACGCCAGGAATGATCTTGCTGCCCCGCTGCCGAGGACCCACCCCGCTGAGGAAAACGAAATCCCCCGCACGCTTGGCGTGGGGATAGGGTCCGACTGGTTCAGGTGCACGCGTCGAATGAAAGTCTTGCGTCATGGTGTTGCCTCGTTATTTACCTTTCGCCCGCACAACAACAACTGGTTCTGCAAAGAATCGCAGCGCTTCGCGCCCGCCCTCTCGCCCGAGACCGCTCGAGTGCATTCCACCGATCGGAACGCGCAGGTCGCGAACCATCCATGAGTTGATCCAGACCGTTCCGCAATCAAGTGCGTTCGCAACCCGCTCGGCTCGCGCGTCGTCGCCGGTCCAGACTGTCGCTGAGAGCCCGTACCGAGTGCCATTGGCAATCGAGATCGCCTCGGCTTCCGTCTCGAATGGAATGAGCGTCGCGACCGGGCCGAAGATCTCTTCCTGATTTCCACGCGCGCTCGTCGGCAGGCCTTCGATCAGCGTCGGCGGATAGAACGATCCAGCGCGAACTCGTTCTGGCAGCGACGATGAATCGACTCGAGCGCCGCCGCAGAGCAATCGACCACCATCTCGAACTGCGCCATCGACTGCTGCTGCGACTTTCAACAGGTGCTGCCCAGAGATGAGTGCGCCGATGTCTGTCGTTGAGTCGAGTGGATCTCCCACACGCAGTTCGCGCGCGCGCGCGACGAGCGCCGGGACAAACGTCTCCCACGCACTTTGCTCAATCAATATGCGTGAAGCGCAGTGGCAAACCTGCCCTTGATTGGTGAACGCAGCGCGCACGACGCCATCGACAGTCGCCGCGAGGTGCGCAGTCCTCGTCGCATCGTGAAAAACGATCGCTGGATTCTTCCCGCCAAGTTCAAGCGCTGTTCGTTTGAACGCCGGCGCAGCTGCTCGCGCGATCGACTCGCCTGTCGCAGTGCCTCCGGTGAAACTAATGCACGCGACGCGGGGATGCGAAACGAGTGCGGCACCTGAGAGTGGCCCTCGCCCGTGAACGATGTTCACGACACCTGGCGCAAAGCCAGCTTCGATCGTTCGCTCGGCAAGCATCCATGCTGTGAGCGGCGTGACTTCGCTCGGCTTGCCGACAACGGTGCAGCCGGCAGCAAGCGCCGGCGCGATCTTCCAAGTGAAGAGATACAGAGGGAGGTTCCAGGGCGAGATGCACGCTGCGACTCCGAGCGGCCGATGATGGATCACCGAAGTCGCGCTTGCACTGTCGAACGCTTCGCGTCCAACCGCAACGATCTCGTCGGCGAAAAATCTCAGGTTCGAGATTGCACGCGGAATGTCCACGCTCTTCGCCAGCGCGAGAGGCTTGCCGGTATCCATCGACTCAACGCGGGCGAATTCATCGCTGTCACGCTCCACCAAATCTGCAAGTGCGTGCAGTTTTCCCGCGCGGTCTTGCGGAGAAATCGCACTCCAATTCGCGAACGCATTGGATGCGGCTTCGACCGCTGCATCGATGTCGTGCGCCGTGCTGTCGGGGGCGGTCGCAATGGCCTCCCCGGTCGCTGGGTCGTAGACCGAAATCGTGGCGCCGCCTCGCGCGGGTGAAAAACGCCCATCGATGAGATTCGCGATGACTTTCGGCACGGGGCAAATGTACTAGAGCGCTTCTGGATTTCCCCGTGCTGCCCGGCAAGAGACTTGCAGCGCCGCTCTTACTTCCGCAGCGCCGCTCTCACTGGACTGCCGTCGAACCCTTCCAACTTCAGCGGCATCGCGCAGAGTTCGTATCGCCCCGGCTCGACCTGCGCAAGCACAAGCCCTTCGATGATCGAAACATCTCGCGCAAAGAATCGAGCATGCGCAGGCAGATCCTTCGAATCAGCAGGGTCGACGCTCGGCGTGTCAATGCCGACGAGCCGCACTCCAGCGTCTGCAAGCCAGTCAACGAGCGCAGGCTCAAGCCCCTGAAAGTTCGCAGACCACTTCTCGCAGTCTGGAGCGGATCCCGTTGCGATCAGCACTCGTGCTGTGGACGGCACCCAATTCGCCTGGACATCAAGATCGCCGCGCGCGACCCGCGTCTGCGCATTCGCCCCCGCGCGGCGGCGAACGCGCACAACTTCGCACGGTCCCCAGTACAGCGCGAGCGGTTGCTCCTCCATCGTTCGGCCATCGAGTCCGTAGTGACTTGGCGCGTCCGCGTGCGAACCAAGATGTACGGTCGCGCGCAGTGCGCTCAGGGTGATCGCGTCGCCGCGCTTCGTATCGAAGGCGACCTCGCGCGTCAGAGGCGTATCTCCAGGAAACACCGCCAACCTCGGCGAAATCACAGGCGAAATGTCGATGATTTCGCCTTGCGCGCTCATCGCCTAACTCTGGACTGCTGTTCGCCCGCCGTCCACCGGAAGGTTTACGCCGTTCACATAACTCGCAGCTGGCGATGCGAGAAAGAGCGCCACAGACGCAATCTCGCTCGCTTCACCCAAGCGACCAGCAGGAATTGTCGCGATCGCGCCGCGTTCAATTTCGTCGACACTCGACCCTGATCTCGATGCGCGTCCCTTGAAGATCGCCTCGAGCCGTGCGGTCTTCGTGAATCCAGGCAGGATTGTGTTGACCGTAATCCCAAATGGTGCGAGTTCTCCTGCAAGGCTGCGCGCCCAGTTCGCAACCGCGGCGCGGACCGTGTTGGAAACCCCCAGCCCACGGATCGGTGTCAGAACCGATGTGCTCGTGATGTTGATGATGCGACCATAGTTCGCCTCGCGCATTCCAGGCGCACACGCTTGCACGATCGACTGTCCAGTGAGCACGTGAAGTTCAAACCCCTTCGCAAGATCCTCTGGCTTCGCCTCGATGGCAGTGCCAGGCGCAGGGCCTCCAGTATTGTGAAGCACAATGTGCACTGTGCCGTGCGCCTTGACGTGTGCGTCGACTTCTCGACCCACAGCGCGCCAATCCGAATAGTCGACCAGCAGTGTGCGATGGATCGCTCCTTCGCCGACATGAAGCCCACCCAATACCTGCTTCAGTCCATCTGGATTTCGGCCCACGAGCGTCACCGATGCACCTGCGCGGGCGAATGCCTCTGCGCACGCGCGGCCGATTCCCTGCGTCGATCCTCCGACGAGTGCGTGGCGTCCACGAAGCGAGAGCGGGCAGTTCGCAGCAGTCGTTGTCGTCATGCCCGAGAGACTATCGAACTGCGGCGCGCAACGAAGATTGCGCCAAGCACGGTGGACAGCGCGGCGAGACCAACCATCGCAAAATAGACCGATTGCGCTCGCCCGTGAACCGCATCCAAGAGTTCCTTCTCGCGAAGCACAGCAGCCGCGTCGTTGCCGCCGACCGCAGCCCAGTACAGCAGCGAAGTAGCGCGAAGTTCAAATCCACTCTGAATCGACACGATTGCACAGAGGAGCGCGAGGCCAATCGCAATCACCGCGCCTCTTTGCCAGTACCGAAGCGCGCGGGCCCCCTCAGCTCGAATGCACTTTGCGGGGATGCCGCCGACGAGCGACACCATCACCGCCGAAATCACGAGACTCGCGATGCTGATGATCTCGAATGGTGCGCGCGTGATCTGCCCGCCGACAAAGCGCCAGATGAGTGCTGGGTCAGATCCAGTGGCGTTCAAACCGTTTGCGCCTGAGAGTCCGGCTCCCGCAAGTGCGGCGAAGGTCCAACCCGCGTACGCACCTACGACAACGAGCGATGCAACCCACGCTGATCCAACTGCAACAATTGCGGCGAATCGGATCATCGCGTTCCTACTGCCCCGCGCCGACTGCCATCGTCCTCGACATGTCGGCGACCTGACCCTGCATCGCGTTCATCTGCGCCTGCATCTGCTGGCGCTGCTTCATCATCGCAGTGAGTAATTGTTGGTTTTCTGCAGGAGTTAGCGGCGCGCGCGTGACAGCGAGACCGTTTGGGCTCTGCACGATGAATCCGCCGTTCGCTGCCCCCGCGCCTCCCTGCACAACCATCGGCGCACCAAACGCAGTCTCGGGCGGCGCGAGTCCGGGCGACTTGCTCGAGCGCGTCAACGTCAATCGAACGCTTCCCGCTGATTGATCGTCAATTTGGAATCGTGTGTCCCACGTGATCGATCCGTCGAATCCGAAGAAGAACGACGTCGAGATCGACCGCGGCTTCCCATCGGGCGTGCGCAGCGCATTGGATGTGGCAAACGAGATCGCACGCGCGCCTCCGTCGTAAATGCCAGTCGACAAGAACATCGACCGATCACCATTGGTGATCTCGCTGCGCGTAAAACCAACTCCTGGAGTGAAGCCCATGACATCCATCATCTGGAGCGCCTCACCCTTGCCGTTCCACAGCACATGATCGCCGGACAGAAAGTTCCCCCCAAGCGTCCAACCGAACTGCGATTCGCCTGTGAATGGTCCGCTCGTCGCCCCATCGCTTCCAGTCGCCGTGCCCTGCACATCCCAAGTGCCCACCAACTGACTCAACTGTGCGAGCGCCGTCGCATCATCGGCTCCCGCTGGAGTCAGAGGACTTGCTGTCTGCGCCGCCGCACTCTGCTGCGACGCCTGCGGATCTTGACCCGCTGCAAGTGCGAGTGCGAGCACCGCTCCCCCAGCGATTCCGCACGAAATTCCTACGCAAAACGATCGAGTTTGAAGCTTCATTCGAGAGAGCGTACCGAGGCGATCGTGCGATAGTTCACCCCTGCCTCTGCAAACAGTTCGCAGGCGAGTGCCAACGACTTTTGCCAATGCTCGTCACCGGCAGCCGTCTCGATCGTGACAACTTGGACGATTCCAGCCTGAATGATCGCGAGCGCACACTGAACGCACGGACTAAACGAACTGTAGAGCGTGCAACCGATGGGACTGACGCCGTTGCGCGCGCACTGCACGATTGCGTTCAGTTCCGCGTGGCACACCAAGTCGTACTTCACCGGACGCATCAAGCGATCAGGACGATCCTCAACACCTTTCGGAAGTCCGTTGAAACCGGTGCTCACGATCTGCTTCGCGGGTGACACGATCACTGCGCCGACACCACGAGATGGATCCTTGCTCCACGTGCCAATGCGTGCCGCGAGGTCGAGGAAGCGTGCGTGCCAATGGTCTGGAAGTTCGTGGGGCGTGGCGGGCGTGTTGGTCGTGTTGGGCGTGTGGGGCGTGTAGGTCATGGAGCCTGCGTCCTCTTGAGTTCTACGGCGTGAAGATTCATGAGCGGCCCTTTCAAGGATCCGCCCGTCTTGACTTCGATGCTCGCTCGTCCCGGCGATGCGATGCGAATAGATCCCAGTTCAACTGGTTGAAAATCCAGCAAGTCGGCCGTTGCGCGGGTGGCACCTCGAAGAAGCGTCTCGCCCAGTTGCACTCCAAAGTCTTGGCCCGCACATGCCGCGTCGCACGACTGGAGCACCCGCACCGAGTACTCGCCAGCGCTCTCGAATTCCACGATCCATTTCGCCGAGTCGTTCACATCGACCCAGAATTCAAGCGCACCTGGAGCATCCTCGTACTGCCCGAATCGCAGCGTTGATCCGATGATCTCCGCGTCGTTGGCGTTCAGGCGAATGACACCCGCCGATTCCCGAATTACGGTTCCGCTGGCAAGCGGATCTGCCAGCGGAAGCGCGTCTGTTTGATCGCGCGCCGAATCGAGAAGGCGCACAATCGCGCCTTTCACAACCAACGCTGGCAGCGCGTAATTCTTCGTTCGATCCGCGCGCGCGATGTTCATTCCGACAATTTCGCCATCGAGATTGACGAGCGGACCACCCATCTGATCTGCGCGAAGTGCCGCATCATGCTGAATCACCGATCCAAGACCGCTCGACCGGCGGCTCGCTGGATAGTGTGGCGTCGATGGTGACGGTCCCTGCGCGTTCGGACGGTCCGCCAAACGCACCCGCAGCGACTCTTCCTTGCCGTCCTTCCATCTCGTCACATCGATGGCTGCCCCGCGAGCATGGCGTCGGATCGCCTCGCCAACACTGGGTTGGTTTTCGACGGCAACCCCGCCGATCCGCGTCACGAAGTCTCCCACGGAAAGGCCGATGCGCCCAGCTGGTGAACTCGCAGAGATGGCCATCAAGATGACACCGACATTGCCACCGTGCGCTGTTTGCTCTTCCGGAGTGGTTGGACGCGCACGAATCCCAAGGTATGGAACGGTGGGATCGCTCTTCCCTGGGAGGTACTCACCAAGGCTTCGCACGCCGATTGCTGCGGGACTTCCATCGCGACCGACGGTGACGAGAATCGACCCAACGACGGGTGGCTCTCCATCGGAAAACACTGGCGCATCCATTGGCTCGCCCGTTGCGATGAGGACGAGGTCAAGATCCGAGTCGACCGCGACGCGCTTCCCGCCAACAGTAAGCCCGTCCGGGAGCGCGATCATCAGCTTCGCACTCGTCATCCCGACATCGGACGCCTTGGCGACGATGTGCCCCTCATCATCTGCCACCACTCCGAACCCAACAGCACGCCCATCAACGAAGACACCGACCGTCAACAGACTCGCTGCATCGACAGCCGATGCGATCGCGCCGAGGAGCGCCTCGTCTGACTTGCGCTGTGCTGTCCCTTCAGGCTTTGGATCCTTCTCTCTCGGAAAGAACCCTTTGCTCGCGTCTTCGCTATCAGACTGTGCATTTTCACCAGTCACGACCCCTTGTTCCATTGCCTTCAGTTGCGCAACCGCGAAGTCGACCGACGTCGCATTGTTCACCTCGGGCTCGTACCCGGCAGACGAATTGATCCCGATCAGTCGACCATCGAGATCGAAAACTCCGCCACCCGAATCTCCGGCGCTGAGGGGTGCATCAAGTACGAATGCGTGAGGTGTCAGCCCAGTGACGCGCCCAAGTCTCAACACTGGCGGGCGAAACGGCGAAGTCTCAATTCCGAATGTGTGCCCAAGTGCGATGACCCATTCACCGAGGGCCACGCCTTCAAGCGATCCAACTTCTGCCACAGCGAAGTCCAGCCCAGTTGGATCGAATCGAACGAGTCCACAATCCTCAGCGCCTTCCCAATGAAGTCCAGCTGTCTTGCCCGTTGTGGTTGACCCGTCGAAGAAGTGAATCTTCACCTCAAGCCCAGCATCACCGCAAACATGACCCGCGGTCAGAATCCATCCATCCTTCGAAATGATTGTTCCGCTGCCGCCCGAAATCGGCACAAGCGTGTCGAGAATCTCGAGACCCACACTCGCCTTGACTGCGATCGCATGAGCCTGAATCACGCGACTCTCGAGAGCCTTCGCGGATTCGATGTCCACCACCGAATCGCGCGATTCTGGCGCCACTTGCGCAGCAC
>CAYHHO010000008.1:0-43381 GCA_964356445.1 uncultured Singulisphaera sp. | reverse complement strand
GGGGCAAGAGCGCAGTCAGCACCGCCACGCGGGAGCCCGCAGCGAGCCGACTCACTGTCGAAGAAATTTTCGAAATCCGCTCTCGCACCGAGGGGAATCTACTCGATAACAGAATCATCATGGAGAGAGTTATCACTACCGGTTCACTGGTCGCGCTCGCATTTTTTGTTGGGACCGTCCCTTCGGGGTCGATCGCACTTGCACAGGATGGAACTCCGCCTGCAGTTGCAGGCCCTGCCGAAGGAAGCGCCGTCGGATCGACGCCTTACTTCGCTTCGGTGACCGCTGACAATGTCTATGTTCGATCAGGTCCGAGCGTGCAGAGCTCATACCCGTTTGGCAAGATGGACCGCGGCGAAGTCGTCCGCGTGCTCGAAGAGAATTTCGGATGGGCTCGAGTGCAGACAACTGGGCGAGCATTTGCGGACATGACAGGATTTGTGACCGTCGATGACCGCGTTCAACTCTCGACCGATAGCGCTTCAATCACCGCCAATACCGCCACGGAACTTCGCGCGCCAAACATCGGCGCCGAATCCTCGATCGACAGTTCCTGGAAGCAGATCGGTCGCATCGAAGCAGGCGCGACACTCGTCGTCGCCAGCCGCAAAGATGGCGAACGTGGATCGGTCTGGGTCGTCCAACTCCCACCGATCGGCGAAGGATGGATCAATTCCAATTTCCTGCGCCGCTCTACAGCGGCAGAAGCAGCCAATTTCGAGCAAGTTCAGGGAACTCAGGACACTTTGGCCGTGGCCGCGCCCGACTCTTCGATGACCGCTGAATCAGAGTCATCGCCAAGTGAATCAGGGACAACTGCGCAAGAAGCGCTGCCTGTAAAGAACCCTGCGAAGGTCGCAGCCGAAATGCGCCGAGCAACTTTCGCTGATCTCGAAGCGAGTTGGCTGAAGGTCAAGGGTCAACCAGTTGGTGAAGCAGAACTCGGTGCGCTCTACGCCCGCTACGTCATGCTTGCCGCTGAGCCAGGCATCGAATCCTCGCTGAAGGCTCGGACACTCGCTCGCATCTCGCAGCTCGAGATCCAACAGGATGTTCAGAACAAGATGTTCGACCTCAAGGAGACCAAGGCGCGGCTCAACGAAGAGTGCAACCAGATCAACGGAGTTGCCGTCGCCCTCGAGGCGCGCAGCGAGTACACCGCTGTCGGAGTGCTCAACGCATCTCTGATCTACGACGGTTCCAACCTTCCTCTCCTGTTCAGGTTGCAGGATCCCTCATCGGGTCAGACTGTCGGCTATGTCGTCCCTGGCGATGGGTTCCAACTCTCGACCATGCTTGGAACGCTGCTGGGAATCAAGGGCGACAAGTGCTTCGATGATGCGCTGAAGGTTGACACGATCACCCCTCGCACGATCGACTTCCTCACGGCGCGGTCAGGCGACTGAGCGAGTCAAGATTCCTTTCGACGAACCCGTCACACGCCGCGCGATTCTTCGTTACGATTGGATTGCCTAGTGATTTGTTTCCACTGGGGCGTTAGCTCAATTGGGAGAGCGCCGCCTTTGCAAGGCGGAGGTTATCGGTTCGACCCCGATACGCTCCATTTCGGTTTCGCGGCTTCGGGGACGCCGTGAGGTTTCGGAGTGCGCGTTGTTGCGGACGAACTCGTTCGCACGCTCGTGGATGCGAGCGAGCGCGTCACGGCACCTCATGCGCAGGCGCGCGGCGGGTGCACGCGCACTTCATCTCACGCGCAGAAGCGCGAGCGCGCTCGTGACAGCCAACTCAATTCGCAGGATCGCGTCACCAAGTGCGATCTCCTTCGCTCCCAGAGCGGTGACCTCTGCCACCTCTTCAGGCGTGAACCCACCTTCGGGACCGACCATCAAGAGCGTTGGCGCCTGATCACCTCGAATCGATTCCAGCACTGCGCCACCAGGATGCGCGACGACAACGCGAAGTCCGCGGTCGATCGCACCACGCGCAGCTGCAACGGGCGAACGGACCTCTGAGACCTCTGGAATCCAAGGCTGCTGCGCCTGCTTGCACGACGCAATCAGCACACGGTGCGCGCGAGGATTTGCGGCGTTCGACCAGTGAACGATCGACCGCGCACACTCGAGCGGCGTCCACCGCGCCGCTGCGAGCGGTCCGATTGCTTCGAGCAGCACGGCAAGCCGGTCACCCTTTGGAACCGCACTCGCGACTTCGATCAGCGGAGCCGCGCGCGGCACTGTCGAGAGCGCATCGACCGCGACTTCGACCGATCCACCTCGGTCGGATGATCCCATCGACCCATCGGCGATGCGACCGCGACCATCGAACAACCGCAGGCGATCCCCACTGCGAAGCCGACGGCTGCCCGCGAGGTGCCGCGCCTCCTCTGCATCCATGCGACAGACTGCTGGAGCGATCGGCGGCAACTGCGCGCAGTACGCCCATGGAATGCTCATGCGCGTCGTCCTCCACAGAATGCCCGAAGCGACTCACCATGGAGAAAGTAGGCGTCGTATCGCGCAAGTTTGCTCTCGAAGACAGCATCGGGATTCGCAGCGAGAGGCGGCGCATGATGCGGACGCTTCACCACGATCCGCGGGCAGCGCGTGGCGACCGCAGCCGCAAAGAGTTCGTCGCTGTCTCGATCCGAACCGACAACTTCGCGAACAAGTCGGATTGGCTTTGGAGCGAGCGCGCTCCCCGCCTTCGTCGGATACATCGGATCAAGATAGATCACCGACCACGGCGCAGCAGACGTCGCCATGACATCGACCGCATTTCCCTCGTGAAGTTCGATGCGAGCAGCGATCGGTGCCAGCGACGCAACGGCGCGCGCGCGTGCGAGCCCATCTCGCAAGACCGTGCAAACCAAGGATGATCGCTCGACGGCCACGACTGAAAAACCAGCCGCTGCGAGAATCCATGAATCCCCGCCGAGCCCTGCCGTTGCATCGAGGAGAACCCCTCGTGGACCGCACGCGCGCACGAGCCGCTGCGATGAGAGCCCTCGAAGCGATACACGGCGAAAGTCGACTGCCGCTCCGAGCCCCGGCCGAGCGCCTTCAATGGCGAGTTCGATCCGTCCATCCGGATCAAGCTGGGTGGTCATCTGCTGCTTGGGGCTTTCCACGATTGGAGTATTACACTCGACGGATGCCGACTGCCACGATCGCTCCGGTCTATTCGAATCTGCTGGACATGATCGGCAACACGCCGATGCTCGAGATCACTCGCCTCGACACCGGTCCCTGCAAGCTTTTCGTGAAACTTGAGAACCTCAATCCGGGGCAGTCGATCAAGGACCGGATCGCGATATCGATGATCGCCGCTGCCGAGAAGCGCGGGCAGTTGAAGCCTGGGGGGCGAATCATCGAAGCCACCGCTGGAAACACGGGCATCGCGCTCGCGCTCGTGGGAGCACTGAAGGGTTACAAACTGACTGTCGTGATGCCCGACAAGATGAGCGAAGAAAAGATCGCGCACCTGCGCGCGATGGGAGCGGAAGTCGTGCTGACGAGATCGGATGTAGCCAAGGGGCACCCCGAGTACTACCAAGACATGGCGCAGCGCATGGCGAAGGAAGATCCGAGCTCCTTCTATGTCAATCAGTTCGCCAATGAAGACAACACGCGTGCGCACTTCGAGACAACCGGGCCCGAGATCTGGGAACAACTCGGCGGGAAGATCGATGCGTTCGTCGCCGGCGTTGGATCGGGCGGATCGATTGCTGGCGTCGGCGCGTACCTCAAGTCGCGAAACCCTTCATGCGAAATCGTGCTTGCAGATCCGCGCGGATCGATTCTTGCGCCACTCGTCAACGAAGGCAAGACGATCACTGCAGGGTCGTGGCTCGTCGAAGGCATCGGCGAGGATTTCATCCCATCAATCTTGGACATGAAAGTGATCGACCGCGCCTACTCAGTCACCGATGCGCAGGCATTCGCCGCGGTGAGGCAATTGCTGCAGAAAGAGGGTGTGCTCGCAGGGTCGAGCGTTGGGGTGCTGCTGCATGCTGCGCTCGAGTACTGCCGATCGCAGAAATCGCCGAAGCGCGTCGTCACTTTGATCTGCGACAGCGGCGCGAAGTATCTCTCGAAGATGTACAACGACTTCTGGATGCGCGATCAGGGGTTCAGCGATCGCCCGAAGTCCGGCGACCTGCGAGACCTCATCGCACGACGCCACGACCTCTCGGAAGACTTCGTCCTTCAGCCAACCACGCCGATCTCAATCGCAGTTCGGCGAATGCGCATGTTTGGAGTCAGTCAGATGGCGGTGCTGGACGGCAGCGACGCGCTCGCGGGCATCCTCGACGAGAGCGATGTGCTTCTGGCGCTCGCGCAAAGTTCGAAGGCGAGTGACGATCCAGTGAGCAAACACATGACGAGTCGGGTGGAGACCATCCACCCATCGAAGGCGATCGACGACCTCCTTCCGATTTTTCGGGCGGATCGGGTGGCTGTGGTGCACGATGGGTCTACGTTTTTCGGGCTGATCACGAAGATCGACCTGATTCAGTACCTACGGCTTCGCAGCGCGACCTAATCCAGCCGCGTCAGGAGCGCCCGAACCGCCTGCACTGCATCGACTTGCATCGCCGGTCGAATTCTGCCATACTTTGCCCCCCCGATCGAGTGGCGCCCCACCCAATCGGTCACATCTAGGCCGCGTTCTCGAGCATGTGCGACGAGAAATTCGCTGAGGTCTCGCGGCGCCTCTAACTCGTCACCGAGTGCTTCCTTCGATGAAGCACTCCTCGAAAGGACACCGACCATGGCACGAAATTACGAACTTCTTCTCCTCGAAACGATCGAAAACCTCGGACTCGTCGGGGATGTCGTCAAGGTACGACCAGGCTTTGCCCGCAACTACCTCCTTCCCAATGCGATGGCTGAAGCGCCGACGCCAGAGAAGATTGAGTCACTGAAGGCGGCGCGCGCAATCGCGGAAGCACACGTTGCGAAGCAGCGGTCAGAACGCGAGGCGGTTATCGCCCGATTGTCTGGTATCACGATCACGCTCATCCGCGCCTGCAACGATCAGGGAGTGCTCTACGGAGCGGTCACGCAACGCGACATCAGCGATCAACTCATCATCGAGGGCTACGGCATTGACATGCGCGCTGTGCGCCTGAACAACCCAATCCGCCGCGTCAGCATCGAGACGGTCACGATTCAGTTCGGTCGCGACCTTGTGACCGAGATCACGGTGGCAGTCAAGCCAGACCGGATCATCGAAATGGAAACTTCGCCAGCTTCGCGCGCACCGAGCAGTTCGACCGACGAGAGCGACGAGGCAACGGACTCTGCGGAAGCGACGACGGATGAGCCAGCGGACGACTCGAAGGCTGACCGCAAGACCAAGAGCGCACGCAAGACTCGCGAGAAGTCTGCGAAGGAATAAGGGCGCCCGCGCCTTTCTATTTCATCGAAAGAAATCCGCAGGATCTCTCGGTGGTTGGTCGATTGTCTTTCGGCGGCGCGCGTTTCTTCGGAATTCGCAACCCTCCCCGCCTTCGCTGGCACGGTTTTGCTAGCGATCTCTGTTCGACGGAGGAATTGTTCGCATGACGCACGCGGCATCCCACGGGCTCTCCGAGAGCAGGCGCGAAGTTCTGCCAGAAACACGTCGATCGCTCACGCATAAGTTTTCGATAGCGAATTTCGAGGGTTATCTGACAGTTGGACTCTTCCCCGACGGCCGGCCAGGAGAGATTTTCATCAAGATGAGCAAGGAGGGTTCGACGCTCTCTGGGCTCATTCAGGGATTCTGCAGAGCGTTCAGCCTCTCGCTCCAGCATGGGCTTTCGCTTCGAGATGCCGCCGAACGCTTTCGCGGAATGCGATTCGAACCGCTCGGAGCCACGAGCAACCCAGACATTCCGGAGTGCTCGAGCATTCTTGACTATGTCGCGCGTTATCTCGACCATCATTTCAGCGCGGGCGCGCCCGTGGACGCGGTTGCGCTACAAACGAGGGGGTAGCGACTGCACGCGACTGAGTCGCCGCAGCACTTCCTTCGCGAGGGTAGCGCTCGCATTCAACTCAGTTCCCGGGCGCCAGAAAACTTCGGTCACCCCCTGCGCGTCCTTTTCGCCGACTGTTCGGACACTGCCAGATGCCCCTCGCAGCAACTTGTGAATCGAGTTCGGATCTTCGCACCGGAAAATGATGTCTGACTCCCTTCGCGAAAGTCCGCGAATCCCCAAGAGCGTGCAGAGAAGCCGAATCTCGCACAAGAGAAAGAGTGAAACCGTCACGGAAGGCGCATCGCCATATGCACTCACGATGTCCTTGATCACTTTGGAGAGTTCCTCGGGCGACGCGGCATCCGACAGCCTTCGATAGGTCTCGAGGCGACGACGATCGCTCGGAACATAAGCCTTCGGAACCGATCCGAGTAACCCAATATCGACGATGGTGTCGATGGGGACGATCTGCGGCTGAGAGCGAAGCGCCTGCACTGACTGATCGAGCAACTTGCAATAGAGCTCGTACCCCACTGCAGCGATGTGCCCCGATTGTTCTGCGCCGAGCAGGTTTCCGGCGCCGCGCAGTTCGAGGTCCCGCACGGCGATTCGAAATCCAGCGCCCAGCATCGAGTAATCCTCAAGCGCACGCAATCGCTTCATCGCCTCAGGAGCCACCGGGCGATCTTCCGGCAGCAGCAGATAGCAGTAGGCGCGGTGATTCGACCTGCCGACGCGCCCGCGCAGTTGATGCAACTCAGAGAGTCCGAATCGATGCGCGTCATCGATGATCATTGTGTTGGCTGTCGCAATATCGATCCCGCTCTCGATGATTGTGGTCGAGACAAGGATGTCCGCCTCGCGGCGCATGAAAGTGCGCATCACTTGCTCGAGTTCGCCGTCGGCCATCTGCCCGTGGCCCACGACGAGTCGTGCGTCGGGTGCAAGCTTTCGTACTTCGTCAGCGGCAGACTGGATGTCATGCACGCGGTTGTGCACCCAGAAGATCTGCCCCTCGCGGGCAAGTTCTCGCTTGATCGCGCCAGCAAGCCGCTCGCGATTCCATGGGATCACTTCGGTCATGATCGCGCGGCGATCGGGCGGCGGCGTCGTGAGGCTCGAAATGTCGCGCAGCCCAAGCATCGCCATGTGCAGGGTCCGCGGAATCGGAGTTGCGCTCAGCGTCAGCACATCGGCCGTCAGGCGAAACTCGAAGAAGCGTTGCTTGTGTTCGACTCCGAACCGCTGCTCCTCATCGATGACGACCAGTCCAAGGTCGCGAAAGCGAACATCGGCAGAGAGAAGTCGGTGCGTTCCAATGACAATGTCAACTTCACCGCGAGCAAGGCGATCCAAGATGTCCCGCACTTCCTTGTCGCTCTTGAATCGGCTGACCCCTTCGACCACGAAGGGATACGCGCGGAGTCGCGCGCGAAAGGTGCGCTCGTGCTGCTCCGCGAGGACGGTGGTCGGAACCAGCAGCGCCACCTGTCGACCAGAGTCGACACACTTGAATGCAGCTCGAAGGGCGATCTCCGTCTTGCCAAATCCAACATCGCCGCAGATCAGTCTGTCCATCGGACGCGGTCGTTCCATATCGCGCTTCGTTGCTGCAATGGATGCCACTTGGTCTTCAGTCTCGACAAACGGGAACTCCCCTTCGAATTCACTCTGCCACTGCGTGTCTGGCGGGTGCGCGATCCCCTGCGTCGATTCGCGAACGGCTTGCACTCGGATGAGTTCGCCAGCAAGGTCACGAACCGCCTCAGCGACATCATCTTTCTGCTTCTTCCAGCGACGTCCACCGAGCGCCGACAGCGCAGGTTTGGCGGCGCCCGCACCGACATACCGCTGCACCAGCGAGACCTTGCTCGCAGGAACATGCAGCAATGCCCCTCCGTGATACTCCAGCGTGAGGTACTCCTCGTCGCTTGCACTCGTGCGATCGCGATCTGGCAGTTGCTTGAGTCCGTGGTACTTGGCGATGCCGTGATCCCGGTGCACGACATAGTCGCCAGGCTCGAAAAAGAGGAACGCATCGCGCGCGCGTTGTGCGCCGACGACTGGTGCAGCGACAGATCTGCGGCGAACTCCGAATCGATTGAGCACCTCATGCCAAGGAACGACCGCAATCGGCGAGGGTCCATTCGAGTCCCAGTGAAATCCGCGGTGAAGATGCCCCTGCTCGATTCGCAGCGGTGCTGTGCTGCAACCCGCGCGCGTCCGTGCGCTCGGGGTCTCCTTCCACTGGCTCTCAACAAGTTCCCTCGCGCGCGACTCATCGCCAGCCGTTTCGCAGAGCACGACTGTGCTGTGGGTCAGCGACAATTGCAGCAGCGACTCAATCGCACTCGTGAGCCTCTCTGGAAAGGGCTCCACTGTCGCGACCGGCACTGGCACGAGCAGGTTTGGGGTTGCAGCTTGCACGAGAACGCCCGCCTCAACAGTGCGCGCACACACTGCGTGCAGTTGGCGCAGCGTGTCCGGCCATGGAACGACCCCTCTGCCGTCGCTGAGGCGATCTTGGTATCCCCTCGACTGCTCGGCGATTTCCACCGTTTCGCAGAGCACGAGAATTGTCCGAGGATCCAAGCGCCCTGCGATCGGCTCCACGTGGGCAGGGTCAAAGAGTCCTCCAGCCCGCACGAGATCGACCGAATCAATCTTGCGGTCGGTCGCCTGGGTGGCGAGGTCCACTTCGAAGATGCCCTCGATTTCCTCGCCGAATGTGTCGATGCGAATGGGCACCATGGCACCTACCGGAAAGATGTCGAGAATCCCGCCACGCACGGCAAAGCTCCCAGGAGTTTCAATCGTCGCCATCCGCTCGTAACCACTCTGCACAAGCCACTCGAGAAGTGCCTCGCGCTGCACGCGCTCACCGACGCGAATCCGCCTGACCACTGAATGCATGTCTGCAGCGGCGGGGACTCCCTGCATCAACGCAGTCACAGGCGCGACGATGACGCGCGGGCTCGCCCCCGTGTCGAGCATTCGAAGAACGGCGACTCGCTCTCCAAACTGCTCCGCGACCTCCTGTCCTGCGAACGAGGACTCGAGTGCTGGAAACAACGAACACGAAATGGGAACGCCGCCAACCCTTCGCCCGCCGATCTCCGCAGCAGCGTCATCCGCGTCGTCGCGGTGCGCAGTCACAAACAAGATTGGTGCGTCGATGCGGCTCGCCAATGCTGCGACAAGCACCGAAATGCTCGAGCCCGCTGCACCGACGAGGGCAATCGATGCCTTTGTCGGAGTACCTCTACAGAGTGCGACGATTCGGTCAACACACGGCGATGCGCGGATGCGATCGAACCACTCCACTTCGCGCTCCGCGTGGCTGCTCATTCTGGCTTCACAACATACGGATCAATCCCTGCGGTGATGGCAGGGCCTATGCCGCGAACACGCGTGATTCCACCTCGCGCACCGAAGGATCCGAGGCGGGATCGGTCATCGACGATGCGTGCGGCGAGTGCTGGGCCGATGCCTGGAAGCAACGCAAGCGCCTGCGCGTTCGCTCGGTCGAGGTCGACTCGAAACGATGGTGCCACATGGACGGCGTTGGTTCCGAATGGCGCCGCGAACAGATCCGCAGCAAGTGCAACTCCCCCACCGAGACCGACGACCGCCACGATCGTGACGGAACTCGCGCGGAGTCGCCACAATGTCCACCTAAGCCGACACGTAGATCGAGGCTCACGCATCACTCTGAATCCACCGCATCGATCGCCGTCGATGAGTCCGAAACGGTCCGATCGGGCGACCGCCACTCGCCCACAGGGGCAATCAGCGAACGCCGCAGCGACACGAGCGCATCGAGCACTGGCTTCGACTGACCCTGCGCGTTGAGCGCTCCCAGCGTCGGACGACTCGGATCACAGTCCATCAGTGACTCCCAGATCACCATCCCCACATGCGACTTGGACATCGCAATCGAAAACATGCGGCTCGCCCACTCAGCCTGCGTTTTCGCACTCCATGGGCTGCGCCAATAGCCAGCGGTCTCCTTGCGCGAATCGCTCGGAGCACCGATCGCTACGAAGAGCGACTTGCGGAGAGATGCATATGAATCAAGCATCGATGAGACTGCCAGAAGATCGCGCGTGAGCCTTCCAAATCCATTCTCGCCCATCACGAATTGCAGCATGAGGCAATCGAGGTGAATGCCCTCTTCGCCAATTGCTTCAACGAGCGCACGCGGAGTGACGGCACCAGCCCGCGCCGAAGTGTCATGGGCGAAGGGGCGTCGGATTTCCAATAGAGTCGGGACTCCCTTGCGCGTCTGACGCACGCCGATGACGATGCGACGCGAGAGTTCGACCATCTGCTCGAGCGTGAGCTGCCACCAATCGTTGTCGTTCATCGCGCACGAGATATTCCACATCCCGGTTCGACCTGCAAGCTCGCGTCCCACCGCATCCGAGAATTTCCACACACCATCGCGAAGTGCAGCGAAGTCTCCGCGCTTTTGGGCGATCCACGGCGGGACACTTTCCGGCCGTAGGTCGATGACAGGGCCAGTGAGAATGGTGCGGCCTGTCTTCGTCGACCAATCAATCCACTGTGCGACCGAACTGAAGTCGTACTTGCCGGGCGCACGCTCGATCCGAGCCCACGAGATCGGAAGCGCAATCATGTCAAACGATTTCGCAGGAACACCCGCAGTCGCCGGCAGGGCGAGCGGGTCGATGCGAACGCCCAGCACCATGCGCGACGCGGCCTTTGCACCAAATCGGCGGTGCGTCGAGATACTCGACTGCGCCAATGCCAACCGCTCACTCGCCTGGACTCCATTGATCAACGCGCGCAGGCTGAGTTCATCCGCCACGCTGCGATCCTGCGTCGTGAGCGCTTTCGTGAAGTGCATTCGCGCCTCGTTCCACTGCGCGAGAGCATCCGCTGCGCCCGGGTGGGCCCAAATCTGCCAGTCCTCGCACTTCGCGATGAACTGCTTGATGCAGTGGCGCGCCAGTTCTAGAAGGAGCGGATAGGGCTCTCTGCGCTGCTGAAGAAGGCAAGTCGACAGCGAGAGCCGTCCCAGTTCTTTCAACTCGCATTCGAGATGGAGCGCGAGTGCGGCCTTGGACTTCGCGGCGCATTCCAGGCGCCCACCTCGCAACTGGATCTCACCCGGAATCGAGAGTTCATTCGGGCCAAGGAGATAACCCCGCGCAATGTCGATCGTCACGGGCGCTGCTGGCGATGGTTCGAATGCAAAATTCAGCATCGTCAATTTCGAGTGTAGCGGTCGGATCGCGCACTCTTGTCGGCGCTAACCTTTTGCGCACAAACCTCGCATCGCTGTGGATTCCTACACTGCTCAAGATGCCACACGCCACCGATGATGCGATCTTCGAAACGCACTTGCCACTGAAAGGTCGCAGGTCGGGCAAGGTCCGCGACATCTATGAACTCGCGCCAGATGAGTCGGGCCCGCGAATTCTGTTGGTGGCATCGGATCGCATCTCAGCATTCGATGTCATCATGCCAACGCCAATGCCTGGCAAGGGTCGAATCCTCACATCGATCGCTGAAGGTTGGTTTCGTCTCCTTCGAGAGCAAAACGTTGTGAAGGACCATTTGATCTCGACAGAACTGCCCACAATTCCGGGGATCGACGAATCACTTCGTCGGGGGTTGCAGGGGCGAACCATGACCTGCCGCGCAGCGCGGGTGATCCCGATCGAGTGCGTCGCGCGCGGATACCTCACAGGCAGCGGCTGGGAGGAGTACCAGACACACGGGAGCGTTTGTGCGGTTCAACTCCCGCCAGGACTCGCCCGCTGCGCGCGACTTCCGGCGCCGATTTTTTCGCCTGCGACCAAAGCCGTCGAAGGGCACGACGAGAACATCTCATTCGAGCGCGCGTGCGAGATCGTTGGACCGCAACTGATGGAGCGACTGCGCGATCTGACGCTGCGCATCTACTCATGGGCCGCCGAGTACGCACTGGCGCGGGGAGTGATCCTCGCCGACACGAAGTTCGAGTTTGGATTCGCGCTTGACCGCAGCGGAGCGCCGACGAACGAACTGATGCTCGTCGACGAGGTTCTCACGCCTGATTCGAGTCGATACTGGCCACTCAGCGAGTACGCGCCTGGTCGCGACCAGCCGAGTTTCGACAAGCAGTTCCTGCGAAATTGGCTGCTGAAACTCGTCGCGGAAGGCGCGTGGGACAAAACTGCGCCGGGGCCGGAAGTTCCGCCTGATATCGCCGCGGGAACGCTTGCGCGGTACCAAGATGCGCTGCACAGATTGTTCGGAGGCTAGCGAAGCGCTGCGTCAGCGACATTTCGCAGCAGCATCGCGACCGTCATCGGACCCACACCGCCTGGCACCGGGCTCAGCCATCCAGCCACGGCTGCAACTGCGGGGTCAACATCGCCAACAGTCACCGACTTTCCGTCAGCGCCTGTGCGACGATTGATTCCGACATCAACGACCACCGCGCCGGGCTTGATCCAGTCTGGTTTCACGAGCGCGGGAACGCCCGCCGCAGCAACCACGACATCCGCATCGCGCGTCAGTTTCGGCAAGTCCACCGTGAACTTGTTGGCGCTGATCACGGTTGCTTCTTCGCGCATCAGCAACACAGCGATCGGTTTGCCCACGATGTTGCTTGCGCCGACGATCACACACTTCGATCCTCGCAGCGTAATCCCCGTTGTCTCAATCATCTCCAGCACAGCGAGCGCAGTGCACGGCACGAGGCTTCGCCGACCATAGACAACATTGCCGATGTTGGCAGGATTGACGCCTTCGACATCTTTGTCTGGATCAATCAATGACTGCACGCGCTCTGTGTCGACCCCCGCAGGAAGCGGCAGATGCAACATCATCGCCTTGACCGACTCTTCCGAGTTCATCAGCAGGATTCGACCCGCGATGTCGTCGTATCCAGCAGACGACGGGAGCGTGTGCAGGTGGTATTCGATCCCAGCCTCTGCGCAGGTCTTCGCTTGATTCTGGGCATAGATGCCAGCCGCACGATCATCGCCAACAAGCACAGCGTCGAGTCGCACGCGTCGATTCGCAGCAGCGATTCGAGATTGAATCTGCAGCCGGACCTTTGCACCAAGGTCCTTGCCGTCGATCACCTTGGCTCTTGTTGGCGACTGGGCTTGCATCGGGGAAAGGTATCTCATGCGGTACGCTCCTGTTGGACTCCACCCCTTCTACGCAAAGGAACACACAGATGATCACTCTTCTCCTCGCCGCAACCGTCGCACTCCAGCAAAGCGCTCCACCAACCAAGGCAGATCCTCAGTTGAAGGAATCCGCTCCTAAGCAGATTCTCCCATCCGACCAAGTTGTGCCAGCAGCCAAGACGATTCCCGCTGCCAAGATCGTTCCCGTGGGTCAAGGCGATGCTGGGGCGAAGAAGGCCGCGACGCCAGAGCCGCAGGAACCGACCATGTTTCCTGGATCGGCTGCACCGTTCCCCGAGATCTCGAATTTCGTCAAGGGAGATTCGCTGACCTCGTTTGAATCAGGAAAGACTTACGTGCTCGAGTTTTGGGCGACCTGGTGCGGACCCTGCCGTGCGGGCATGCCGCATCTGTCGGAAGTTCAGCACAAGTACGCAGACAAGGGAGTGCGCATTATCGGCATCAGTGACGAACCGCTCGAGAAGGTCACGACATTCCTCGACAAGCCTGAGTGGGCTGAGAAGACGCAGTACACATTGTGCGCCGACGCAGATCGGTCTGCCTACGAGCAATACATGAAACCAGCGCTCCAGAATGGCATTCCCTGTGCGTTCATCGTCAAAGACAATGTCGTTCAGTGGATCGGACATCCGATGCAGATGGACGATCCCATCGAGTCGATCGTCGCAGGAACGTGGGACATCGCGTCAGCCAAGGAGAGTTTCCTCGGCGCTGCGCAAGCGATGAAGGTGCAGCGCCGCATGGGAGCGCTGATGAGAGAGGCACGATCCACCGGCGACTACAGCGCATTTTTAGGAATGCTCGACGAAGCGATTGCGAAAGCCAAGAGCGATCCGCAGCAGCTTCTGGGGCTTGAGTTGCAGAAGTTTCAGGTGCTCGTTGGTGGCGCGAATCAGCCTGATGCTGGATACGCGATCGGCAGAAAGATCGTCGCCGCGATGATTGCTTCCAAGAGTGCAGCCGGACTGAATCAAGTTGCGTGGTTCGTGCTCGACACACCGTCGGTGAAGACGCGCGATATCCCCTTCGCACTCGCGACGGCAAAGGCTGCAGTCGAGGCAAGCGGCGGCAGCGACGGCGCGATTCTCGACACGCTCGCGCGCGCCTACTGGGACTCTGCTGACACCAAGACGGCAATCGAAACGCAGAAGTCTGCCATTGAGAAGACCCCCGAGGGTCCAATGCTCGACGAGATGAAAGAGACTCTGAAGAAGTACGAGACTGGATCGCCATCGGACGGTAAGCCGATCTGACGCATCGTCAGCCGACTTCGACTTCGCGGTTCTGCTTCGAACTTTCGTAGATCGCGTCGATCACAGCCTGCAACGCACGCCCTTGCGCCCCCGTGGCGAAGGGCGTTTTCTTTTTCGTGACAAGGTCGGTGAAGTGCCGGTACTGCTCGTCCCAAGCTTGATCCATAGGGTTGGTTGCATCGAACTGCGGCTTGATGTCAACGAGCATCCCCTGCTCTTCGGTCGCGATCGTGACTTCCTTCCCAAAGACATCGAAGAATGTCCCTGCTCGGGTCCCCCAGACCGAGATGCCATCCTTCGTCGATCCCTCTGGAATGTTGGCGGCCCACGTGACGTTGACTTCGATCGTCAAGCCGCCGCCGCACCGCAGGAGCGCAGTCGCGCCATCTTCAACATCGAATGTGCCTTCCAACTTTGGGGGCCCAGCCCACATCGACGTGAACTTGTAGTCGCTGATGGGAGTGCCGAACTTAGACCAAGTGACACCGCTGACTCGCTCGACCTTCGGATGCCCCGCGAGATGAAGTGCGAGATCGATCACATGCACACCGAGGTCGATCAGCGGCCCACCCCCTGAGTGCTTTTTCGTCGTGAACCATCCACCGAGTCCTGGAATGCCGCGGCGTCGGTAAAGGCTCGCCTTGATGTGATAGATCTCGCCGAATCGCCCCGCGTCGATCCACTCCTTGACGACGCGGGCCGTCGGCGAACCTCTACAAACGAAGCCCATTTGCAGACGACCAGCACTCGCTGCAGCAGCGGCGAGAATCTCATCGCACTGGGCTCGACTGAGCGCCATCGGCTTCTCGAGAAGAACGCATTTCCCGGCGCGCAGAGCAGCGCATGCGCATTCACAGTGGCGGTCGGTTGGAACAGCGACGACCACAGCGTCGATCCCATTCATCGCGAGCAGACGATCGAGGCTCGGCGCAGCAGTGCAGGAAAATTTCGAGGCGCATGCTTGCGCGCGCGATTCGACGATGTCCCACGCACCAACAATTGGGATGCCGGCTCGGCGCGCGGCCGCGGCATGGACTGCCCCAATGTTTCCGCAGCCGATCATTCCGAGGCCAAAACTCATTGCCTCTAGCATACGAAACATGAAACCACGGACGGTCATCGTCGGCGCGGGCATCGTCGGACTCTGCGGCGCGTACGAACTCGCGAAGCTCGGCGTCGATGTCGTTGTGCTTGATCGGAGCACAACGTTTGACAACGCATCGTGCGGTAACGCGGGGCTCTTTTCGATCGGCCACTATCCGCTGACACGGCCGGGTGCTTCGCTGCGCGGTATTCGCTGGATGTTCAATAGTTCAAGTCCGCTGTGGATTCGACCGAGTTTCTCGCCAGATTTGCTGCGATGGCTCTGGTCGTTCCACCGACATTGCAACCAGACGCATCTCGAGCGTTGCTTGCGCACGCTTGGCGCAATGGGCTGGCGCAGCATCCAGGCACTTGAAGCGATGCTCGACGCGGAGTCAATCGACTGCCTCTACCGTCGAACTGGATGGCTCGATCTGGTGCTCGATCACGCCAACCTCGTTGCCGCAGCACGTGAGGGGCATTCGCTTGCCCCACTCGGTTACAGAACCGACCGCATTTCAGGCACGGAACTGCGGCGCCGAGACCCTGCGTACCGCGATGAAGTTGCTGGAGCGATTCACTACGTCGATAGTGCAATCATTCACCCCGGCAGACTCGTGAGAGGACTCGCTGCTGCAGTGAAGAGGCGCGGAGTCACACTCCGATCTGGAGTCGAAGTCACCAGCCTCGAGCGCGACCGCAGCGGTCGGTGTGTTGGCGCACGACTTTCGACTGGCGAGGTCGTGCGTGCAGATCATGTCGTGCTCGCCGCGGGCATCTGGTCGGACGGTCTCGCTGCGAGTGCTGGAGTACGCGTGCCGATGCAACCTGCTCGCGGCTACCACGTGCAACTTGATGGAATAGGTCGCCTCCCGACCACTGGCGGCGTCATGCACGAAGCGTTCGTTGCTTACAACCCGATGGGAACGCAACTGCGACTCGCTGGCACACTCGAGATCGCGCCGGTTGGTCGCCCGTGGATGCGAAAGCGTCTCAATGCACTCATCAAGGGAGCGCGCAAGTATCTGCACGGCATCGACGGCGGCCGGGCGACGGCAGAGTGGGCTGGATATCGACCGTGCACCAGCGATGGGATGCCGGTGATTGGATTCGCGCAGGGAACGCCAGGCTTGTACGTCGCGACTGGCCACGCCATGATGGGACTGATGCTCGGACCAGTCACGGGACGAATCATCGCAGCGGATATCTGCGGCGAGCCCCAGTCGATCGATCCGAAGATTCTCGCGGCGGTGAGACCCGATCGCTAACGCCGCGCATCGCAAACCGTGTTGGCCGTCGAAAGAAGGTCCCGCGCGAGTTGCGGAGGCGGCAAGCGTCCGCGCAGCCGCCGAGCATGTTTGAGCGCCGGGAGGTCCTTTCGCGGCCACCTCAATTCCGTGCGCCGCGTCGCATTCCGCCGCGCAGATGATCAATCGACGACACTAACCGTGCGCATCCCACAGCCGCGCCGCACCGCGCACGCCGCTGGCATCGCCGAACTGCGCTTGCACGATCGGAGTGTCGAATCGGTCTGAGAAGATCCGAGCAGCAACGAGTTCGGGCACGCGCTCGTAGATCGCCCGCACGTTGCTCACCCCCCCGCCGACAACGATCACATCGGGATCAAGCATGTTCACGACAACCGCAAGCGCGTCAGCGAATCGCTCACACAAACACTCGATGACCGCGTCGGCGCTCGGGTCACACTGCTGCGAAGCACGCGCATCGATTTCGCTCAGCGATCGTCGCTCGTGCGTGTGCCTGAAGTATTCAGCCTCAAGCGCAGGACCGGACAGAAACTGCTCGATGCATCCACCTTGCCCGCAGTAGCAGTGGCGCGCGCGCCGCTCTGCGCGGTCGGTGCCTGGCATGGGGCAGTGCCCCCACTCGCCTGCGATTGCGTTTCGGCCAACCAGAATTCGCCGGTCGACGACGACTCCGCCGCCGATCCCGGTTCCCATGATCACTGCGAAGACGACGCGCGATCCACGCCCCGCTCCATCAAACGCTTCGCTCAGCGCAAGGCAATTCGCGTCGTTGGCGCCGCGCACCTCGCGCCCGAGCGTCCGCGAAAGATCCCCGATGAGATCGCGACCGTTGAGGCACGTCGAGTTCGCATTGCGGTGCGCTGCCGTCTGCGGAGAAACGCTGCCGGGATGGCCGACGCCGACTGTGCACGCGCAACCAACTTCGGCTTCGATTCCGCGCGCAAGAGCCGCAATCGCCTGAATCGTTGCGTCGTAGTCGCCCTGCGGAGTGTCGACACGACGACGCAAGATTTCCGTGCCGTCTTCTCGAAGGACGCACCCGGCGATCTTCGTCCCGCCAAGATCGATCCCGATTCGTGTCATGACTTGCTCATGGCTCTCTCTCGCACCACGTCACGGTTGAACGGGCAAACTTCGCACCACCGTATCGATCACCGCAGCACCAAGTCGTGCCGTGCGACCGCCGATGTCCAAACTCGGAGCGCACTCGGCAATCTCAAGCCCCGCGACCTTGCCACTCGCAGCGATCCGACGCAGAAGTATTCGCAGCGTTGCATCGGGAGCGATTCCCATGGGGGATGGCGCGCTGACTCCGGGCGCCGCAGCAGCGCTGAACACATCAAGGTCGATGCTCAGGCACACCAAGTCAACTCCAGCAAGGAACCGATCGACGAGTTGCAACAGCGATGCTTCTTGTGCGGGATGAAACGCATCAGCATCCACCAACTGCGCACCCGCGGCGCACGCCGACTGGATGAGCGCCGGCGTGTTGTGCGATGGCTGCATTCCCAGAAGCATGTACTTGAACTTCCGTCCATGCGCTTCGCACCACGCGTGCACCTGCGAGTAGGGCGTTCCCGAATTCACTCGCGATCCCTGCACAGGACGCATGTCGACATGTGCATCGAGGTTGATGCAACCGACCACTAGACCATCCGAGGCTGCTCGCACGGTGCCAAGCCAGTGGCCAAACGCTTGATCGTGCCCGCCGCCGAGGACGATTGGAATCCCACCCCCCGCGCGCACCGCAGCGACTGCAGCTGCAAGTGCAGATTGCCACGATTCGACATCGTCCGCAGTGCCCGCCACATCACCAGCGTCCATCAGTGCGTTCGCTGTCGGCGCAGGCAGATTCGCGCATGCGGTTCGCAGGGCAGATGGCCCGTCGGCTGCACCAGTCCGGCCGAGATTCGCGCGCACACCTGCGTCAGACGGATATCCGATGACCACCAGCGGGCGCTTGCGCGCGCGGGAGTGCGGCGCAGCATCCCACGGCCGAATCACCTGATGCCAACGCTGCGCTGCTGGATCCGAGCCATCATCACGTCCTCGCCAAGCCCATGTCATAGAAGTTGATCCTACGATGAAGCCCTATGCCCAGCGCGACCAAAACACCTCGCAAGACCACGAAGCGACGAACCACACCTCGCGCGATCACGCCCGAAGACCTTCGCCGCATCGTCGTTCCATCGGATGCGCAGATTGATCCAAGCGGCGAGCGCATTGTTTTCGTGCGCAAGGCGGCGGATGCTCCAGGCACCAGCAAGACCGATATGTGCCTCGCGTTCGCTGATGGAGATCGCCCCGCGCGCCGATTGACAGTCGGTCCGCGAGATCGAAGCCCACGGTGGTCGCCAAGCGGATCGAGCCTCGCGTTCATCCGCGAAACCAAAAAGGGAAATCCGCAGTTGATGGTCGCGAAGTTGCGCGCGGCTGCGCTTTCCGCAGTCAAGTGCATCACGAGGTTGGATGATGGATCGATCGGCGAAGTCCGATGGTCGCCCGACGGCACTCGCATCGCGTTTGCCTATCGACGCACTGATCCAGATCGAACGGCAGCGGCTGCGAAGGCTCGCACCGCGACGCACCGAAGCACTCCACCATTGGTCATCGACGACCCGTGGTATCGACTCGACGGAGACGGCGTCTTCGGCGCGGCGCGCTTTCGCCTGTACATCATCACACTCGCAACGGGGCGCGTGCGCGAACTCGAACTCGGCGACGCGATGGGCACTTTCTCGTTTGCTTGGTCTCCTGATGGGAAGTCGATCGCGGCAACGGTCAATCGATCGGCGCGCGCGATCTTCGAACCATGGAAGACGCAGGTCACCATCGTCAATGCTCAGAGCGGCAAGAGCGTGACGCTCGACCGACTCCCCGACGGCCCCAAGGGCGCAGTCTCTTGGAGCCCCGATGGATCAATGATCGCCTACGCGGGACGGATTGGCCGCACCGACATGTATGCGACCGAGAATCTTGGGCTCTTCGTGCACGACCTGCGCTCGCACACGACCCGCAATCTGCTCGGCGCAAGTGACTTCTGCCTGATGAGCGCGACGCTTTCGGACACGGTCGATGCAGCATTCGCTTCGTGGTATCGCTGGATGCCCGGCGGAGAATCGATCCTCATGCGGATCGGCTGGCAGGGATCTGGACACATCGCCAGCGTCAACCTGCGCGGGAAGATGGTCGCACTGCACACGCCGCCGGGAAGCGAACACCTCTTGTCGAGTCTCTCGCACGACGGATCGCGCATCGCACTGGTGCGAACCGCGCCGACCGAGCCGCCAGAAGTCTGCGTCGCAGAAGTTGCTGGACGCGAGTTTCCGGTGCGCGTTGTCACTGCGCTCAACAGCGAACTCTGCGATGAAGTTCGGTTGGCAGTTCCGCAAGAAGAATGGACCACCGCCAAAGATGGCACGCCCGTTCATTACTGGGTGATGCGCCCGCACGGTGAGGGGAACTCGAAGCGGCGCACTCCTGCGGTGCTCGAAGTGCATGGCGGGCCGCACGCGCAGTATGGCTGGCCGTTCTTTCACGAATTCCAATTGCTCGCCGCAGCCGGATACACGGTGTACTACGGAAATCCGCGAGGATCGAAGGGATACGGCCGCGCGAAGTGCTCGTCGATTCACGGCAAATGGGGCACGAAGGACTGGATGGACATCCAGGCGATCACCGATGCGATGCGCCGTGACCGACGAGTGGATACTCGTCGAATCGGAATCATGGGCGGCTCGTACGGCGGATACATGACGCTCTGGGCGGTCGGACACTCTAAGAACTACTGCGGGGCGATATCGGATCGCTGCGTCTCGAACATTGTCAGCCATAGTGGAAACTCTGATTTTCCAGACGTTCCAGACATGTACTGGCGCGGATCGGCATATGAGAACCCTGCAGCACTGTGGAAGTCAAGCCCGATCGCGAGCTTCTCAAGGGCTCGCACGCCGATGCTGCTGATCCACAGCGAAGGCGACCTGCGCTGCAACATCGAACAATCCGAACAAGTGCACGCGGCGCTTGCTGCCCAAGGTGTGCCAGTGCGGTTTGTGCGATACCCACGCGAGACGAGCCACGGAATGAGCCGCATGGGCCCGCCCGACCTACGCATTCACCGGCTGCACGAAATCCTGAAATGGTGGAAGCGAATCTTCAACGCCGGCAGCGCCCCCGCGCGTTGATCACTTCGCATCGCCGTGGGGCTTCGCCTTCGCCGCGCCAGATGCCCCATTCAGCGGCGTGCCATCGAGTACCTCAAGAACTCCATCGGCGCGAAGCAGCAGCAAGCGATCTGCCCATGGCGCGAAGGCTGGTCTCGTCAGCACGCCGGTTTCCTTGAAAGCAAGTAACCCAGGCGGGTTCTCGGAATCGGTTCCGAAGACCCTGATCTCACCATCGATCGCTCGAATCGCTCCACGCGGCGCATGCAACGCGACGGTCAAATCGGTGCCGCTTGTGGGAGCACCGCCGTAGCACTTAGTCGTCTCCCCCGTCTTGACATCGTGGCATATCGCCTCGTGAGCCGACTGCTGGGTGCAAGACCAAACTGCTTGGCTGTCGTGCGAAAAGTGCACCCGCCGATCACCGTACCCAGGATTGGAACAGAGGGTTGCGCGACCCGTTCTCGCGTCGAAAAGTTCAACTGATTGATTGAACGCCCCGGTCGCAATCAGCGATCCATCGGGTGATATTGCCATCGACTCGATGCCCTCGGTAGTCGTGCGTGCGCTCCATTGGCGGCGACCACTCTCACGGGCGACACAACCGACTTCCCCGCCCCTCTCGAAGTAGATCGCTGCTCCATCATGCGCAAAGACTGCCCGGGAGCACCAGATACCCGTGTCGACCTGTTCGATCACGGTCCCGCTGCCCATGTCGATCCTTCGCAGCGACCCGTCCGAGGCGATCGCGAGCAGCCCAAGCCCGTCGACCACGCGCATCCCGACGACTTGCGCGCCTGATTGAACCGTCCAGCGCAAAGTCATCGATGAAAGGTCGACGCAGTACATCACCTCACGACCATCGACGATCACCACCAACTGGCCATCGCCGCTAAACGCGGAGCGCTTCAACTTGTCCTGCGATAACTTGATCGAACTCCTGCTCGGCATCGAGCCGATCCGCCAAATGCGCAACACACCGTCGACGCCACCTGTGACTGCCGTCCGCTCGTCCAACGCACTCACCGTCCACACTTGCCCTTCTGATCCGCCGAAGGACTCGATCAACTCATACGTCTCGCCGTCGAGCGCGAGTACTCGCTGATCAAATCCGGCCGTCCAAAGGACTGTTCCCTCGGGGCTCCAACGCGCCTGCCAAGTGTTCTTGGTCACGGGCACCTCTGTGATCAGCGCCCCATCGACCGCGCTGTGGATCGAGATCGGCTCTCCGGTCTTTCTTGTCAGCGCAATTCGCTCGCCCGTGGGATCGAGTGCGGCATCAACAAGTCCTCGAAGTTGGGCAACCTGCCAGTTCTCTTCGAGAGTGACAGGATCGAAGGCGGCGAGTTTCCCATTCGTCACAACATAGAGCGGCCCATCACGCCGGCGGACGATGTCCAAGACGCGGTCGTGGAGCGGACGAGGTGCAATGAGGCGAATGGCGAAAGTTGCAGCATCAAGAAGAACAAGTTTGCCGTCCAGGAATCCGATTGCGAGGGTCGCATCGTCGACCCACGCTCCCGCGGTTGCGCCTTGGCGGCCAGTGGAGCATGCAACCCTGTTCGCAGTCGTCGCGTTCCAGACACCAAATCCACCATCATCCCCTCCCGCGGCGACGCGCGTTCCGTCTGGACTCCACGCAAGCCACCACAATTCACCGAAGTGCTTGCGGTCTTCCTCCGAGAGACCATCGAGGCCGACTCTCTGAATCAGCTCAAAGGTCGCCGCATCGGCGATGGCGATTGTGTTTCCAGCGATCACCGCGAGCTTCGTTCCATCCGGCGAGTGCTGAATCTAGTAGGACTGGCCCCCGAACTTCTCGCTCTTACGCACCGTCGAATCGGCGAGCCTCATGGAATAGTTCCACTCGAACTGGCGCAGTGAAACCGGCGCACGTTCAAGCACCGCCCGCGCGGAATAAGCGTCACCACGTTCGAATGCGCCATCCGCTGCCGCCATGCTTGCGTAGTACGAGGTCGCTGCGAGAGACTCGGAAACTGCCCGCTGGCGTACGAACATCCAAGACAGCACTCCGACCGCTACGAAAAGCGTCGCCAGTGCAGCCACGATCGCGACGCTTGCAATGCGGTTCCTCTTCACGAGTCGCGAGAGCAAGTAGAACCGCGTCGGTGGAGTCGCTTCGATCGGCCTGCCTTCCAGCATGCGGCGGACATCGCTCGCCAGCGCATCGACTGTTTGATATCGGCGGTCAGGGTCAGAGTCGAGTGCCGTCATCACAATTGCATCGAGATCGCCGCGAAGTTCTCGCTCAAGAGCCGTGCCGGTGGTGCTTCGCCGCGCCGCAATCTTCTCAACGCGCGCGGAATCCGACGCAGCAAGCACCGCAAGACGCTTGGACATCTGGGTCGGCTCGAAGCGCGAAAGTTCGAACATGCCAAGTTTCTCGAGATCGGTCGTGTGGTGCGAGAGGCCGCTGAGCAGTTCGTGCAGGAGCGCTCCCAGCGAGAAGACGTCGCTCCGCGCATCAGCGCAAGCAGAACCCATTGCCGCCTGTTCTGGGCTTGCATATGCAAGCGTCCCGAGGAAGGCTCCGTGCGCCGTCATGTCGCTCGCACCAAGCGTGTCGAGCTCGCGAAACTTGGCGATCCCGAAATCGATGACCTTTGGGATCGCCGCCATCTCGTGGCGCTCGACGAGAATGTTCCCCGGCTTGAGGTCTCGGTGAATGATCCCCTTCGCATGCGCATGTGACACGCCTGAGCAGACCTCGAGGAACAACATCAGTCGATCGCGGAGGAGAAGCCTCTCGCCGTCGCAGTGAACCGTGATGGGGGCACCATCGATCAGTGGCATCGCGAACCACGGGCGCCCGTCATCGGTCGTTCCCGCGTCGAAGATCCCCTCGACGTTTGGATGGTGCATCTTCGTCAGCAGCTGGCGCTCTGCATCGAATCTCTGGCGAATGTGTTGCGATGCGATTCCATCGCGCAGGATCTTCACGGCAGCAACCCGGCGAAGCGGCGACTCTTGGACACCTCGGTAGACAGTCCCAGCGCCCCCCTGCGCAATGATGCTCTCAAGGCGAAATGGTCCGGCGGTGCCCAGTGTGGGTGCGGGTGAAGCGGGATTGTCGTTCTGTGATGTCGTCGTCACCCGAAGCTCCCAGGATTCACCGGTGATGGTAGTGATCGACCGCGCCAAAGCGGTACGCTAAGTGTGCATTTCCGCGGACTCCGAGGTTGCAGGATGTCATGAATTCATGGAGCAACAACATTGATCGTTGAATTCCCATCGACGCATCGCACGTGGCTAGAGACCCAGATCGGGCAGTTGCAAAGCGAAGAGAGCGAGGTTCGTACCGAAGCGCTGAAGTCGATGCGCGCGCACCTCTTCGATCGATATGCCGGACCGCTGGCGGCGTATGCGAGGATCTCGCCGACTTGCCGGATTGCAGAGCCCGACGAGCTTGTTCATGGATTCCTCGTTCGCACGCTGGAGGATTGCTCGACGATTGCGCGCTGGTCGCAGAGCGGCCGACTGCTGCGAAGATGGTTGCTCGCTGGACTGCGCTTTCATGCGCGGTCGCTTGCGAGGGAACTTGGGCGTTTTCGCGAGGTTTCGGCGACGGATTCGCTTGATTTGCAGTCGGGCAGCGAACCAACTGCCGAAGCAGCGTTCGAACGCGAGTGTGCCAGAGAGATTCTCGAAGCAGCGTTCGTGCGCGCGCAGGACGCGATGACGCAGGCGCAGCGCGATCAAGCGTGGGTGATTTTTCGGCGCCACGTGCTCGAGGGAGAGGCGTACTCGACTATCGCGCGCGCGTTGCAAGTCAATGTGCAGCACTGCGCCGACGCGACGCGTCTGGCGACGAAGGAAGTCCGCAAGGCACTGCGTGGCGTGCTGCTCGACGAAGGCGTGCCCGAGCGCGAGGTTGGCGCGGAATGCGATTCGATTCTTAAGAGCGTGATCGATGCCACGTCTGCCTGACCAGCAAGCGCGGCGACTGGCAGAGCAAGTTCGCAGCGGCGAGCGGCGCGAGCGACTGAGGGCTGTGTCGACAAGGATTGCGTTTGTGGCACTGCTCGTTTGCGGCGGTGCCACCATTTATGTCGCGGTCGGTGGCGACAATTTTTCCAAATCCGAAAAATCCGAGACCTTTATCGTCCATGCCTCGCTGAATGCAGCCTCATCCCTTGGGGACTTTCCCTACCCAAAGGAGAAAAACATGAAACTCACCAGCCTCACCAGCCTCAGCAAAGTGTCGAGCGTCGCCATCGCCGCAAGTGGAATCTGCATCGGAGCCAGTGCACAAGATGCCGTGCAATGGCGCGTCGAAGACGGAGGCAATGGGCATTGGTATGCCGTGCGGATTGGTGCGCTCATGCCGTTTTTCGATCGTGAGGCAGAAGTGGAGTCGTTTGGGGCGCACTTGGCTGCAGTGACCAGCGTTGGGGAGCACCAAGCCGTGTTCGCAATCGTTGACGCTACTGGAGGATTCGACACTTTCCCGTGGCCCGCACTCGGTGGCTACCGACTCGCCGATGAGTCAGCCTGGCAGTGGGTGACAGGTGAGGCGTTCGACGGATACGCGCCGTGGGCTCCCGGCGAACCTAACGCGCCCACCAACACTAGCGCATACATCCAGATGTGGGGCATCAACCCGACCCCCTTCCTCACATTCGACGACAACCAGAATCAGACGATCAATTCAAAGGTGCTGTGTGAATGGGAATCCGACTGCAACGCCGACGGCATCGTCGACTACGGGCAGTGCCGAGACGGATCACTCCCAGACTTCAACGGCAATAACGTCCCTGACTGCTGCGAACGGAGTGAGCCGTGCGTGGAAGGCAACTACCCCGTTCAATGGCGCGTGCAAGATGGAGGGAATGGGCATTGGTATCGAATCGACATTCTTGACTCAGACATCCCGTGGCTTGTCGCGCGAGACCTGTCCTTGAGCTTGGGAGGTCACCTTGCAACGATTTCATCTGGACCCGAGTATGCGTGCGTCTTGCCGCTCTTAGAGAGTGCTTCGGATTCGGAGGATTGCTACCCAGTGGTGTACATAGGACTCACTCTGATGTCGGGGGAAGATTGGAGATGGATCGATGGATCGCCACTGACATGGTCAATCTGGGGGCAGGTTGGCGATCCGGTGGAGCCGCAAGGAATGATGGCGGCGTTCTCGCCAGGTGGATTCGAGCCGTACTGTGTACCTCACCTCAAGTGGAACGACGCTGCGATCGACGCTCGACATTGGATGCATCGGGGCGTGTTCATCGAATGGTCCGCTGACTGCAACGCAGACGGCATCGTCGACTATGGGCAGATTCTCGGCGGAGATCTCGCCGACAGTAACAGTGACGGCGTTCCCGATCTATGCCAGTGCCCCGCCGACATCACGCGCAACAACGTCGTCGACGCTGTCGACCTCGCCGTGCTCCTCGGGCTTTGGGGTACCGCTGGGCAAGGCGAATTCGATGCCGACACGAACTCCGACGGCATCGTCGACGGCGTCGACCTAGCAGTCGTGATGGGCGGCTGGGGGCAGTGCCCGTAAGCGATCCCGCCTATCACCTCACTCGCTTCCCGCATCCACGCCCCGCAGAAACTCGATGACTCCATCGGCGTAGGTCTTCTGGTCGTCGTAGAGCGCCATGTGGCTGCCGTTGGGGCAATAGAGAAAGCGCCCCTTCTTTACCTGCTTCGCCATCCACTCCATGTGCGTCGGATCCATCGTGTCGTAGCGAGCACCGATCGTTAGCGTTGGGACAGTGATGTTTTTCAAGTCAGCCGTGCGATCCCAATTGACGAGCGCGCCGCCGGCGCCAAGTTCACTCGGCCCCTGCATCGGGATGTACACCTTCGAGTTGAGGTGCTTGAACATCCTGTTCACGGGATCCGGCCACTGATCGGGCGGCATCCGCAGAACGTGCTTGGTGTAGTGGTGCTCGATGAGCAGCTCCATGTAGCGCGGGTCGGCGTACTGCTGCGCGGCCTCCAGCCGCTTGATCTCCGCAAGCGCTGTTTGATCCAACGCCGGCATGATCACGGCGTTCGCGTACTCGTTGTACGCAGGCACGCTCGACATCATGTTGGAGATGATCAGACCCTTTAGGTGCTGCTGGTACTTCAGCGCATACTCGATGGCGAGGAGCCCGCCCCACGAGTGGCCGAGCAGGAAGAAGTTGCTCTGATCTAGGCCAAGCGCTTGGCGAACTTGCTCGACTTCCTCTACGAAGCGGGGCAGATCCCACAGCGCAGGCTCGTCCGGCTGATCGCTGTAGGCCGAGCCGAGCTGGTCGTAGAAGTAGTACTCAATGCCAGCACCGGGGAAGAAACTGTCGAACGCTTCGAAGTACTCATGCGTTCCGCCGGGGCCGCCATGCAGGAGAAGCACTTTGATGGTTGGATTGTTGCCGACGCGCTTGGTCCAGACGCGGAAGTCGCCGCGGGGCGTGTGCACCGGAATCAACTTCACGCCGCCGCTGAGCACATCGTCACGACCGGAATTATCCAAGTAGCCCCCTGCTGTGCCGCTGGGCGGGTTGGTCATGTTTGACGTGATAGTCATGTTGTTCACGCTGTGCGTGTTGGATCCACTGCTGCACGCGAACGACAATAGCACGATGGCGGCGAGAAGGGTGAGTGTCTTCATGTGATGCTCCGGGTTGACTTCCAGAATGCGGTGAGAATCTCGAACGCGGCAGCAAGTTCGTGGGTTGACAGGGCTGCTTGAGTCGCCATCGCAGGGAACTCGCGCTGCCACGCTTCGGGCGGAGGGGCGAGTTCCTTGGGCTGCTGGTGCGAGCCTCGGGTTGAAAACGTTGCTTCGAGCGCAGCGGCGACCATCGCTGCATCGAGCTCGCCACGCTCGATCAAGAGCACAAGATCCACGAGATCCTTGACTCGGGTATTGACCCGGTCTGTCCAGGGGTGCGTGTACGCGTGAATCTTCTCCGCGAACTGCTGCGCCTTTGGTATCGCAAGCGCGCGGCTCGGCGGGAGGCCGGCAAACCCGAGGAAGTCTTCGCCGACAAGTATGTCAGGCACCCCGATCACGGGATTTCCGAGCCCCACATCGAGATGAAGGCGCGCGAAAGTCTTGCTCGCCAACAGCGCCTCGACCGGAAATCGACCGCCCCCACGTGGGCCGCCCTGACGCTGCTGCCGGGCCGCGCCAATTCGAAACACCAGGTAGTCGCCGGGGTCGATCTGTGCAGCAGTTTGAAGTTCGTCGCGGATCACCGCCAATCGGGCGGAGAGCGACCTCGTCTCGAGATCCCCGACGGACAGATCAATGTCTCGCGTGGTCCGCGCATGCGGGCGGTATCGCAGGTCCATCGCGAAGCCCCCCTTGAGCAACCAAGCGGCGTTCGATGCAACGAAGAGTCGACCGATGAGACGATCCATGACGAAACGGAGGCGAACGTCTCCCACCGCCACCCCGCGCCTGATCGCTTCTGTTCGCAAGCGTGTTTCCAACGCTTGTTTGAAGTCACCCGCGGTGGCGAAGTGCTGGGTCATCCTTGAATCATCGAACTGCCTTGAGTATCGCGGAAAGCCGATTGCTGCCCTTCGAAGCAGCCGCGAGCTCTGAACGACGGACATATCCTCGATCAAGTGCATCAACCACTGCCTGTCGAAGTTGCTCGGTCGAGACGCTGTCACTCTCCGCGCAATCGGTGAGTGTGCGCAGCGGCGTCGTGACCTTGAATCCCGTCCAGTTGTCCGCCTCACTTCGCGCGACCTTCCCCCTGTGCAACACGCACGAGCGTGGAGGGCGCTTCCGAAACGACCTCGCTACGGTGATGTGAATCTTCCCGGGGAGCATGTCGCTCAGATCATGCAGCGCGAGCGCAGACTCGTGCGAGATCACTCCCCGGGGAGCATCGTCGCGACCGCGACTCCACAGTGCGATGAGAATCAAATCGTCGTGGTCGGAATGTGGAACGGTCGGCAGCCGATACAAACCGTGCGCGATGCGCTCGAAGTTGCCCGACTTGGTGTGATAGGCGACGTGCCGGTTTCCGTAACCGGCAGTGGCGGCCTGCTTCGCAGTGAAGTATCCACCTTGAGCGGTCGCAATCTTGTAGAGGGCGCGAAGGGCGGATTTTGGGCTACGGTAGATCATGCACAAAGGTCCAAATTATTTGGACTATTATGCACTCCACCAACTCGCAGCGCAAGCGTCACATTCATCGGGATGCGAACACACCGCCGCAGTCGAGTCGCAGCATTCTGAAGCGCGTGACAAGTCAGTTCAAGTTCCCTTGCGACCAGCACTCGCAGAAGTACACTCCTCGCATGCCTTCCGGTGCGGCACCAGTCGATCATTTTCCGCCAACTCAACGGCTTTGGATCGTCGACCATCTCGCAGAGATCGGCGAAGACGCAATGACGCCTGCCGCACTCCAGTCTCATCGCGAACTCTGTCGCTTCATCATGGAGCGCTATCACTCCCCTCTCTGCGCATACGCGAGCGCCGCCGGTCTGCGCGACCTTGGAGAACCCGCCGATCTCGTGGCGGGTTTCTTCGCGAAGGAGCTCTCAACGCCCGCGATGCTTCAGCGGTGGCGACTGACCAACGTGTCGCTTCGTCGGTGGCTCATGACGGCGATGTCGCTCCACTGCCGTGGACTGCGACGGGATCGAAGGCGAGAGCATCATCGTGTCGTCAGCGATCAGTTCGCCGCACCCCAGTGCGCATCCGATCCAACCCCCGAACGCGCCTTTGACTTGGTGTGGGCGTGCGGAGTGATACGCGCTGCAGCCGAACACGCTGCCGCTCAACTGGTCACAGAGGGAATCGCAGTGGACTGGAAACTCTTCGAGCGACACATCGTCGACGGAGTTCCCTACGCACAAGCCGCGCTCGAACTCGGCATCCCGCACAAACACGCACGTGCCATCAATCGCCTCGCCGCCTCCCGCTTTCGCAGCGCGCTCGAGCGCGAACTGCAGCGCGAGGGAATTGCCGCCGTGAACATGCCCCGCGCCATGGACGACCTCAAAAAGACGCTTTCGGTGAGCTGAAAAGCCGAGACTTGGTCACCAAACAAGAGTTTCGAAAATCCTTCGTCCCAAAGCCTCCGTTGTGGCTCTGTGTGATGGAGGTACTCCATGAGAGAACTACAGAGATTTCGTCCGTCTGAGTTTGTGTCGCAAATCCTGCTTGTTGCCGCGGTCGCAGCGGCCGCACTCGCAATCGCCCCTGCGAGTGCGCAGTGCGGAGTCGAGTGGACCCTCGGCACCGGCAACGGTCCAGGTGGCTACGAAATCACTTACGACGAGGCGCGGCACGCCACCGTTCTTTTTTCTGGCGGCGATAGGAAGACGCTCGAATGGAACGGCAACGGTTGGGTCGAACGCGCAACGGGCGGACCTCCATCGCGTGGCGCCGGTGCATTCGTCTACGACCCGATCGGTCAGCGATGCCTGCTCTTCGGTGGATACTCCGACGAGGGCGTTCGCAAAGACCTTTGGCAGTGGAACGGCACGGCGTGGACTTTCCTCTCTGCGGGACCAGCGAATGCTTCTGGTCGCGGTGACTTTGCGATGTCGTTCGATCGTGACCGAAATCGACTGGTGATCCACGGTGGCTATCAGGGCTCAGGCGGATCCCTGCTCCCGGACACTTTGGAGTGGAATCCAACCAACAACACGTGGACGCAGTGGGCGACGGGGCCGATCGGGAATCGCTACGCGCATCGCATGGCATACGACGAGGTGCGACATGAAACAATCCTTCATGGCGGCTTCAACTTCACCAACAAGAACGACACGTGGCGGTGGAACGGATCGACCTGGACTGCTGCCGGCACAACTGGCCCAGCCCGCTATGTGTTTGGCATGGCCTTCGACAGCGCGCGCGGGCAAGTTGTCTTGCATGGAGGCACGACCTGCTGCGGAGAAGTCGAGTACCCGCAGACCTATGTCTGGAACGGCACTGCGTGGACGCTTTGTGCGCTCCAAGGACCTGCGCGCGGGTACATGAACATCGCGTATGACCGAGTGCGCGACACGTTTGTGATGCCGGGCGGCATGGGACCGAGCCCAGCTGGTCGCACATACATCCCAGAGACATGGGAGTTGGCGATGAGCAACCTTCCCACGACGATTCGCGTGCCAACTGACTACCCGACCATCCAAGGTGCGGTGGATGCGGCAGCGGCAGGCGACACGGTGTGCGTCGATCCAGGCGAATATGTCGAGAGCGTCAACCTTCGCGGCAAGGCCATCGTGGTGAAGAGCGTCGTTCCTCGAGGGGCCACCGTGCGCGCGCCACAGAGTTCGCGATCGTTTGTAGCGACAACCGGCGAAACCGCTTCGACGCGGGTCCTCGGATTTCGGATGACTCGCACCGGAACTGCAGGAGGCGGCATGGAGACTTCTGGATCAAGCCCTGTCATTGATTCGTGCTTCTTTGACAATTGCCTCAATGGGCATGGTGGTGGATTGCACATCTCGGGGGGCGCTGTGTCGGTGCTCGCGTCGGACTTTGTAGGGTGTGTGTCCACCCACACTCCTCCTGCGACTTATGGAGGCGGTGGTGCCATTCGTGCAATCGGGGGCGCTACGACCATCGACTACTGTTCGTTCAAGGGATGCAAAAGCGGGCAGGCGAATGTCCTCATGCAAGAAGGCGGCGGAAGTTCGATGGTGCGCCACTCAACAATCATGGAACCGTCCCTGCCCGGCGGCGCCTGCTTCTACAACGCGTACTCGACTCTCACGATTGAGGATTCCCTCTTCGACTCCGTCGGCACCACCGCCCTCTTCGGCTGGGCTCCGTTCACGGCGCGTCGTTGCACCTTTCGGGATCTGACCGGCGACTCCGTCATGGTCATGCGTTACGGCACCAGTTTGGTGCAGGACTGCGTGTTCGAGCACTGTCAAACCAGCGGCGCCCTCTTCGGCGTGACATACTCAGGCGTCTATTCCTTGGGAGGCAGCGACTTCTGTTCCGTCTCGACCCCCTACTTCCAAGGTCCGTGGAACAACTTGGGAGGAAACAATTTCGCAGCGCCATGCACTTGCCCGACCGACTTCAACTCTGACGGTCTCACCGACGGCGCCGACCTCGCATTCATACTGCACGGTTGGGAAGTGGGCGAGGGATCAAACGAAGGTGACCTCTCTGGAGACGGCGACACAGATTCGGTTGACCTCGCGCTCCTGCTAGCAAGTTGGGGAGACTGCTAGCGGGACGCTGATGTCTTGCGTGGCAGAGGTGCGCTGACATCGCGCCTCTGCCGCTTCACTTCTCGAACAACCCCTTGATCGCGTCGCCTGCACCCTCGAGGGTCTTCTTGAGCACATCTCCGCTGCTTTCGAGAAGTTCCTTCAGTTCCCCCGAGAGCGACTTCGCAGCACTCTGCAGCCCGCTCATCATGCTCGCTGGTAATCCCTGGATCTTCGCCTCCACGATCGCGACGATCAAGTGATCCATGAGCTGGGTTGAAAGCTGTGCGGCGATATCACCCACTGAAGTCTTCGTGCCGACGTCGGTCACGACAAAGTCTGGGATCTCAACCTCAACGGGCTTCGACCCCATCAGCGCGGAGTCTCCAGTCACAATGACCTTGATGCCGCTCACCGAGAGCCGCCGGATTTGGACGGTTCGGGTGGACTCCGCTACCTTGCTTGACTGCTCGGCCTGCGCGTCGCGATCGTCAGCACCTACGACATTCGCCGCCACGACCTGAAGATTGACTTGGTCGCCGCGCTGCACAAGCCGCACCACGATCCCGTGAATCTCGAGCGAATCGATTTGGATGTCCTGCGAGAGCAGTTCCGACATTCCCGCAGAGATCGATGCGGATTCGACGGTGATCATCGAGCCATCGCCGAAACCTGAAGGCTGCGCGATGGCAAGTCCATCAAGCGAAGATGAACCGTCGAAGAGTCCAAGGTGCACTGAGCGAACGGTCGTCTGCACGGCGAGCACGCGAGTTCCGGCCTCGGCCACGACTCTGGCGGCGACCGCATCTAGAAAGATGAAGGTGGTAACCACGCACGCGACGAGCAGCACGAGCGCCCCCACAACGATCTTGCGAAACTTGCGTGAGACTGAACGCATGAGTGCATCCGAGCCTATCATTCGCCCCCCGTGACGAAACGACCTGTTCCAACCGATCCTGAGAGCGTCGCAGCGATGGCGCATGTGCGCGCGATGCTTTCGTTCATTGGCGAGAATCCGGATCGCGAGGGGCTGCTCGACACACCGATGCGCGTCGTCGCTGCAATGCGCGAGCACTTCAGCGGCTACGCGATGGATCCCAAGGACGAACTCGATCGGACATTTTCCGAGATCGAGGGATACGACCAGATGGTGCTCCTGACGGGCATCGACATCCACAGCCACTGCGAACATCACATGGTGCCATTCGTGGGGAAGGCGCACGTGGCGTACATCCCAAACGGCAAGGTGGTCGGACTGTCGAAGCTTGCAAAGGTCGTCGAGATCTACTCAAAGCGCCTTCAAGTGCAGGAAAAACTCACCGCGCAGGTTGCGAATGCGATCCAGACACACCTTCAGCCCCTCGGCGCAGCTGTTGTGATTCAGGCGCGGCACTTTTGCATGTGTTACCGCGGTGTGCGACAGCCGCACGCGTGGACAACGACCAGCAAGTTGACTGGCATTTTCCTCGAGGACGCTGCGACGCGATCTGAATTTCTGCGGCTCATCTCGATTGGGCAGGCGCCGGCCGCGGGGCTCTGACCGGCGCGGGGGGCGAGAAGTGAAGCCCGCGCCGCATCCCGCCTTCGCGACCGCACTCAACTCGCCAAGTTCGGCGAACAGATCGTGCCGAATCGCTGCCGCTTTCGAACAGCCGACGTCGATTTTAGCATCTAGCCGACGCTGAAACTTTCATTCAGCCGACGTCCAAACTTGCATTCAGCCGACATGGCGAGTCCGCATTTCGCGGTGGATCTCGTGACTCTCCACCCCTTGAAATGGTGGGTTCGTGTCGAAAAACGACACGAACCCACCATTTCAAGGGTCGAGTCGCGTGTGTTACGCCGCCCAAGCGAATGGCTACGCCCGCCCGACCGCATCGAGACACAGAATCTCAAACGCAACCTGCGCAGCAAGCATCGCGGTGTTGCCTGACGAGTCGCGCGCGGGGCAAACTTCAACGACATCGGCGCCCACAACCTGCGCTCCGGCAAAACCGCGAAGCAATCCAAGCAACTGTGCCGACGTGAACCCCCCGCTCACGGGCGTTCCAGTTCCAGGCGCAAACGCTGGGTCGACAGCGTCAACGTCGCACGAGAGATAGATCGGCGCATCGCCGATGCGGCTTCGAAAGTCGAGTACCTCGCGCGTCGCAGCAGCGAAATCGTCGATGAACTTCTGCATCGCAACCAGCGTGACCCGCTTCGACCGCGCGAATTCGAGATCGTCAAGCGTGTTGAGCGATCCTCGGATGCCGACCACCATTGTGCGGCTTGCGTCGATGCACCCGTCTTCGATTGCGCGGCGAAGAAAAGATGCGTGCCCATATGACTCGCCCCAGACTGCATCGACGGTATCGAGGTGCGCGTCAAACACAACGCAGGCGAGACCGCTCGCTGGTCGACCAGCGCGCTCCCATGCGACTCGGATGTTTGCAAGCGAAATCGAGTGATCACCGCCAAGCGCAAGCAAATGCGACTGACTTGCACTTCCAAGTTCCTGCGCGAATGCGGTCGCGGTTTCTAGGTTGTCCGCACATCCGTACGGCGCGACGGGCGAGTCGCCGCCGTCGGCCATCGAGAAGACCTCTGCAAGGTTGACCTCAAGTTCCATGCTCGCTGGCTTGATGTACTGGCTTGCGTCGCGAATCGCGCGGGGACCAAATCGTGCACCAGGGTGGAACGTCGTTCCGCCGTCGAAAGGAATTCCATAGACAATCCAGTCCGCTGCCGCGCCTTCGCCAAGATCTGCCAAACGCGGCAAGCGCATGAAGGTCGAGATTCCTGCAAATCGCGGCTGCGTCCGCCCGCTCGGGAGATCCGTCGGCATGGACGAAGGATAAGGCTTTCTAGAACGGTCGCATTCCTTGCGGGACTGCGGCGGCGTCGGTTCGTTCCTCGAGGTGCGCGATCGGGAGCGCGCACGAATCGAGACTGAAAGAACCAGCGGGACGGTTGTTTCCAGAGAGCCCGAGGCCGCCGAATGGAAGTTTGCTGCTGGCTCCAGCCGTGCCGACATTCCAATTGATGCAGCCTGCGCGGATCTGCGGCTCGATGCTCCGCCAACGATCCTCGCTTGCAGTGAAGACGCTTGCGACCAAACCGAATCTGGTCGCATTCGCCTGCTCGATCGCATCGGCCTCATCCTGCGCAATCGAAATCTGCACAAGCGGACCGAAGCACTCTTCGTCGGTCGATTCGTCGAAGCGCTGGACTTGCAGCACACCTGGCGAGAGGAACCACCCCTCGCGGTCGAGTTTCGTTGCTGGCAGGATGCACGCAGCGCCCTCGCGCACGCGGCGCGTCTGGAATGCGAGCACGCTCTCGCGCGCAGCACTCGTAATGAGTGGTCCCATGAAGATTGGCTCGCCGCTGTCACCCGGCCCAATGAGTAGCGTGCTCGCGACCTTTGCAAAAAGTGGAATGAACTCGCCTGCGATGCTCGCATCGACAATGATCCTCCGCGTGCAGGTGCACCGCTGGCCTGCCGTCGCGAACGCGCTGCGAACACACTCGATCACTGTCTGCCGCAAATGAGAGTCGCCGCAGACGATCGCCGCGTTGCTGCCGCCCATCTCGAGCGCCACCATCCTCCCCGGGCGATCAAGATTCGCTTCAAGGATGCGCCGACCCACCGGCCAGGATCCCGTGAACATGATGCCGTCGATTCCAGTGTGCCCGCAAAGCCGCGACGCGATGCGCGGTCCTCCCGCGACGACATTGAATGCGCCATGCGGAAACCCAGCGGTATCTGCAAACTCTGCAAGCAGTTGCCCCACTGCAGGCGCTCGCTCGCTCGCCTTGAATACGACGGTGTTTCCGGCAAGGAGCGCCGGAACGAAATGCCCGTTCGCCAGATGCGCCGGAAAATTGAATGGACCAATGACAGCCATCACGCCGTGCGGGCGAAACGAGCAGACGCCGCGCCGCGTCGCAGTCACGGGGAATTCGAATCCAGTCACGCGGGCAACAGTTCGCTCTTCGAGAGTGATCGAAACCTTCTCGGCGACAGCCTTCGCCTCAAGTTTGCTCTCCGAAAGGGTCTTGCCCGTTTCAAGGGTGATCAAACGAGCGAGTCGACTTTCGTTTGCTGCAACGACATCTCGCCACGCCAGCAACGTCTTGCGCCGCACGTCAAGCGACGCGCTGCGCCACGCAGCCAATGCAGCGCGCGCAGCAGCGACAGCAAGCTCGACATGCGCCTCTTCGCACGCGCCCTTCCAGACACTGGTCGACGGATGCGACGGATCGTGACTTTCGATGAGTTCGCAGTTCGCTCCGCCTGCTACTGCTTTCAGCGCCCGAAATTCACCCGCGATGTAGTCGCTCGGCGCAGAGGCCAAGAGTCCAACGCGATTCGCTTCGGTCACCGAGGGCTCCGAGACGCTTTCCTGCGAGATCCATGCCGAGATCCAGCCAGATCGACCGCGTTCCCATCTGCATCGAATGCGGTCAACCCAATCGCGATCCCCGTGTCAGCACCAAGTGTGGCGATCGTTCGCGCTGGAAGCCGCACTTGGCAGCCGGCAACGCTGAATGAACTTCGCGTCGCGCGGAACCCGTGCGCGCCATTGCACGACACCAGTCCTTGGTGCGTGTGACCAGCCGCAGCACCCGCAAGTTTCAGGTTCTTCGACCGACTGACGATCGGAATCGAATCGCGATCCGCGATCAAATAGGGACCGCCGTCAAACGGATCCACATGATCCTGCGCAGTGAATCCAAGTCGCTCGAGCATTCGAAGCGCAGGCAGCGTCTCATCGCCGACCTTACCCACCAGCTGCCGCGCCTCTGGAGGCAGCAGCGAAGTGTAAATCTCGACCGACGGAAACAACTTCAAGATGAATTCCTTACTGCGCTGATTGAATGTGTCCGCCTCGGTGTACGAGAGATTGATGAATCGCCGACCGAGATAGTCCCACAGCGACGAATGACTGTCTGGAGTCAGAGCTCCCATCATCTCGGCAATGACCCGCTTCTGAAACCAAGTTGGATGAAGCCCGATGAACTGAAACCTGCTGTACGAAAGCAGTGACCCAAGTTTCTGCGGATGGCGCCTGTACCCGGGTGCGAGAATGAGCCCGCCAATTTCGCTCGGTCCGGTTTCGTCCTTGTCGAGTTGGATCGTGACATGCACCTGTCCTGTGCCGAGGTCCGCGCTGTAATGCTCGCGCTTACGAACCTTGAAGAACAAGTGTGGATGACCGCTCCACGAAATCTTGGAGTAGACCGCACTCGTCCCGACCACGGTCTTGCTGTCGAGATCCTCGAGGACGAACACGAACTCGCGCCCTTTCGGATCCTTGACCCTTCCAGCGAAGGCGCGCTGGCTTCGCTCGATTTTCGCAGCGAGCGAATCCTTGTCCTGCGGCAGGTTGAACGAATGCACCAGGCGCGACAACTTCAGAAGTTGCGGCATGTCCTCGTTGACTGCATGGCGGATGATGAACATGATTGGCTATGCCTTCTTGGGTTGCTGGGCGACGACGCGCGCAAGCGAGCGTTCAATGATTTCGAAGACGGGTTCGAACTGCGATGGTTCCATCACACCGAAGGGCGGCAGCAACCGGATGTGATACGGCCCGTGTCCGCAGGTCAGCGCAATCACCCCCTCTTCGAAGAGGATCTTCAGCAGTGCGTTGAGCGCGTCCTTCGAACCACCCAGCGGCGTGAACCGCATCATGCCGCCGATGCCACCGACGATTTCATTGCTCGCTCGACCCTTCGCGTCGACGATCGGCGGGAAATACTCGGGACGGCGCTTCGCGAGCGATTCGACGCAGGCACGAAACGCATGGTGCAACTTGGCGATGCGCCCATTCGCACCGTAGTAATCGCCGCTGCGCAGAATCTCGAGCGTGCGGCGCCCGACATGAAACGCGCTCGTGCTGGACATGAACGTGCCTGCGATCAGACCAGGCGCTGGATTGAACGCTTCACTGAACAAGCACGCGCAGATCTGTGACAATTTGCCGACCGTCACCAGATCGACATACTCGCCGAGCCCCAGCGCTTCAAACGCAAACATTCGTTCGGTGCGCCCAAATGTTTGGATCTCATCGATCCAGATCGGGATCGACGCGTCTCGGCAGATGCTCATCAGCGCCTCCAAGAATGCACGCGGCGCAACATTGAATCCGCCCTCGCCTTGCACGACTTCCATCGCAAAGCACGAGTGCTGGTTCGGGAAGCGAGCGATCAATTGCTTCAGTTGGGCAACGGCAGCGTCGGTCGAAAGACTCCCCAGCTGCGGATCGTAAAACGGGATGTAGTCAACGAGGACATTCTGGACGAGTCCCTGCCGATATGCCGGCGCGTCACCGATCTGGCTCATCGTCGTCGAGCGCCCCATGAAACAATCGTTGAACGCGATGACCCGCGGCGCGCTCTTCGTCTTCTGCTGACAGATCTTGAGCGCCGTTTCGTTCGCCATGCACCCCGAATTCGTCACGAAGCAGTGGCGCAAACGGCTCGTCTTGCTGGCTTCTGCAATCAGCAATTCGCTGACAGCGAGCGCATCGCTGTTGTGCTGCAGGTGTCCTTGCATGCAGACATCGGAGAGCGCGCTCTGAAGCGCAGCCTCGACCATGCGAGGGTCCGAGTGGCCGAACATGTTCACTCCAATCGAGCTGATCATGTCCCACTTCACGCTGCCATCGGCGAGTTCGACGAGCGCACCGCGCCCGAATCCAGAGCCGACGAATGGATACATCGTTGCGCGCCCACGAACTTGGGTGTTGCGTTTCATCCAGTCGTCGTATGAGGTCGCCTTGGCGGGATCCGCCGCCCGGGCACCAGAAATCGTCGCTTGGCTGCGGCTCAGTTCGCCGAGGATGCCCGCGAACGCCTTGCACACCGTGGGGCTTTTCGCCAGCGGTGGAAGGTTGGACAACGCGCTTTCGTCGCTGGTGATATTGGGCGGCGCGGAGGTCATGGCTTGCATGGTACGGCTGAGCCGCACCCCTTCGAAGCGAGTCGGTGCAGCAGGATTGCCATCATCGCCGCGCGTTCTGTCAAGCTTGCGACGACGATGAACTCGTCGGATCGATGCAGATTTCCACCGCGTACACCAAGGCCGTCGAGACATGGAAGCCCCGCGGCTTGCAGCACATTGGAGTCACTGACGCCGCCGGTCGATACTGTGCCGACCGTCAACGAGAGATCTCGCGCAACTTCGATCGCGACATCCGCAAGTGCGTTGACTTCGCGCGTCGCTGGCTTCCTCGGTCGATTGTGAATCGCTCGCACAACGACTCGGGGCAGTTCATCGCCACTCCCAACTTCGATCGACTTGAGCGCTCGCTCGATCTCTGCGAACTGCTCGTCGCTTTGGTAGCGAGCATTTCCCCACGCGACTGCGTGGTCTGGGACGATGTTCGTCGCTTCGCCGCCTTGCAGCGGACCGACATTCACCGTCCGACCGACCGATGGATCCGAAACAGCAAGCACCTTGGTCACCGCACGGCACAGCGCATCCACTGCTGAGATCCCCTTCGCAGCATCGCGGCCCGCATGTGCAGCGCGACCGTGGGCATCGATCCGAAACTGGCTCGACCCTGCGCGCGCTGTGACGATGCTTCCCTCCGCGGCAGCGGGCTCCAAGACGAGACCGATGTCATGATTGCGCGCGATCGCCTGCAAGTGCGCTGCACTCGAAAAGCTGCCGGTCTCTTCGTCTGCGTTGAGCACAAACGACCAGCGCAGCGCACTCTTCATTGCATGGAGCGACTCGAGCGCCGCCAACGCGACGATGAGCCCTCCCTTCATGTCTGCAGCACCGGGACCGCGTCGCACTCCCGCATCGTCGCCAGAGAGTTCACGAAACTCACCGGCTGGATCGTGGACAGTGTCGATGTGCCCGCTCAGCAACACCCGCACACCAGTCGGTGCAGCCCCAAGCCGAGCTGCCACGATCACATCACCCGCATCGGCAGAATCCACACGCGGTTCGCGCAGCCAGTCAGGCTTGCAACCACCGCCGTGGCGAGTCATCGATGCACCAAGTTGGACGAGCCGCGCACTCATCCAAGCGCGAGTCGCCTCTAGGCCGTGAGCGCATCCGTGCCCAGTCGGAATCGAGACGAGATGCGCAAGATCCGCGAGCATCGCGCCGCGCCGCTGCGAAATGTGAGCGACGAGTTTGCGCTCCAATTCATCCAACGGCATGCCGCCCCACTTTCGCAAGATCCCAAACGCCATCGAAGACGTGCGTCGCACTGCCGCGCATGCGAACTCTGCCATCCGACTCGACCCACCTGAGTTGCAGATCGCCACCCGGAAGCTGAATGCGCACCGCGCGATCGCTGCGACCTTCCAGCACCCCCGCGACGCAGACCGCGCTCGCACCAGTGCCACATGCAAGGGTGATTCCAGAGCCGCGCTCCCATGTGCGCATGCGAAGTTCGCCGCGACCAATCACCTGCACGAAGTGCACGTTGATTCGCTGAGGGAAAAACTGGTGGTGCTCGATCGCAGTGCCGATCGACACGAGCGGCACCTTCGAGATGTCCTTCGCCCAGAAGACAATGTGCGGATTCCCCATCGAAACGAGCGTCGCGACCGGCTCAATAGCAGCGACGCGCAGCCACTCGAAATCGCTCGCCGCATCTCGAGCAGCAAGCGCATCCGCCCACATCGAACTTGTCCACGGCAGTGCGACTGCGCGCCCGCTGTCGACTCCGCGCCAGCGCACGCCAATCGCTGCGACATCGAGGATCGGCTCTCCCATATCAATCTCGACTTCAGCGACGAGCCCGTCGTCGCCAAGCCACCACCAGGCTTCGAGCACGCCGCGGCGCGTCTCGATCCGAAGCGGGTTCTCGTTCGCAAGTCCGCGGTCGACCACGAACTTCGCCACGCACCTGATGCCATTGCCGCACATCTGCGCTTCGCTGCCGTCGGCGTTGAAGATGCGCATGGATGCGTGAGCATCGATCCCCGCGGTTGCGCTCCCGATGAGTATCAACCCGTCGGCGCCGATACCAGTGTGTCGATCGCTGACCGCGCGAGCAAGCGCAGGAGCATCATCGATCGATTCAGTCGTGACATCAACATAGACGTAGTCGTTGCCGATGCCATGCATCTTGCTGAACCGCATCGCGCTAGTTCTCCGGCCTTTCGATCGTCCCGAGATCGATCACAATTTGCCCTCGCCGATAGAAATCCGCGTCAATCTCGTTGCGACTGATGAACGTGAAGACCAATCCGTTGACGCCGGTTGCATCCGCGTATGCGAAGTCGCCGTAGTGAGGACCTGCATACCTGTGATTCTCATACGCCTGCGCATGGTTGTGAAAGTGAAAGAGCGCGTCGTAACCCTGCTCAAACATCTTGTCAGACGCTTCGTAACGCACATCGCTTCCGCGACTTCGCGGCGCGAATTCGATGAGTTCGAATCGCCCCTGATCGTCCATCTGCAGGAGCCCGCCATACTCGGTCTGCCGATCCGCGAGGTCTCGGTCGGCGATGTCGAAGATGTGCCTGCGAACTTCTGGAACCGCAAGCGCATCCAACGCGACCAAGACAGCCGCGCAGTCGCCCCAGGTCATCTCGTTCGCATGCCCTCGTGGAGTTTCAGGGAGATGACTCCCGTAACCCTCGAACGACGCCTCATACCGCCGGGTGTTCTCCTTCGACAGTCGCTTCGAAACTTCGGCAAACAGTGCATCGCGAGACTCGCTCAGCAGCTCGGGGCGTTCACGTGCAACTGCGACGAGAATTGCAAGATCGCGCGGCGCAAGCGACGCGCGCACGTCTGCAGGCAACTTCGCAGCAGCATCGCGCGCTGCGTCCCAGAATGCACGGTGGGCTGGCAAGCGAAGCGCACGGATCCACAAGATCTCTTCGCGGTTGCGCGGGATGATCCCAAGATCACCCGAACACCGACGCATATCGAGGATGAAAGAGTCTGTCGTCGCCTTCGACTCATCCGCCAGCAGCGCAGTGATTCGATCGTGCTCTCCGATGGCGAGCAAGAGTTCCCAGCAGCGGCTTCGCAGGTTTGCTTCTTTGATCGGGTCGCTGCCAAGCATCACGTCAAAGAGCACCTGCGGCACGCGATCTTTCCCCCACAGCGTGACGAGCGCGTGGTACTCGGGGCGCTCCCACAGATCCATACCCAAGATCGGCAGCACGACAGCCCACCCACGGATGAGCGTCTGGGTCATGTCCTTCCAATCGAGTTCTCCGATGCGCCGGCAGACGATCGTCCGCCATTCGTAAATCTGCATCTTGGGGAGGTTGAGTTCGAGCGACTCCTTGAGACCCTTCATGTCGTGCTGGATCAGTCGATCCCACGCTTCGTTTCGAAGTTCGACGGCATATCCAGGCTGCACGATCATCCTTCGGAGCGCCAGCAGATACGCCAGATTCGTTGGATTTGCATCGAGCATCTGCATCGCCACGATTTGGCGTGCAGGCACGAGATCGGTTCGGCCGAGAGACTGAAGTGGATCCCCCGCTGGGGTCGCGGCGCATCCTGTCAGCACCGCCACGGCAAATCCGACGGCGCACGCTGCTCGCCATGGGGCAAGGGCTTGCACGTCTCCTGCGGCTCGATCGATCCTCATCGCGCTAGTGTAGAAAAGCCGAATAGACTCACATTGTGACGAAGCGAACAACCAGAGTCGATCAGCCCGCTGCCTCATCGAACGCACTCCTCGAGAGGGTTCGCGCCGTGGTCGACTTGATTCGCCCTGATATTCAGGCGGATGGCGGCGATGTCGAAGTTGTGCGGGTTCATGAGGGCGTCGTCGATGTCAGATTCCATGGCGCTTGCGTCGGCTGTCCATCGAGCAACATGACGCTGCAGTCCCTGATCGTCCGTCAACTGCGCGAGCGCATTCCTGAAGTCACTGACGTTCGCGCGCTCAACTGAACTCGGCGGAGGCGTCCTAGAAAATTACGCCCCGCCCTCGGCAGGTCGGATCTTCCCGATCACATTCTTTGATGGGTCAGCAGCGCCAGCGAGAATCTGCTCCGCAACTTCCTTGCGATGAACGGCGACCTCTCGGGGGAACTCGAAAGCGATGCGCACGCGGTCGCCCTTGATCGACGCGATGCGAACGATCCCAATCGGAGATGCAGGATTTCCGATAACCACTTCTTCACCTTCGCGTCGTGTGATGACCAGCATGTGTGCGGACCTCCTGCCCTTCAACGGTGGGGCTTCGCCCACCGACTTGTCGGCTCGCCTCGGACGCACCATGCGTCCTCCCTGCGAATGCCTGGATGATCTTCATCGACCAGACGACCGACCCACTTGAAGGGTATCGCTCTCTCGGACGCATCTATTCTTGGCATCCACAATTTGCAAAGAAACACCGTTATCGGCGCAAAAAAAAGCCCCCGCGTCGGGCCAGTGACGCGGGGG
>CAYHHO010000007.1:0-44311 GCA_964356445.1 uncultured Singulisphaera sp. | reverse complement strand
CGCCGACTTGGTGAACTCGAAGTCGATCTCGAGTGCAATCGAGTTCTTCTTCGGACGCAGCGAACTCTCGCAGGTCGTCGATCAGACGAATCCCCTTTCGATGCTCGTTCATGAGCGTCGGCTGTCGGCGCTCGGACCAGGCGGTCTGAATCGCAAACGAGCAGGGTTTGAGGTACGCGACGTCCACATATCTCACTACGGTCGCATTTGCCCAATCGAAACTCCCGAAGGTGCCAACATCGGACTCATCGCGAGCCTCGGTATTTACTCCGAAGTCGATGACTACGGGTTCCTGCTGACGCCGTATCGGGAGATCATCGGCCGCAAGGCGACCGGCAAGTCGATCCGCCTGCGCGCAGACGAGGAAATCAAGAGTGTTCTTGCGCCGAGCGAGACAATCAACGAGTCAGGGAAAATCAGCGAGGAACTGGTGGTCGTGCGCAAGGGCGGCGAATTGGTTTCGGCAGATGCCGGCGAAGTTCAGTTCGTCGATATCAGTCCCAAGCAGACGGTCGGAGTCTCGGCCGCGCTCATCCCATTCCTTGAACACGACGATGCCAATCGAGCACTCATGGGATCCAACATGCAGCGCCAGGCCGTGCCGCTGATCAAGGTCGATCCTCCTCTCGTTTCGACTGGAATGGAAAAGGTCGTCGGTCGCTCGAGCGGAATGATCGTTCGGGCGGAACGCGCTGGGACCGTCACCTTCGTCGATGCGGAACGAATCATCATCGACAACGCAGACGAGTACATGCTTCGCAAGTTCGTCGGCCTCAACGAAAAGACCTGCCAGAACCAGAAGCCAATCGTTCAGCTCAAGCAACGGGTGAAGGCAGGAGAAATCCTCGCCGACGGAGCAAGCACGAGCAAGGGCGAACTGGCGATCGGCAAGAACGTGCTCGTGGCGTTCAATACCTTCGACGGTTACAACTTCGAAGACGCCATCGTCATCAGCGAAAGGCTCGTGAAGGACGACACGTTTACCTCGATCCACATCGAGTCGTTCGATGTCGAAGTGCGCGAGACGAAACTGGGTCGACAGGAGTTCACGGCCGATATCCCAAACGTTTCCGAGAACATGCTCCGAAACCTCGATGAACACGGCGTGATCCGTGTCGGAGCTCGCGTCTCGCCAGGCGACATCCTCGTCGGCAAGGTGAGCCCGAAGTCCAAGAGCGAACTCTCTCCTGAAGAGAAACTCCTCCACGCGATCTTCGGTCGCGCGGGCGAGGACGTCAAGAATGACTCGCTCGATGTTCCTGCAGGGACCGAAGGCGTCGTGATCGGAACCAAGAGTTTCAGCCGCCGCCAGCATCAGACAGACGAGCAGAAGAAGGTCCTGAAGAAGCAAATCTCTGCGTTCGAACAGTCGATGGACGCCAAGGCAATCCAACTCTTCAGGCAGATGGCCGGCGAAATCAACCGCGCCACGGGAACCGAGATGGTGGATCCTGCGACCCGACAGAAAATCGGCGCCAGCGACATTCCCGACGTCATCCTGGAGCAGATTGAGGGCTTCAGCGAGAAGTTGATCAAGGGATCGAAGGAATCACGCGAACTCGCACTCGTCTCACACGGACAATTCTGGCCTCGCATCCAAAAGTTGCTGCGTGAAAAGGAACGTCGAGTCAATCACATGAAGCGCGGCGATGAGTTGCCTTCTGGCGTGCTCGAGATGGTGAAGGTGTATCTCGCCACCAAGCGCCAACTCTCAGTCGGCGACAAGATGGCAGGACGACACGGCAACAAGGGCGTGATCGCCCGCATCGTGCCGGAGGCGGACATGCCGTTCATGGAAGATGGCACTCCAGTGGAGGTCTTGCTGAATCCACTCGGCGTACCAAGCCGCATGAATGTCGGACAGATTCTGGAGACGCACCTTGGTTGGGCGGCGCGAGTGCTTGGGTTCCAAGCCGTCACTCCAGTCTTCGACGGCGCAAAGGAGTCTGAGATCTTCGACGCGATTCGCGAAGCGAACGCTCATGTCAATGAGCGCGTCTCAAGTTTCGAAAAGACTGGTGCAAACCCAGGAGCACACAACGAACTGCTCGCCTTGATGCCAGAGGACGGCAAGGTTCAGCTCTTCGACGGTCGAACAGGCGAAGCATTTAACCAACGCACCTCTGTCGGTTACATGTATCTCCTCAAACTGCACCATCTCGTGGACGACAAGATCCACGCGAGATCAACTGGTCCATACAGCCTCATCACCCAGCAACCGCTCGGTGGAAAGGCTCGCACCGGAGGTCAGCGATTCGGTGAAATGGAAGTGTGGGCGCTTGAGGCGTACGGCGCCGCGTATGTCCTGCAGGAATTGTTGACCGTCAAGAGCGACGACACTGAAGGTCGGCAGAAGATCTATGAATCGATGGTCAAGGGCGACAACACGCTGCAGGCAGGCATGCCAGTGGTGTTTGATGTGTTGTGCCAGGAAATCAAGGGATTGTGCCTCAACATTCAGCTCGAGAAGGTCGGCGGCGAAGCCGCAGCGCCTGTGCTCTGAGTTCGGTTTTGGTTCGGTTTTGGTTCGGTTTAGGAATAGTCCTTATCGCCTTTGGGTTTTGCTTGGTTCGGTCTCGAATGACGAATTCTCTTTGAAAGATCCACTATGAACAGCATGGCAGAAAGTGTTTTCGATCGCGTCAATGACTACGGCTCGGTTCGCATTCAACTCGCGAGCCCAAATGACATCCGAAGCTGGAGCTTCGGTGAAGTCAAGAAGCCAGAGACCATCAACTATCGAACCTATCGCCCAGAGCGCGACGGACTCTTCTGCGAGCGAATCTTTGGACCAGAGCGCGACTACGAGTGCGCGTGCGGTAAGTACAAGGGAACGAAGTACAAGGGAATCATCTGCGATCGATGCGGTGTCAAGGTCACCCATTCCCGTGTGCGCCGCAAGCGCATGGGTCACATCAACCTCGCCGCCCCTGCCGTTCACATCTGGTTCTTCAAAGCACTCCCGAGCCGCCTCGGAACGCTCCTCGGCATGCGGACGGGTGATATCGAGAAGGTTGTTTACTTCCAGGACTACGTGGTCACGGATCCAGGATCAACCGACTTGGAATTCAAGCAAGTCCTGACAGACGATGAGTATCGCGAGATGGCCGCGAAGCACGGCGGAAAATTCACTGCCATGATGGGAGCAGAGGCGATTCGCGAACTGCTCTCGCCTGACATGCTCGACCTTCATGCGATCGCCGCAGAGATTCGGCAGGAACTCAACGAAACGAAGAGCAAGCAAAAGGCAAAGGATCTTTCCAAGCGCCTGAAGCTTGTGGAACAGATCCGTGGATCCGCGAACGAGCCACAGTGGATGGTTCTCGATGTGATCCCGGTGATTCCTCCGCAACTCCGACCGCTCGTCTTGCTGCAGAGCGGCAACTTTGCCACGAGCGATCTCAACGACCTCTACCGGCGCATCATCAATCGAAACAATCGACTCAAGAAGTTGATGGATCTGAATGCGCCAGAAGTCATCATCCGCAACGAGAAGCGCATGCTTCAACAGGCTGTGGATGCCTTGTTTGACAACGGACGCTGCCGACGCCCCGTGCTGGGATCAAGCAATCGACCGCTCAAGTCCATCACCGACATGATCAAAGGCAAGCAGGGTCGCTTCCGCGAGAACCTTCTTGGCAAGCGCGTCGATTACTCGGCCCGCTCCGTCATCGTCGTTGGTCCTGAACTGAAACTCTGGCAGTGCGGCTTGCCGAAGAAGATTGCGCTCGAACTCTTCCAGCCGTTCATCATCCGAAAGCTCAAGGAGCACGGGCTCGCAGACACGATCAAGAGCGCGAAACGGATGCTCGAGAGGCGTGCGCCTGAAGTCTGGGACATTCTCGAGCAAGTCACGAAGAACCATCCCGTCCTCCTCAACCGAGCGCCCACGCTCCACCGCATGGGTATTCAAGCATTCGAGCCGGTCCTTGTAGAAGGAAATGCAATCAAGGTTCACCCGCTCGTGTGCGCTGCGTACAACGCAGACTTCGACGGCGATCAGATGGCAGTCCATTTGCCGCTTTCGCTCGAAGCGCAGATCGAAGCACAAGTGCTCATGATGAGCACCCACAACATCTTCAGCCCTGCCAACGGCAACCCAATCGTCAGTCCTTCGCAGGACATCGTCATGGGTGTCTACTTCCTGACTGCAGCACCGATTGATGCGCCCGTGCCGACGCCAGGAAAGCGCTCGCTGGTTCCCGGCTTCGGAAATGTCCATGAATTGCTGCTCGCGTACGAGTTGGGCAAGATCGGAGTCCATGAGTGGGCCGATGTTCGACTCGACCGATTCACCGAAGTCATCAATGCTGCCAGTGACGCGCCAGTCGCGACACCTGCGAATCGTCGAATTCGTACAACAGTCGGGCGCGTGATTTTCTCTGAGATCCTTGCGACCGGCATGCCGTTCTACAACTGCGCGCTCGGCAAGAAGGGCGCAGCTCGCGTCATCGATGACACGTTTGCGCGGCGCGGGAAGGCGGCAACCATTGAGTTGCTTGACGCGCTCAAGGAAACTGGATTCAAGGCGAGCACCACCAGTGGACTTTCCTTCGGCATCACAGATCTCCACATTCCCGAGAACAAGGAGCGGCTCATCGCGGACAGCCAGAAGAAGGTCGATCAAGCCCGCAAGGACTACGACGACGGCAACACCACCGATGACGAGCGACGAAATCGAGTCATGGACGCTTGGTCGAAGTGCCGAGACGGACTTTCGGCAATGGTGCTTGAGGCTCTCAAGACCGACCGTCGCAACCAAGTCGCTGGAACGAAAGCAATCGCGGGAGGTGTGCGTGGGCTTCCAGCAACTCCGAGCCCTTCGGCTCGGTACCTCAACCCCGTCTATCTGTTCATGGATTCGGGTGCGCGAGGCAACAAGACCCAGATGCAACAGCTTGCGGGTATGCGTGGCCAGATGGCGAAGCCGAGCGGCGAGATCATGGAAACGCCGATCAAGTCGAACTTCCGAGAAGGTCTGTCGGTTCTCGAGTACTTCTCGTCAACGCACGGCGCCCGCAAGGGATTGTCAGATACCGCTCTCAAGACGGCTGATTCGGGATACCTGACACGCAAACTCTGCGATGTTGCACAGTCCGTTGTTGTCATCGAACACGACTGCAAGCAGACGCGCGGCATCGCGAAGCAAGCTGTCTACAAGGGCGAAGAGGTCGATGTCCCGCTCCGAGATGTCATCAAGGGGCGCACCAGTTGCGACAACCTTGTCGATCCTCGAACCGATCGAACCATCGTCGCCAAGAACGAGATCATCACGGTCGAAAAGGCGCGGCAGATCGAAGAGTTCGGCGTCAAGACTGTCTATGTTCGAAGTCCGCTGACCTGCCAGACCTCTCGCGGGGTTTGTGCGACCTGCTACGGAATGGATATGTCCACCGGCAAGTTGGTCGAAGAGGGACTCGCAGTCGGAATCATCGCCGCGCAGTCCATCGGTGAACCCGGAACTCAGCTCACGATGCGCACGTTCCATACGGGTGGAATCGCGGTGAGTGCGACAACCGAGAACCAATGGAAGGTCACGCAAGCCGGCACAATCGAGTACATCGATTGCGGTGAAGTGACCGTCAATTCTGCGGCCGTCCCCTACCGGATCGCGCTGCGAAAGACAGGCGAAGTCCGAGTGGTCGATGCCAAGGGACGCGAACTTGAGAAGTACAAAGTTCCTTACGGCGCGCTCCTCCTGGCTTCACCTGGTGAGCAGGTTCGAAAGGGAACTGCGGTGCTCGAGTGGGATGTCCACGTTGCACCAACACTCGCTGAGCGAAGCGGCAAGATCAGGTTCCGCGACATTCTTGAGGGCGAGACGGTCCGTGTTGATCGAAAGGCCAACAAGGACGAAATGGTCGTGATCGAGCACAAGGGTGAGAAGCATCCGCGACTGACTGTCGAAGATGACGCGGGCGAAGTGCTCGACGTTCACCATCTTTCTGCAAAGGTGCACATCGAAGTGAAGGACGGCCAGGTCATCGAAGCCGGTCAGCGCATCGCGTTCAATCCAAAGGGAACAGCTCGATCAGCTGACATCGTCGGTGGACTTCCGCGCGTGACAGAAATCTTTGAAGCCAGAATTCCTCGCGATCCAGCTGTGCTCGCGCGAATCTCCGGTCGCGTTGAACTCCTGCCAAACGAACGTCGCGGCAAGATGACCATCCGCGTTCATGCAGAAGGTGCCAAGGACGAACTGGCTGAAGACCACTACGTGCTCCAAGGCAAGCGACTGCTTGTTCACTCGGGTGACACGGTGGAAGCGGGAGATGCGCTGACTGAAGGTGCGCTGACGCCATCCGAAATCCTTGGGATCAAGGGTGAGGATGAGCTCTACCAGTACATGCTGACGGAAGTGCAAAACGTGTACCGCGCCCAGGGCGTTCCGATTTCCGACAAGCACATCGAAGTCGTGCTTCGTCAGATGCTCGCCAAGGTGAAGGTTGTCGATATTGGCGACACCTCGCTGCTGCCGAACGACGTTGTCGAGCGCTACGTCTTCCGAAACCTCAATGAGTCGCTCTTGGGCTTGCTGAAGATCGAAGATGCTGGCGGAACGACGCTGGTCAAAGGCTCGCTCGTTGCGAAGGATGAAGTCAAGCAGGCGAATGCCGAAGCGGAACTTGCTGGGAAGGCGATCGCGAAGACTCGCAAGCCGAAGCCCGCTCGCGCACGCACGCTTCTGCTGGGTATCACCAAGGCGTCGCTCCAGTCAGAGAGTTTCCTTTCGGGAGCGAGCTTCCAGGAAACGACCAAGGTTCTCACGGAGGCAGCGCTCAAGGGCGCGGTCGACACACTCGTGGGATTGAAGGAGAATGTCCTTCTCGGGCATTTGATTCCTGCTGGAACTGGGTTCGAGGTCTATACAAACTTGGTGATTCGCCAACTTGTCGAACAGACTGGCGACGAAACTGAGGAATCGGCAGAGTTGGCTGCGGCTGCGAGGGCAGCTGAAGCACTCGGCGCTGACCGAATCGGTGCTGCTCCGACCATAAAGAGTCTCGTGTCGAACGCAACGAAGGAACAAGTCGCTCTCGGATCGATTGATGGATTCGACCACTCTGCTGGTGGATCCGATAGCGACGCGCAGTGACCGCCATCGGTGCATGAGACCCTGGAACTCGAATCGACGCCGATGGCGAGTTCCAAACCAACTGGTGCCGACGAGAGCCCTTGGTACAAGGATGGGCTGCGCTTTTCGTGCTCGCAGTGCGGCAACTGCTGTACTGGCGGACCTGGTGCCGTGTGGTACACGGAGCCCGAAGGGAATGCGATGGCGGCTGCGCTCGGTGTTCCAGTGGAAGAGTTCACCCAGAAGTACACGCGTGCGATCAGCGACCGTCGATCGCTCAATGAACAGGAAACCAGCCACGGGTTCGACTGTGTCTTCCTCGATCGAACGAGCAAGCCGGGAATGGCGCTTTGCCGCGTCTACATGGCGAGGCCGGCGCAGTGCAGAACATGGCCATTTTGGCCGGAGAATCTCCGAACACCCCAAGCTTGGCGCGCGGCGAAGGCAAAGACCCCCTGCCTCGGCATGGACAATGGGACTCTCATTCCTGTCGAGCAGATTCGGATCCTTCGCGATCGGGATCATGCGGACAACCACTCAGCCCCGTGGTGATTGGATCGGCGCGGCGTGAATCCATTCACCCCGTCCCAAGTTCCTGACGATGCCGCGATGCAGACTTGGTGGACTTCCTCCGCTCGTGCTCCCGTCAAGAGTGCGCTGCAGGCGCTTCATGAACACGCCGCCAATGTCACGGCGCTCCACCGACCGATCTGCCTTGCGTCTGGGCGATGCTGCAACTTCAAGACCCACGATCACATTCTGGTTGTCACTGGCCTCGAGGCAGCTTGGACTCTTCGAAACTCCAAACGAATCGTGACCGCCGAGGCGGCGGAAGCAGCCGTGTTCACCGGCGCCTGTGTCTTTCTCACTGGCAACCAATGCTCGATCCACGAGGCACGCCCGACTGGGTGCAGATCCTATTTTTGCGACAAGGGCGACGAAACTTGGCAGGCGAAACTCGCTGAGACGATGCACCGATCTATTCGACAACTACACGATGAACTCAACATCCCCTATCTCTGCGCTGAGTGGGGATGGCTCGTGAAATCACTGTCGATCGCGCAGCAAAGAGGGGTTCTTTCTGAGGACTCTCCGTACTAAGATTCAACCGATGCGTGAGTACGAGTTACGACATGACATTCAGCGCTCGGAGGTCGAGGGATACCAGTTTCCCTTGGGCATCGAACCGATTTCGCTCCCGGCGCCGAAGCAGGGTTACACGCTTGAATACACACCGGGCGAGGATGACGATCCAGACACCTACTCCTTCCACATCGTGCTCAGCCACGACCGACTCAGCGCCGTCATCCGCGATGCGTTTGAGTTCCTTCCTGAGGAAGTGTTGCCAATCGTCGAAATCGGATCTCGAGACGCCTACCGCGCCCTCGACATCTATCTTGGATCCGAGGTCATACCGACCGCAGACTTCCTCAAGGTTTGGAAGCGATTTGAGCCATTGCTGCTTGAGGATGGCTCCATCGGTGCAGGAGCGAACTCTGAAACTCCGTTTGTCGAGATCTTCCTCGACACATGGAAGGGTCTGCTCATCAATGTGCCAATCGTCTTACGCCGCGAGGTGGAGCGCATGCTCGCTCGACACGGGCTTCGTGAAGTTCTCGAGACATGGCCACACGATCTCGAACATTCCCCAGAACCACCTTCGCAACTTCGCGAGGTGCTTCGAACAGAGGATGACCAGAGTCCAGACCTTGACGAGATCCTCTTGCAGTTGCGTGAAGCGTGGGGGCTGGAGTTGGACGTCGACCCCGAGGTCAATGTCGATGAGCGGGGCAAGCGCCTCGGGCTCGTTCTGTGGCACGCCATCATCCTCGCCGCTCGACAGGATCGAAGGGGCAAGGGCGCGTACGTCACCATCTGGGCAACGGCGGGCAGTTTGGCGGAGGTTGAGCGCATCGTCAACGACCACGTCGAGGCGAAGATGCCTCAGTGGAGCTTCGAAGGATTCTTCTCGGTCGATCGCGTGGCTTTCGACGAGCGACCTGAAGAACTTTCAGACTTGGCGATGCGGCGTACTTCGCCAGAGATTCACCTCACCGCCATTGACGAGTGGTGACGCGCCGCCGCAGAGTTGGCCTGTGTCAGTGCGCAACCTAGTCGCCCAAGTACGCACTACGGATGCGCGAATCACCGAGTAACTCAGCGGACGGTCCCTCAAATCCAACCGAGCCCGTCTCGAGCACATACCCACGCGAAGAGAGACCAAGCGCAGCTTTGGCGTTCTGCTCAACGAGCAACACGGTGAGCCCATCTGCGTTGAGTTGACGAATCGCTGCGAAAATTCGAGTCACGAGAATCGGTGCGATGCCCATCGAGGGCTCGTCCATCATGAGGAGTTTCGGGCGGCTCATCAATGCGCGACCAATGGCAAGCATCTGCTGTTCTCCGCCGCTGAGCGTCCCTGCCAACTGCGACTGCCGTTCGCCGAGGACTGGGAACAAGTCGTAGACGCGACCGAGGTCCACGCGAACTCCATCTGCGTCCCTTCGAAGGTAAGCCCCCATTCGAAGGTTTTCGATGACTGTCATTCGCGCGAAGACTCGCCTTCCTTCTGGAACCTGGACGAGCCCGCGCTGAATCACTTCATCTGCACGTCGACCGATGAGTGATTCGCCCGCGAACATCACCTCACCACCGCGAGGAGGAATCACCTGGCTGATCGACATCAGCGTTGTGCTCTTTCCCGCGCCGTTCGATCCGATGACGGCCACGATCTCTCCTTGCGCTACACAAAGCGACACGCCTCGGAGTACCTCTATCGCACCATACCCGGCGTGCAGATCTCGAACTTCGAGGAGCGCGCTACTCATCCGTGATCTTCCGTTCCGAGATACGCCTCGACACACCGAGGGTTCGCGCGGATCTCGGCGGGGTCGCCTTCGGCGATCTGCTTCCCGTACTGAAGAACCAAGATGCGATCAGAGACGCCCATCACGAGCCGCATGTGGTGCTCGATGAGCACAACCGTCGTCCCCGCATCGCGGACGCGCCGAATCAACTCCATGAGCCCAACGACCTCGGATGGATTCATCCCCGCAGCAGGTTCGTCAAGCAAAATGAGGGACGGTTTCCCCGCGAGCGCACGTGCGATTTCCAGACGCCGTCGAAACCCATACGGCAGGCTGCCCGCTGCGTCATCGGCTCGGTCGCCGAGTCCAACGAAACCGAGCAGGTCCCTCGCCTCTGCGTGAAACTTTCGGCGCTCGTCGAAGAATCTTGGAAGTCGCAGCAGCGCGCTGAAGAACCCAGAATTCATCCTGTAGTCCATTCCAACGAGGACATTCTGCACCAGGCTCAATTCGTTGAAGAGGCGGATGTTTTGAAAAGTTCTCGCCACACCGCTTCGGGCGATGTGATCGGGCGCGCGCCGCGCCCGCCACCAACTGACAAATGCCGCTCCTGCCCCTACCGCGCCTCCGATGAGCAATGGAAGAAACGTGCGCGTCCACGGCAGACTCCGCATCGTCAACCACCAATCGGTCGCAGCATTCCACCATGGGAACGGCTTCAAGAACACGTAGTTCGCAATGACGGATGCCTGCCAACACGCCTCGATGTTGAGCAAGAGCATGACGCCAATTCCAACACCCAGGAAGGCCGCTACGAATCGAACGGCCACTCCGGTCGTCAACGGATCTACTTGCTCATGGCCGTTCAGTGTGACGTGCCCAGCGCTCGGCGCGTAAATCCCAGTGATCGCATTGAAAAGCGTTGTCTTACCGGCGCCGTTGGGCCCGATGACCGCGTAAATCTCCCCTTTTCTTACGGCGAATTCCACGTTTTCGACTGCAACAAGACCACCGAATCGAACCGTAACGCCGTGAGCCCCAAGCACACTCATCTCGGTGCCCTCTCGATGCGCGGTGGAACGAGGCCGCTCGGCTTCAACCGAACTGCCAGGACAAGTGCGAGTCCAAAGATGAGAAACTTCCAGTTGTTGGGCGACAGAAAGACGTTGCTCTGGGAACCAATCCCTTGCGACGCCATCCATGCCGTTGCCTTGACCAACACAATCGAATTGAGACCAATCATGACGAGAGCGCCGACGAGGACACCCGCAGTACTTCCAATGCCTCCGACGATGATGATGCACAAAGCGAGAATCGAAACCTGAAAGTCGTAGTTACTCGGCTCGCCCGTCGAACTCAGGACGCTTGCGGAGAGTCCGCCAGCAAGCGCCGCGATTGCAGCAGCGGTCGCAAACGCCACCATCTTCACTCGCTCGACTCGAATCCCCATCGATCGCGATGCAATCTCGTCTTCTCGAATGCTAAACCAAGCCCGCCCAAGCCTCGATCGTTCGAGGTTGCGAACCGCGACGACCGTCACGACGAGGATGGAGAAGAAGAGGTAGTACCACTTGTATTCGTCGTCTGCCGTCCACTCGTGTCCACCAAACGCAGGCGCCGGAAGCGGGTTGATCCCCTGCGTCCCCTTGGTCACGACATCAAGATTCTTCAACACATCTTGGACGATCTCACCAAACCCCAGGGTCACGATTGCCAAGTAATCCCCTCGAAGCCCAAGTGTTGGCGCACCGAGCAGGAACCCTGCAAGGGCACCGATCGGAATGGTGAGGGCGAGCGCGGGCCAGAATCCAAGTTGAAATGGATAGATCTCGCACGTCAGGATCCCGAACGCATACGCCCCGATCGCCATGAATGCGGCGATGCCAAGATTCAGAAGCCCCGCGTATCCAGTGACGACGTTGAGTCCGAGCGCAAGGATTGCGTAGAGAAACACCCCACGCACAGCTTCACTCAGTTGCAGTCGATCGGGCAACAGTTGATCAAGCAGCGGGATGCAGGCCGCGATTGCGAGAATGATGAAGATGGGACCTGGTCGCCACCGCATCGTCAGACTTTCTCCCTGCGTGTTGATCCAAGGATTCCACTCGGTCGAAAGATAAGAATCAGCACGAGGATGCAGAAGACAATCGTGTTCGTCCAACGCAGTTCGATGTATTGGTCGCTCATCGCGCGAACGCATCCGATCGTGAGTCCGCCGAGCACCGCCCCTGGAAGGCTCCCGATCCCTCCCAAGACAGCCGCTGTGAATGCATCCATTCCCGCTCTCGTTCCCATCTGAAAACCAATGGTGTTGTTGTAGAGCGCATAGATCACGCTCGCGAATCCACCGAGTGCGCCGCCGATGAAAAACGTCGAACTGATCACACGGTCAACGGGTATTCCCATCAGCGACGCCGCAGTCGGATCCTGCGCCACCGCACGCATGGCGCGGCCAAGCCGCGTGCGTTTGACCATGATCGTGAGGCCGATCATCAGAGGGATCGTGACCGCAAAGACCAGCACGTCCGCGGGGGTGATGCGCAGGAAGCCCTTGCCAAGCAGGTTCACTTGCGGGATGAGCGCAGGAAAATCCTTCGGCGCGGCGGCCGCGTTGCCGCCAGCGAACACGTCCATCGGCATGCCGCCCCAGAACAATCCGAGATTCATGCATATGAATGAGCAACCAATCGCGCAGACCAACAAAGACAACTTCGATGATTTGCGAAGCGAGCGATACGCCAGTCGGTCGAGCGACCAGTTGAGGCTCCCGCAAAACAACGCGCTGCCAATCAACATGGCAGCGACTCCGGCGACTTGACCCGCCGGTCCCCAATTCTCGATGCCAAGTACGCCAATGAGGGTCAGAGCGAAAAACGCTCCGAGCATGAAGACATCGCCATGGGCAAAATTGATGAGCTCGATGATCCCGTACACCATCGTGTAACCGATGGCGATCAGCGCGATGATCATGCCATTCGAAAGGCCTGTGATCAACTGCTGGATGAAGACTTCGAAGTCCATCGTTGGTTCCGCGCGTTCAGGTTGATGCACCGACGCTCAGCGCCACGGCGCGCAGATCACTCTCCGAGCACCTTCACGAATTCGAACTTGCCATCGCGAACGATTTGCCCGCTCAGGAGCCGGCTCGACGTATCGCCGTTGGCGTCGAAACTCCACTTCCCAAGAACTCCATCAAAGTCCTTCGTGGCTGCGACCGCTGCGAGCACTCCCGCGCGATCCTTCGTAGCGGCGCTCGCAATCGCTGCGAGGACGACGCGTGCCGCCTCGTATCCGTACGCGGCGTAAGCCTCGGGTTCAGCGCTGTACTTGGACCGATATGCCGCGCAGAAGTCGGCTCCCTTACCAGTCAGTTTCTCCGGCGGAAGCCCACCAAAGGTCACGTATGTCTTGCCGTTCAGGTTGTCAGCGCCGGCCGCCTCGATGAACGCGTGCTCCAGGCAACCATCCGGAACCATGTACATCCCCTCATATCCACCCGACCGAAGATCCTTGCCGATCTGTCCTGCATTCGTCTGAGTCGTACCTCCGAAGTAAACGAGGTCCGGACTTGTTGCCTTCAATTTGGTGACGAGCGATCGATAGTTTGCTGCCTTCGAGTCAGTGCCCTCAAAGCCAACGACTTGCATCCCGATTTTCTCCGCCTGCTTGCGAACGACCTTTGCAATCCCCTCGCCATACAGCTCGCGGTCGTGGAGGATGAAAATCTTGGTTGCCCCAAGTTCCTTCGCCCAGTTCGCTGCCTGCACTCCCTGCAAGTCATCTGCTGGAACGACGCGGAAATAGGTGAGTTTTCCAGTTGGTCGGTAAACCATCGGCTCGTTCGCCTCACCGAGTCCAGGCTTCGTCAGCCCGCAATTGGTGTTGGCTGGGCTCACCATCACGAGTCCCGCGCGATTGAGGATCGGCATTGCAACCTTGGCCGCGCCAGAATTGAAGGTTCCGATGTACGCAACGCAACTCTCATCCTTCGCTGCGGCATTCGCGTTTTGAGCTTCCACCGCTGGATCCCAATTCCCGCGCTGCGGACTGGCGTCATCCATGTCTTCGTACGTGATCGTCCAACCATCGATGTTGGCACCGACTTCGTCGATTGCCAATTTGATTCCGTTGACGATGGTGCTGGTCTGTGCATTCGCGCTCCCTGTTCGTGGGAGGCTCGACACGATCTTCAGGGTTCCGCCAGCAGCCGAAGACGCTGGCTCAGTTGCTCCCAGCGAGAAAAAACTTGCTCCGAGGAGTGGAAGAACGAGAAAGAGTGGTTTCATAGTTGGGTTCTCGGTGCTGCGTCGCAGGCTCAACAGGATTGACATGGTTGAAATGATTGACACGCTGGTGGGAACCGCACAAGAGTAGCGAGAATTGAGCGATCGATCTCACGCAACCTTTGGGGAAAGGCCCGCGATACGCAAGATGATCCGCGCCGACTCGACTCCGGGATCATGTCCTACAAACTTGCTGGTGATCTCGGCGAGCCCCCGAGAAATCTCCGCACGCCAATTCGCATCTCTGGCCATGCGCAGAGCCGCATCAATGATCGGCGCTGTGGAACCTGACCAAGGCACGAACTCGGGCACCAAGGACTTCCCCGCGATGATGTTTGGAAGCAGCCGATGTGGAGACTTCAGCATCATGTTCGCACCGATTCGCGCGAGAGTCCCCGTTCTATAGAGGCCAATGAGCGGTTTGTGCGCGCGGGTGAGGTCGAGCGAAACGGTCCCAGAAACTGCGACCGCGAAATCGCACCACGCTGCCGCTTGGTCGATCACGCCTTTCAGAAGAAGTGTTCGCTCGGGAAGTGCACCGATGATTTCGGTAAACCGCCCTGCAACGACCGGGCTCGCCGCAGCAACGAGAGCAGAAGTCTGCGGAAACCGCTGCCGAACGGCTGCGAGGACTTCCATCAGCAACTCGGCGTTGCGGTCGACTTCAATCGTGCGTGAACCAGGCAGAAGCAGCAATCGCGGCGTTCCATTGGGCGGCTCAACCCAAGACGCGACCTGCCCCTCGCTGTCGTGCGACCCATTGAGTACCGGGTGCCCCACAAATGTCGCATCGACACCGCGCGCTCGAAACCAGGCCTCTTCGAAGGGCAGCAAGCAAAGCACATGATCCGTCAATCTGCGCAGTTTTCGAATGCGCCATCCTCCCCACGCCCACATCTGTGGAGCCACGAGGTGCACGACGCGGGCACCCCTCCGCTTCGTCCGCTTGCACATCGGAAAATTCGCTGCAGGAGAGTCGACCGGAATGTGCACGACCACTTGATTGGCCGCCGCCCATCGATCGATCTCCCCCGCTATTTTTCGGATGGCCAGAATCCGCTCCAGCGCGGGTATCCCCATCGTTCCGTCATTGGCTGTACGCCCCATCAACTCTGCGCCTGCAGCCTCCATCCGATCTCCTCCCCATGCCACAATTCTGATGTGAGGAGCAAGGCGCTTGAGGGCGCGAATCACGGGCGCCGCGTGCGCATCGCCAGAGGGTTCGAATGCTGTGAAGAGAAAAATCGGGGATCCCGACTGCACATCTCGAAGGCTAACAGGACACGCAAGAACGCCGCCGCGCAGTGCTCGCACTTGAGGCACGCAGCGAGCGGCGTGCTCGATGCATCGCAGCACCTCGGCAAAGAACCGTGTAGCCGTCGGAAGACCTCGGGCAGCCTGCTAGGTCCACCACGGAGTCGCAGGCGGCTCCTCGATAATCGCATCTTTCAAGAACCGGACTGCCCGCTTGAATCCCTCGTCGATACTCAGAAGTGCGTCCTCGTGCTCAATCGACAGGACATGGTCATAGCCCTGTCGGCGCAGCATGGATACAAACGGCTTCCAGAATTCGAATCCGTGACCATCGCCACAGGTTCGAAAATTCCACGAACGCGAATTCACGGCCGAGTAGGGTCGCGCATCGAGATATCCATTACGCGGACCCTCGTGTCGATCAAGCTCTGTGTCCTTGGCATGCACGTAAAAGAGAAGTCCCGCTTCGCCAAGCATCTGTGCCGCGAGAATCGGATCAATGCCCTGCCAGAAGAAGTGCGAGGGATCGAGGTTGGCACCGAGCACCGGTTTCCCCTTCACTCCGGACTTCGCCATCGCACGACTCGAAAGCTCGATGATCGTTCCGGGGTTGTACGCGCAGAATCCAGGATGCCCCTCCCACGCCGTGCGCACTCCATGCTTCTTGCAAAGTTTCGCCTGGGTAGCCCAGTATGGCACGAGCACTTGATCCCATTGGTAGCGCAGCACTTTTTCGAAGTCCGATGGCCACGGGCACGTGACCCAATTCGGCGTCTGATCCGATCGTGACCCGCCGGGGCAACCGGAGAATGTGATCACGATGTCTGTGCCAAGTTTCGGTGCCAACTTCACTGCCGTCACGAACGCGTCGTGATGCGCGCGCGCAGTGGCGCGATCGGGATGCACTGGATTGCCGTGCACGGCGAGCCCGGAGAGTTCGATCCCATGATCTCGTAGCAGTGACTTGATCCGATCTTGACTTGCGCGATCGCGCAAGACGTGGGCGGGCTCGAAGAACGGCTTGCCTGGATAAGCGCCAACGGGCAATTCAATCGCACCAAGCCCATGCTCGGCACAGGTCCGGACGACATCTTCCAACGGGCGACCCGCAAAGAGCGCAGACATCACGCCTAATTTCATAGTGCGCAGAGGCTATCTGTTACGATGCGGTTCTGGACTGGAGCAGATGACAGCACTGCAACTGAAACTCGCCCACGCCTGCACCCTTGGTGCGCTGTGCGTTGCGTTCTGCGCAGGTTTCGACGATGAGAAACCTGCGGAAGCACCTCCAGCAGCGGCTGCGCAAGACCCTTCCACCGCCAGCAAACCAGCCCTCCCCGCACAGCGGCGAGTTCACATCATTGTCGATCGCAAGACCGAACTTGGTGGCACGGTGGTCTACGAAGATGAATCCCAAATCGTCATCGAACGAGATGGCAAGCGCTCGGAGTTCAAGAAGGACCAAATCATCGAAGCGATTCCTTTGCTCGATGTGACAGGCCCGACGCTGGTGACCGTGTACTGGCGCGATGGAACCGCAAAGCAGGTCGAACTTCTGGCAGACGACTACAACGAAGTTCGCTACGCGGTCGGCAATGTAACTCGATCCATTCCGCGAGCCGAGGTCTATCGCCTTGCGCTCGTCCGCGCCTTCGAGGACCGCTACCGCGACTACAAAAAGTCGATTGAACCCGAGGACTATGCGCGGTGGCTCGCGCTCTGCGATTGGCTTGTTGATGAGCGCAGATACGTCGAAGCGCAATCCGAACTCGTCGCGCTGGTGGACAAGTCGAAGTTGCCCGAAGCCGTTGCGCTGCTCAAGCATGTCAGTGCGCAGGTCACCCTGATGCAGTCAAAGGAGCGAACGAAACCTGATCAGCCGGCGCTCGAAGCAACACCCACTTCCAAGCGCCCCACCTCGAGCAAGTTGCCGACGCGCATTCTGACCGACGATGAGGTGAACATCATCCGCGTCTACGAACTCGACTTTGATGCTCCGTCACGCGTCGCGATCGCTTCGAACGACATTCGCGCATTCCTCGATGCCTACAACGCGAGTGCGCAGGTCCCGCCCGAGGGTCCCGCTCGAAACGCACTCGTTGATGGCGACCCCATGAAGATCGTTCAGCTTGCGTTCGATCTCAAGGCCCGGGACTTCTACCCAAAGATTCGAGTCCTCTCGGAGCCACCGACTCTGAATCTGTTCCGGCGCAAGGTTCACGACGCGTGGCTTATCGGCAATTGCGCGACAAGCGGCTGCCACGGCGGAGAGAACGCTGGGCGATTCTTCCTCTTTCAACAAAACGACAGCGATGTTCGGGTGCGCTATGCGAATCTGCTCAATCTCCTGATGGGTACCTCGAACGACCTGCCGCTCGTCGACTTCAACGACCCTCTGAAGTCCGTCGTGATTCAGCACGCACTTCCAACTGATGAAGCGACGAATCCGCACCCCAAAGTCGATGGTTGGCGCCCGGCGTTTGGACGCAAGGTCCATCCAGACAAGCTCGCGCAGTCGCTCGCATGGATTCGTTCGATGTATCAGCCTCGACCGGTCTATCCAATCGACTATAGGCCGCCGGATCTACGACCCGTCGACGGCGCGGGTCCAGCGGACCCTGACGAACCGTCGCGGTAAGGGATCGACTTTTTCGAATAGACTGCGAGATCCTCTACGGCGAACCCATGAAAAACTCGGCACTTCTATCTATTTGCGGTTCGTTCGCACTCATCGTGATCTGCTCATGCGACGATCAGGCATTCACTCCCCAGAACCGCACTCAGACTCGAATCGAGAGTGGCGCAGTCTCCATCGCGGAGGCCGCGCATCGTGCGAGCCTTGATCGAGTCGCGGCAGCCGAGGAATTGCGCGCCGCTGCTGCACCGCTCGCCGAAATCCCCAGCGCCAATGCAGCACAGGCGCGCGCGATCGCGAGCCTGCGCGCGAGTGCCCTCACGCAGGCCGCAATGCTTGAACTCGGGCGAGCCAGCCAACTTGAATCCGCAAACCGTTCAGCGCGCGCTTTGGTCAGTGGATACGTGCGAGTCATCGACGAAATCCAGATTGTCGTGAGCGCACGCGCGTCTGGTGGATTTGGCGAACAGACCAGCAACATTGACGCGCAGGTTGCAGGGGCCACCTCCGAGCAACGCACCGCACAATCTGCGCAGGAAGAGTTGGCGGAGACTGTTGCAGCGCTCAAGACCATGAACGAGTCGGCGATTGCCGATGCGCAGGAACTGCTGCTTGAAGCAGAGGCGATCCGAGTGCGCGTCGAGAGTGCGCCTCTCGGGCAGATCGCCCCGATTGCTGAAGAAGCAGGCAGAAAACGCGACGAGGCCCGTGCGCGGCAGGTCGAGGCAGAACGCGGGAATCTTCAACTGACGCTGCAAGAGATCGAACTTCGCAAGCACACGAAGGATGCGGAAGATGCTGCCAACCGAGTGAAGGTGCTTCAGCAGGCACTTGCAACTCTCACCGAACTTGAAGCCAACATCAAGTCGAGCTCGGAAAAAGAAGGCGGAGTGTCGAGCGAACTGCAGACCACAGTCCTGACTCTGGTCGCATCGATCAGTTCGTCGGCGAGCGACACAACCGGCGCGTGTTACCAACGTGCTGCGACCGACCTCGAACTGGCGGAGTCGCTCCTTGCTCAGGGGGATCGCAACGAAGTTTCGACGATCGAGATTGGAGCGGGTCGCGCTCGGTCGCTCATCATGCGCGGCGAAGGAGAGTTCCAGCAGGCCCTCCTCTTCGATTCGCTCGCACAGAGCCCAAGCATGAACGAGAAGGCGAGCAACATGGCAGCCGAAGCAGCGAAGTGGCTGCTGCTTGCGCAGACTTCAACACGAGATGGAATCGCTGCATACAAGGCGCTGCAAGAGACACTTGCAAACAGCAGCGCAGAGACATCGACGGGACGAGCGCTTGCGAAGTCCATTGACCGATCACTGAAGAACATCCGCGTGCCCGTCTTAGGCGCGGTCGGCGCAATCGCTGCCTCGCCTGAACCGGCAGCGGCCGATGCGACTGACGCGGCTGCTGAGCCCGTCGCGAGTGACACATCGCCTCCCGCTGGCGAGGACGGCGCGGCTGCAGGGCCTCCATTCAACAGCGCGGAGGCACTCGGGGAGTTCTTGACACGGTTGGATCGGGATCCAGAGAGTGCTGCGCGAATCGATGAGTTGCTCATCGCCACCACACCTGAAGGGCAGGATCTTGCAGCGACTGTGTTTGGCCCAGCAAAGGCGATCGGCAGAGTTCAGCTCGCCATGAAAACGAAGTTCGGGACGACCGAGCTCGGCGCGCTCTCAGCGATGGTCAAGCAAGGCCCCGATGCGACCGCGACCGTGGCCGATGCAACCGATGAGAGCGCGATCATCAATCTCGAGAAGGGACCCATCGTCTTGGCATTCAATGCAACTCGCACAGAACAGGGTTGGAAACTCGACCTCGATGCAACCTCGACATCGATGGATCAGACTCTGCGCAGCCAATTGAATGCGGCAGGTGGGATGCTCGGCGCGCTCATCGCCGGACTGGATGAAGTCACGGCGGAGATCGAATCCGGACAAATCGAGAGCGCGCCCGCCGTTCAGCAGGCGATCATGATCCGACTCCAGAAGGCAATGAGCGAGATGAGCGGCGCTGGGGATCCCTAGCACTCATCAGAAGTTCAACATGCACGGGGGTTCTGCCGCTTGCGCGCGTGTGACCCGACCGCGATTGGCGGTTTTCGCATCTCTATTCTGAAGCGACCAGTCGGAGCACTTCAAGTGCCGCCTCGCGAACCATCGGATCTTCCAGTGGATTTCGCGCAATCGACTCGATTGCGCCACGGAGTTGGGCATCCTTGCGACGACGCAGTACTTCGAGCGAACACCACACGGCGTTTCTGCGCGCATGCGGCGCACGAACTCGATTGAGAGCACTCGGGCCGAAGGCGGCGCGGCGCGTTGCCTCGTCCCATCCAAGCACAGCCAAGAGCGAAAACGCTGCGTTTCGCCCGTCATACTCGGAGTGCGCGCCGATTCTGCGAGAGAGTCGCGTTGGCTGATTGTGAGGACAGACCTCTTGGCAGATATCGCAACCAAAGAGCCAGTCACCTGTGCGCGAAGCGGCTATAGGGTCTGGTCGCAACCGTTCTTCGATCGTGACAGCGCTGATGCACTTCGATCCGTCGACGCTCCATGGCGAGATAGCGCCCGTCGGGCACGCGTCGATGCAGCGGGTGCAACTTCCGCAAGGATCACCGTCGAACGAAGGATCGGGAGCCGTCGGTTCGAGCCTCGCCGTCGTCACATACGACGCGAGAAGGACCCACGACCCCAGCTTCGGCGCAATCAAGAGCGTGTGCTTGCCACATCGACCGATGCCTGCACGTTCCGCGACCTCTCGTTCCATGAGCGGTTCGATGTCGCAGCAAACCTTGCCGCGCGTGCCGGGAATAGCGCACTCCAACTCTCGTTGAAGTCTGCGCATCCGCTTCTTGATTCTCCGGTGGTAATCGCGCCCTCGTGCATAGCGAGCAGTCCGCCCCGCAGCCTCGACCTCGCCGGTGAGCGCGTTGAGCACTTCGGTCGGTCGCGCGTCTGGTCGACCATCGTGGTAGCGATCGGCGACGACCACGATGCTCTGTGCGCCAGCCAACAGTTTGCGCGGATCGAGCCGCGCAGCGAGATTTCGCTGCATCCACTCCATCGATCCGTGATGACCAGCGCGAAGCCATGCGCTCAACTGTTCGGATCGAGCGCTTGGAAGCGCTTCACAGACTCCGACCGCAGCAAACCCGAGAGAACGGCCCCGTGCAATCGCCCACGCTGTGAGCGACTTGGGATCGCTCGGTGCGAGCGGCACTTGGGGAACGCTCTCGCCGGACATCGTCAGAGCCCCAGCGCTCGCGCGAGCCACGATGGCGGCACATCAGGAACGAGTTCACCCGACCCAACGAGCGCATTCGCGGCTGCATATCCGCTTCGAACAGCGCCTTCCATCGTCGCGGGCCAACCCGTCGCGCACCAATCGCCTGCGAGGAAAAGATTGTCGACGCCTCCTCGAACTCCATCTCGCATCGCGGACGGTCGAAGGCGATCAACACCCGGAGAGCACGCGAAAGTCGCACGCTTCTCTTTCACAGTGCGCGCAGCGACAGGCTTGATTCCACGGCTTTCCGGAAGCGCCCAGTGCATGTCATGCATCACGCGCTGGACAATCTCCTCCTCGCTCAATTCCATCCACTCGGTTGCGGCACTGATGACCGCATGGAGATGAAACCGTCCATCCTTATCGAGGCCCTTCGCGAAGAGCCAATGGGTCGCTCGACCTGGCAAGACGAGATGCGGCAATTGCATCACGGGTTGATCAAAGAACAGATGCACCCCAAGTATCGGGCTGTACTCAAACGCTTCGAGTTGCGAGAGGCGTCCATCCGCAGAGCGAAGCGACTGCGAGCAGAGTTTGGCGAGGCGATCTGGTGGCAGCGCAGAAATCACAGCGGATGCTTCTATCAGCCCCTCATCTGTCACAACTCCCGTCACGCGCCGACCATCGAAGCCGATGCCGAGTGCGCTCACGCCCGTTCGCAGTTTTCCGCCGCGAGCGCCAAGAATTCCCTCCGCAGAGTCATAGAGCGAAATCAGCGGAACGGATGAGAGCCCCATGACTGGACTCCACGAATCTTGCAGGAATCCCTGCTGGAATACATACATCGCATAAAACGCATCGACGTGATCGCAGGACACGTTGCACGCGCTCGTCACGATGGGATCCCAGAAGCACGCCCTTGCAGCGCGAGTCTGAGTGTGCGCATCTAGAAACTCACCGAATGACCTCCCCCGCCACTGCGCCCGCCCTTCGCGACCCATTCGAACGAGTTTCCACATCGCCCGCGCGATACCGCGCTTGTCTGCGCCGGTAAGAAACTTCATCCTCAGGAAACTCCAAGAAAAATGCGCTGGAGCTGGGAGTACGCCAGGCGACATCAAATCCGGTTCGTGCGGTGGATTTGCCCACCAAATGCGCTTGTGCCACTCAATATTCGCAAGAACTCCAAGTCGCTCGTAGAGATCGATGAGGTTCGTACAACTGCCCATCAGCACATGCTGGCAATTGTCCAGCACTTCACCGCTTCGCGGATCAACGAAACTGGTCGCACGACCACCTAGTTTCTTGCGCGACTCGACCAGAGTGACAGGACGTCCCGCTTCGACGACTCGGATCGCCGCCGCGATTCCCGCGAGACCCCCTCCCAGCACAACGACTGGTGGTATCACGATGCGCGGCCCATGCGCCGCGCACGAAGTGCGATCATGACCTTTCGCGCGAGAGAAAGCGAGACTCGCCCGCGCGCGACTTGTGAGGGATCGCGCGCGATTCGCTCGAGAATCTGTTCATAGATCTCGGTCAACGCCCAACTGGTCGGGCGGCACGATGGATCGATCAGGGCGTCAAGCGGACGACTGCGCGCAAAGTGCTCGCGGGCCTGACAGATCATCGATCGCATGAGCGCATCGCACTGCTGGGGCTTCTCCCAACGGGAGAGTTGCTCTGCTGTCACTTCTGCTTGGTCGAATTCTGTTTGCGGGACGTACACCCGCCCCATCGACAGGTCTTCAACGACATCGCGCAGGATGTTGGTCAACTGAAAAGCGATGCCCCGCTCGCGGGCCAGCGCAAGAGCCCGCGGATCTGAGTATCCCCAGATTCGAACACAGAGACTCCCAACCGAACTTGCGACTTGTTCGCAGTACGTGCGCAGTTGCGGTGCATCGGTGAATCGACGGGGCTCGAGATCCGCGAGCTGTCCATCGAGCATGACGTGGAAGTCATCTGCATCGAGCGGATACCCCCGCGCGACCGCTGAAAGCGCGTACCAGAGTGGATCGTCGAGGGCACAGTTTCCTGCGAGAGCTGCCACAGTCGCACGACGAAATGCAGCAACTTCCTCTCGCCCATGCTCTGCGTCGCGTCCGTGACTCGCGCCCGAGTCGACGATGTCATCCGCCTTTCGCATCCAGGCATAGATCGCGTACATCGCAGATCGTTTGGGCTCGGGGGTCAGTCGAAGCCCCCAGTAGAAATTCGCCGCGCGCACCTTCGTGATCTCACGACAAATAGAGACGGCATCACGGATCTTTGGATCATCGCGAAGTGCATTGGCAGCCAAAGCGCTCATCCTTGGACGACTCCGCTCGTACGCGTCTCGCGTCTCGCTCGAAAGAGCAGCCACATTTTTGCGAATGTCGAGACGCGAGGGCGCGCGATGCATGTCTCAAAGTTCCACCGCTCGATTTCCTGCAAAGTGCGCAAGCCCCCAGCCATGAAGAGCCAAATCATCGACCGGTTCTTTGGTGCGATCATCGGAAGCAGCGAAGACCCCTGCTCGTACATCTCGCCCGTCTTCCCGCAGAGTTCGCGCAGCATCTCGCGCCACTGCACAAGAAACTCCTTGTCAGGGGCGTATCCCTTACGGCAAGTTGAGCCGAACCTCGCTTCGAAGTCGTCCGACTTCCACGAGTCACGCGGAATGTAGATTCGATCGCGTTCGATGTAGTCGCGCTTGGCATCCTGCCAGTGGTTCGTCAGTTGCAGTGCGGTACAGATGGCGTCACTCGCTCGAAAGCTCTCATCGGTCCTCGGCTCACCCAACACCATGAGGACGAGCCTTCCGACTGGGTTCGCGCTTCCTTCGCAGTACTCAAGAACCTCATCCCAAGTCTGGTATCGGGTCTTGACCTGATCACTCTCGAATGCGCCGATCAGGTCGGCGAATGGTTCGATCGGCAGCGAGTGTCGGGCAATGACTGGCGCAAGCGCAACGAAGACAGGATGGCTTGCCTCTCCTCGAAAGCACCGCTGCAATTCATGACGCCACCACGCGAGATACTCCGTCGCCTGCTCGCGGCACTCGGCTTCGTCACCAAGGTCGTCGGCCGCTCGACAAAATGCGTACACAGCCGAAAAATCGTCAACGAGACCGGGCTCGACAAAGCGGCTCAGCACGCTGAAGTTTTCGCCGTGGGTACGAGTCAATTTGCGGCACCAACGCTGCGCTTCTTCACGTGATGCAACCCGCGTCGTCGTTGGACCAAACGCCGCGAGATCCACGCTTCGCTCTGCCTTCGTGACGGTCATTCGAATCGCGAGAGTACATCGATCTCCAATGATCCGCGGCTATCATGCGCGGCTCGTGAAGATCCTCCTCGCCAATCCCCGCGGCTTCTGTGCAGGCGTCTACATGGCGATCATCGTCGTTGATCACCACCTCGAACTCTGCCCCGACGAAACGATCTACGTGTTTCACGAAATCGTGCACAACCGCCATGTAGTGGAGCGCTTCAAGGCGCGTGGCGTCAAGTTTGTAGAGTCGATCGAGGCCGTCCCCGACGAGGCGATCGTCGTCTTCAGCGCTCACGGAGTGAGCCCCGCGATTCGTGCCGAGGCGAAAGCGAAACGACTGGCCGCAATTGATGCCACTTGTCCGCTTGTGACGAAGGTGCATGCGGAAGCGATCCGATACGCACGAAAGGGCTTCCAGATACTGCTGGTTGGGCATCGCCACCATCAAGAAGTCGTTGGGACCCTCGGAGAGGCACCGGACGTCATGCAAGTCGTGGAGAGCCCTGCGGATATCCCGCACCTGACGATTCAGGATCCGAGCAAACTGATCTATCTCACCCAGACCACCCTCTCGCTTGATGACGCCAACACAATCATCAACGCGTTGAAGGTGGCATTTCCGAACATCAAGGACCCGCCCGCGAGTGACATTTGCTACGCCACGACGAATCGCCAGTTGGCCGTTCGAGTGATCGCACCGCAGTGCGACTTGGTTCTGGTAGTCGGTAGTTCAAACTCATCGAATTCAGTCCGGCTGACTGAGATTTCGGTCAACCTCGGCACGCCAGCCCGGTTGATCGACGACCGAACTGAACTCGATCCAGCCTGGTTTGAAGGAGTCGACACGGTGCTCGTCACCGCGGGCGCGAGTGCTCCTGAGGACCTCGTCCACGATCTCATCGAGGATCTCGCACGGAAGTACGGAGCCGAAGTAGAGCAGCACGACGTTCGCCATGAAGAAGTCGAATTCGGTCTTCCTGGAACGCTCAAAGCCATGATGCGCCAACGCGGCGTGGACCCAGCGGGAAAGCGAATTGTCCGTGGCGACGAAGGACCGAGGCTTCGCGAGTGGTTTTCTCAACACAACATCCCATTCCACACAGTCGACTTGACCGTGCATGGATCTGCGATTCACCAGTGAGCATGCCAGACGATTGCGTCGAAGGCGAAAGCCCTGTTGATCCAACGGAGCAATCGGCGCCACCGGACAAACACTTTTTTGAGCTCACCCAATCCGAGCTTGCAACTTGGGCCGCCGGTCACGGGATGGCTCGACATACTGCGGATCAGATACTCGACTGGGTCTACCGAAAGGGCGTGACTGACCCGGCGCAGATGAGCAATCTCTCGCGCGGACATCGTGCAATCCTCGGCGAAAAGATCGCATTTACCCGCGGGCGCACCGTTGCACACCAGTCTGCGAGCGACGGCACCGAAAAGTTGCTTATCTCGTGGGAATCAGCACCGACTTCAAGTGCTTCGCTGCCAGTGCTTGGGCAGTCTCCGATTGCGCGCGGGCGTGAGACTGAGTGCGTCATGATTCCCACAGATGCGAGACGCACCGCGTGCATCTCGAGCCAGCTTGGGTGCCCTGTCGGGTGCAAGTTCTGCGCATCTGGTATTGGCGGCCTCGACGGAAATCTCACTGCAGGACAGATACTCGAGCAGGTGCATCAACTCGGTCGTCTCGCGGGAGTCGAGCGCATTTCGCATGTCGTCTTTATGGGGATGGGAGAGCCGCTCGCGAACTACGCAGCCGTCACCGATGCAATCCGCACACTGAATGCTCCTTGGGGATTTGGCATCAGCGCTCGCCGTATCACACTTTCAACAGTGGGACTGCCCGCAGCCATTCGCAAGTTCTGCGAGTTTGAGATCCCCGTGACCCTTGCACTCAGCCTCCACGCTCCGAACGATGCCCTGCGCAGGGAGATCATTCCTTGGGCAGAATTCAGTACGGTTGAAGAATTGCTTGATGCCTGCGAGGAGTGGTTCACCCGAACCGGTCGAGAGATCACGTTGGAGTACATCTTGCTTGGCGGCGTGAATGATCGCTCGGAACATGCCGAAGAACTTGCGTTTCACGCAAAGCGAATCCACGCAAATGTCAATCTGATTCGGTACAACGAAGTCAAAGGGATGCCATTTCAGCGACCATCGACCGAGGATGTCCTGCGATTCCAGAACATCCTCCGCCAGCGCGATGTCAATGTCCACATTCGGGCGAGCCGGGGACGTGACATTGCAGCGGCATGCGGCCAGCTGCGTCACGAGCACGCGGCGTCGAACGGCGCTACGACGAAGGGCTGAGTGGCGAGTTGAGGGCACCGCTCTCGATAGCGAGTTGTTCGATCCCGGTCGAATTGAGTTGACGGATGCTTCCATCGACCGCGGCATCGTGCAACCTTCGAGCGAACTCAATCCAAGCGCTTCGTCGCTGAGTCTCGACAGCCGCCCGCGCGAACAATGCCCGCACCATCTCTCGGACCGCGCGCGCCTGAACGTTGCCACGAAGCCCGAGCGGGATGAACGGAAGCGTCGCGCGAAGGATCTGATCGGGCCAGTCGCTCGACCGAAACTCGACGACCCAGCGGTGCGTCCCCAGTCGAACTTCCAATCGATGGAGATAGCGCCTGCGAATCTCGTCGCCTCGCGCGAGATGCACCCCGAGCGTCTCTCGAATTCTGTGGTTCTGGTCGAGGCTTGTCGTCAACGTGCCGACGTACCAGAGGTCGCGTATGAGGAAGCTCTCGGCGAGTGGCAGGATTGCGAGCCTCGCAAGTTCGTCATCAGGGTCTGAAGCATCGCTTTGCTTCAGATCATTGATTGCCGCGGCGTACTGGGCGGCATAGTCAAACCCACCCCACATTTCGCATCGCCTCATTGCGGTTGCGAAGTCACGCCTCGCCTCTCGACCGTGCGGTGTCCTCTCGAGTGCTGCCAATCGCGCAAGACCTGCTGCAACTGCCTTGCGAAGTCGCAGACCACGGCTGCGATCACGCCGCCCGCCTAATTGCCTGTCTGCGCTAACGCGCCGCGCCAATCTCAGCGCATCTTCGGTGGCACGCGTGGGTGTCGTGGCGGCGCCGCCCTGCGCAGAAGCCGCATCGACCTCGGCGGCGAGAAGGCGCCCAAGTTGAATTGCTTCGAAACTTCGCGCGAAGCCCTGGGTTTCCATCCGGCGCGCTGCGCCTTCGATTGATTCGACCGAGACCGGAATGAAGCCGCGCTGAAACGCACTGCCGAGCGCGATCAGATCGCACAATCGATCCGTCAAGAAAGTCCCACGGGCGTGCGAGACGAAGTCGATGAGCATGCGCCACTGAGGGTGCGTCGTGATCTGCGTCACTGCCACGAGCCGCTGCGCTGCGCTGCGAGTCTCTTCGTCGAGTTGATCTTCCAAGGGAGCGATATTGGCAACGATCGCAGTGCGCGAAGGATCGGCAACCCGCAACTGCGCATCTGTCGCAATGGCTCGAATCGTTTCGACTGGATCGATCCCCACAACAAGATCCGCTTCACCATAGGGAATCTGAGTGGTAAATCGAGTGAGTTCGGACGCCGCATTGCCTTCCGAGCGCGTCGCAGCGTCCTCATCGAGCCGAGTAAAGACGAGTTGGGACCATGCGCGGCGCCCTGGTCCAAGCGGTACACCAAGGTGCGTCCACTCGACACGAAAACCCATCGCCCGCCCCGCTTCTGCAAGGAGTTGGCCGGCCACTCCAGGCGCATCTCCCCGAAATCCGGCAAGGTGGACCCGCCACATTCCCTGATCGGCGTGAATGGGGCGCGGAGGCGTCATTCGGACCGAGGTGCGCAACTCATCAATTGCGGCAGGTGGTCGCGTCCGGATGATCTCCACCTGCTCGAGGAGCGATTCAAGCCTGAAGTTCGCACCCTTCGCCCCAGCAACCCTTGATCGCTCCACGAGCGGGTCCTGGCGCAGCGGATCAGATCCCCGCAGCAATCCGCGGGCGACTTGCCGCGCGAGGTCAGGATCACGAAGTTCGCACGCGTTGTCTGCTGGAAGCACGAATCGCTGGAATCGCAGGAATCCATCTCGGTCGATTTCGCGCGCCGTTCGGTCAAGTGCCGCGATGTCACGCCGGGGCGGCGGGCCGTCCATCGCGATGATGATCGTGAGCGCATTCGATTCTGCACCGAGAACGATTCCATCTCGCAGCGCTTCACTGTCATTGAGATCGACGCGGATGAAGGCGAGGCGAGACTCGCCCGCAGTTCCTGCGGACGCGCGTGCGAGTCGTTCGATATCGACCCCCTCTTCGGAAGCAAAGTCGCAGACAACGATGATGCGCGGGTTTGATTCGTGGGTCGACTGGGCAACCGCGCCAACGCCCTCGGAAAGGAATCGCCGGCGATCCCACGCTTCAACGGTGCAGACGATGTCCGATTCGATCATTCGATCTCGGTCCGCGAGAATCGCTCGCCGACGCTGATCTGGATACTCCCGCTGCGACACAATTGCTTCGGCTTGAGCAGTTGCTACGGCGACGGCGTCGAACGCCGCTGCCATTCCAAGCCCTTCTCCTCGCCGGGGTAAGTCAATCGTCGCCACCCACGGCGGAATCTGCGCGAGCCGCTCGGTCAATTGCAGCCCAGGGCGCATTTCGTGAAGGAGTTGCACAACTCGCCGCGTGAGGAGGCTCGTTCGAAGTCCGTCATTGATTCCAAGCGCCTCGACATCCCCCGCTGCGGGCGGCATGGTGCTCCACCAGACCCGCGCAGGAACCAGTCCGGAACTGCGCATCGAATCTGCGATTGCGACGATTCTGGGAGCGACGGATCCTGGTCGCGCTTCAACCACGATGAGATCGTGGCATCGTTCCAGGAGGCGCGTGACTGCAGCGACATCCATCGGATCTGGCACAGAAAGCCTCAGCACGGGGACTCGCCCCGTCATGCTGAGTTCATCGAGCATGTGCCTCACGGCGATTCCGCTCGCACCGAGTGCCAAGAACCCGTACTGCTCACGCTCTCCGGGTGCGGGCAAGTGCTCGAGTTGATTCAACTCAAGTCTGCGAACAATTCGAAGCGGATCGGCTGAGTCACCGAGGTGCGGCAACTGTCTCCGCCGCAGCCACGCATCGTGATCCACTCGAGCGACATGCCGATTCGGAGACATCGGCAGCGTCGCGCCCGAGCGAAGCAACGAAACGTGAGCAATGAGCGCAGATGGTCGGCGCGTCGCGCGCGAGAGGCGCAGCACCGCATCGCAGCCATCCCGAAGTCCGATGAGATCACATGGTTCTACAGCAGTCAGCCCGGTCCGCCGGCAGACCCGCCTCGGGCACGTTGTCGCTACGGCGAAGGGGTTGTCTTCCATGACCACACAGATCCCCGCGGACTCGCCAAGCAATCCTTGCGATAACTCTGCAAGTTGAACGACCACTCGATCAAGATCGTCGTTGGGGATGAGCAACACCACGCGACACCCTCTGGCAGCCTCTTGCGCCGCCAATTCGATCGCCCGAAGTGAATCAGCTGCGACAATGACTCGGACTCCATTGCGCTGCAAAATCGCCTGATTCGATTCGATTTCCGCCGTCCGAAAGACCCCGTCGAAGGGACTTCGGCGAACCCCGATGATCGCATGAACGTCGAGTTCGGTCTCAAGAAACCCCTTCAGAAGCGCCTCAGCGGCCGTGCACAGCGCGTGCCCATCGGCGCGGGCGAGAGGTGCGCTCCACTTCGGAGGCGAACTGGAGTGCTCCGCAAGTGTCATCACCCAATCGTAGTGTCTAGGTCCAACCCCCTCCCACCCCACTCGCGCCGCGATGCCGCGAAGCGCTTGAACTCGGAATCACTTGGCCTTCAAGATTTTGTCAACGATGAACGCCAGCGCGTCATCGTCGTGATCTGGGGCGCGATGCTTCGCCAGAGTTGCGACCCGATCGTCTGCGTTGGCAACGGCGTAAGACTGCGAAGCGCTGCCGAGCATCTCCGCATCATTCAATCCATCTCCCACCGTCACGACCTCTCTCTCATCGACTCCTCGGATGCGGCAAAGACGTTGAATCATCTGCCACTTGTCAACATCTGCATCAAAGATCTCGAGGAGATGCGTGTCAATCCCGGCCGTCCCGAGCGCCACCAATGCGGGCCAGTGCTTGATCGCGAGCCGCTCCGGAACTTCCGACCGAATGGCGTTCGCGACGATCGCAAGGTCTTCGGCGCGCGCGACGGTGCCCACACGAAGCACATCGTCGAGCTGGATCGATCGCGCCTGCTCATCGAAATGCAATTGATCCACGGAGCGCGTGATCACTGGATGAACTCCGAACCACCAACGGCTCGCAGCATCAAGTTCGGCATCCCCGACGAGCAGATAGTCGTACCCCGCGCTCGTCGAATCCTTCAACAAGTGCGCGAGATGTCCATGCCGCAGAAGGCTCTCGGTGCAGTGGCGGACGAGGCTCTTCGAGATCAGGATGCGATCCTCGCAGCGCCCGCTCGCGACATCGTGCAAGGCGGCGCCCCCCGCGGAGATCACGACGCCTGCGCCAAGGATTTCCTGCGAAATGCTCCGGCACTCGATCCACGAGCGCCCTGTCGCAAATACGACTTCGACCCCAGCATCGCGCGCGCGGGCGATCGCATCGCGATTTCCCGACGACACCGACCCGCTCCGGTTCAAGAGCGTTCCATCGAGATCTGTCACGAGAATTCTGCAGCGCATTGAAATGCCCCCGAATGCTACACTTCCCCCCCTTATGGACCGCAAACGCCTTCGAAATGTGCAGCAGACCGACCTCACCGAAGGTCGCATCAACGACGACTTCCTCTATTGGCTGAAGACGAGCGGCCCGAATTGGCTCCTCGCCGTCCTCGTTGTGGCGTGCATCGTCATGGGATGGAACTGGTGGAAGAATCGCTCCGCGCAGGCGCGCGATGTCGCGTGGGCCGAGTTGGACTCAGCAGATATCCCGTCGACCCTCCGAAATGTCGCAGCCAAGCACAGCGATGTAGATGCTGTCGCGCAGTTCGCGCTGCTCAACGCTGCGGATCAATATCTCCAAAGCGTCGTCACTGGGCAGCGATTTGATCGAGACGCAACTGCAACCGATGCGCTCGTCACCCCCGAACTTCGACTCGAGTGGCTCAATGAAGCCGACTCGCTGTATAGCGAAGTCATCACGGTGGCGAAGGGCAAGAAATCCGCTGCTCAGCGCGGATTCGAGATCGCAGCGCTCTTTGGGCGCGCGGCTGTCGCAGAGTCCAAGAGCGACGCCGCTGGAGCGAAGTTGCACCTCGAAGCGGCCCAGTCACTCGCTGGCACGGACTTGCCGTGGCTCGCAGGCCAGGCGAAACTGCGAATCGACACGCTCTCGGTGATCACGACTCCCTACCCGATCCCTGCAGCACCTGCACCGAGCGAACTCCCCCTCTCTGGCGCATCAGGAACAGTAGGCAGCGACGCGGACGCGATGCGGCTTCTCTTGAGCGACACGCCGACTGCGCCAGCGGCACCCACGCAGCCTGCCTCGGACGCACCAGTTCCAAGTCCTGCACCAGCCTCCAATCCGTAGTTTGACGAGACCGCGTTGCTTCCCACTCGGTCGAGCGAAGACCAACCCGAAGACCAACCCGAAGGCCCTCGGCGAGATCCATCGACACTCCTCACACCGGCGGGGACCGTCGATCGCGATGCGCTCTTTGCGCTCTACGACGAGTCCGCTGCTGTCGATGACGACAAACCTGTTCAAGTCAAGTTCACGCTCAGCCATGACTTGGACAAGCGACTCGACCGGTACCTCGTCGACCGCGTGCCGTTTCTGAGTCGGACTGCGCTTCAGCGGCTGATCGAAGAGGATGCGGTGCTCGTGAATGGGCGCGTCGCGAAGGCGAGTACGCGGCTGCGCTTGGGCGATGTCGTCATTGCAACGCTTCCTCCTCCACCGAGCAGCGAGATTCCAGCCGAGGAGATTCCGCTGGAAATCCTCTTTGAGGACGACGACATCATCGTGGTCAACAAGCAGCCGGGGCTCATCGTTCACCCCGCGCGCAGCCACAAGTCTGGGACGCTCATCAATGGTTTGGCGTGGCACTTCCAGCATCGCTCGAGCGGGCAACTCTCAAGCGTCGGCAAGGACTTTGCACGCCCAGGCGTCGTTCACCGGCTCGATAAACACACGAGCGGCGTGATGGTCGCCGCGAAGACCGACACGGCGCACTGGCGACTCGGCAAGCAGTTTGAAAATCGACAGACTCAGAAGCGGTACATCGCACTCGTGCAAGGTCATCTCGAGCCACCAGTCGATCTCATCGACCTTCCACTTGGCAAACACCCCACGATTCGAGAGAAGTACGCAGTACGCCACGATGACACTGGCAAACCGTCGCAGACGTTTTATCGAGTGCTCGAGGAGTACGAAGGCGTCTCCCTCGTTGAACTCGAACTGCGCACGGGTCGGACACACCAGATTCGAGTCCATCTCTCGCACCTGGGATTCCCGCTCGTTGGAGACGATATGTATGGAGGTCGCCGTGTTCTCGAGAGCGACTTCGGAGGCAGTGACGCGACGCCGCTCCTCGCGCGTCAAGCTCTCCACGCAGCGCTGCTCGGTTTTCGCCATCCGATCTCGAACGAACCGCTGGTGTTCCAGGCTCCGCTCTGGAACGACTTGCGGCGAGCGGTTGAGTTGCTTCGAACGCACCGATTTCTTCGACGCATCGATGCGGGCGGCACGCTCGTCAGCGTTCCTTGAATGGCCTGCCACTTGGAGCCCCGCGCTCCAACGGTTCCGACGTCAGACCCGCTCTTGTGCGCTCTGCCGCCGCATGAGATCCTGCAGTGCCACCTGCGGCGTCACACCACCAAAGAGCACCGAGTAGACCGCCTGAGCGATCGGCATATCGACGCCATGCTGTTTCGCAAGTGCGACAACGACCTTGCAAGTCTCGACACCTTCCACAATGGAGTGCATCGATCGAAGTGCTGCCTCGAATGAGGTTCCCTTGCCGATCAATTCACCCAGCGTTCGATTGCGCCCATCTTCGCTGAAACAGGTGGTGGCGAGGTCTCCGACGCCAGCGACTCCAAAGAAAGTTTCCTTGCGACCACCGAGCGCGATCCCGAGCCGAGAGATCTCCGCGATTCCCCGCGCAAGGAGCGTTGCCTTTGCATTGATCCCAAGTGACATGCCATCGACCATTCCCGCGGCGAGTGCGACGACGTTCTTGATCGCGCCCGCCGCTTCGACACCGACTTGATCAGTCGAGCAATACATGCGCCATGCTCCAGTCGTCAGTGCTTTCTGCACTCGTGCGGTCGCGAGGGATTCTCCCGCGACCACGAGCGCTGTCGGTAATCCACGCGCTACCTCTGTCGCAATCGACGGGCCGGAGAGGGTCACGACTTCCGCTCCGACCCCAAGTTCTCGTAGCACCTCACTCGGTCGCATCATCGACTGCAGTTCGAATCCCTTGGCGACACTCACGACGATCGCTGACGATGGGCACTCCCGCCCGAGAACTGTCCAGATCGAGCGTGCGTACTGAGATGGAATGGCAGTCAACACGAGATCTGCGCCCTCCATCGCACTGCGCCCGTCGGTCGTCACGTGGATCGAGTCCGGAAGTCGAAGTCCGCGAATACGCGGGCTCTCGCGCCGTTCAACGAGCGGTGCAATCTCCTGCGAGTCGCGTCCCCACAGAGTCACAGTATGCCCAGCACCTGCTGCGTGGACTGCCAGCACGGTCCCGAACTGCCCACAGCCGATCACGGCAATCCGTTCTGCCATCCGCTCAACCTACCACGACACCCCTCCCCTCGCGTTGCTAACCTAAGTTGGTTCGCGAGTTCTCGCGACCTTGACGGTGACAAGTTCGACGACCTGACAACCTGACACGCATGACAAGCATGACAAGCATGACAAGCACGCCAAACACGACAAGCCTCACAACCACCCTCGGTAAATCCTCTTCGAGCGCGAGCGGCTTCGAAGCAGCGCAGGATTCAGCGGAGGGCGGCGCACGACTTGAGCGTCGTCTCTTCATTGCCCTCTGCGGTGGAGTGCTGCTCCTCGTCGCGTGGCTGGGAGAGGCTCTCTTTCACATTGAATCTTCAGTTGCCCAGATTCCGGCCGTCATCGGCGCGATCATCCTCACGGTGCCAATGGCGGCTGGCGCAATAAAGGAACTGCGTCTCGGGCGCCCGTCGAGCGATTCGCTTGCGACGCTCGCTGTGCTTGCCGCGATGGCGAATCACCTCTATCTCGCAGCGGGGTTTCTCGCGTTCTTTCTTTGGCTCTCCGAACTCGTCCTGTCACGCACCGCGTGGGGAGCGCAGCGCGCGATCCGCGAACTTCTGGAACTGACCCCAGACATGGCGCGCATCATCGATGCCACGGGAGCCGAGCGCGAGGTGAGCCGCAATGTCGTCAAGGTCAAAGACATCCTTCGAGTTCGCCCAGGAGAAAATTTCCCCGCGGACGGTCGCATTCTGCGCGGAACAAGCAGCATCAATCAGGCATCGCTCACCGGAGAAGCGGTCCCGATCGAAGCACAGCCTGGATTCGATGTTTACGCAGGAACAACCAATCTCACCGGACAGATTGAAATGGAAGTCACGGCTGTCGCTGGTGACACCACCATTGGCAAGGTCGAGACGCTGATCCGCGAAGCCGAGAATTCCCGCACCGATCGGCAAGAACTCATCGAACGACTGGCGGCGTACTACGTTCCGATCGTGCTGATGGTGGCTGGGCTCGTTTGGTTCTTCACGAGTAAGAGTGCCATCGCCGAAGTTCGCAGCACGGCGGCGGTACGCGCGATCACTGTGCTCGTCGTGACCTGCCCTGGTGCGCTCCTGATTGCCTATCCCACGGCAATGGTGGCCGCGTTTGCAGCGGCGGCACGACTTGGAATCATGATCAAGCAGACGCGCACGCTCGAGGCGGCCGGACGAATTGACACGGTTGTTCTCGACAAAACCGGCACGCTCACAACCGGGAAATTCAGCGTCAGCCGACTGGCACCTGCCGAAGGATGCGATGGCGCTGCGCTGCTTCAGGCCGCTGCAGATTGCGAACAGTCATCGAACCATCCGCTGGCTCGAAGCATCCTTGAAACTGCCACGCGCGCTCGAATTCAACCTGGCGCACTGCGCTCTTATGAAGAGTTGCACGGTCGTGGCGTCTTGGCAACGACTGAAACGGGATCAACGATCCATGCGGGACGATCGCAGTGGTTGCGCGAGTTGCAACCGACCGTCGCCGACCAAATCGCAAAGGTCGAAGAACGGATCGAAGGGATGTCGAGCGTTCACGTGATGGTGGACGGCAAGTACATGGGAGCTGTTGGACTCGAAGACAAGCTCCGTCAGAATGCGGCGGAAACAGTCACCCGACTGCGCCAACTCGGAGTACGCCGAGTGTGCATTTTCACGGGCGATCGACTCGCAGTAGCGAAACAGGTCGGCGAGGCAGTTGGGGTCGACACCATCGAAGCTGAATGTCTTCCAGAGGAAAAACACGATGAGCTGAAGTACCTGCTGCAGCGGGGCCATAAGGTCTTGGTTGTCGGCGACGGCATCAACGACGGTCCAATTCTGGCGAGCGCAGATGTCGGCGTCGCCATGGGTCTCTCTGGATCAGACATCGCCACCAACAGCGCTGGAGTCGCTCTCATGAACGAGGACCTGCGCCACATCCCGTTCCTCTTGGAATTGGCATCGAAGGCACGCGGCATTATCGCCATGAACATTGCTGCGAGTCTCGTGCTCGCGACAGTCGGCCTCGCGCTTGCAGCGACTGGACAGATCGACATCTGGGTCACGCCGTTTTATCAGGCCGCCGCCTACATCTTTGTCATCGCAAACAGCCTTCGACTTGTTCGATTCGGCGAGGAGCACGCGGATGCCGAGGAGGTTCGTCGCATGATGGAGTCCAGTCGGGTGCAGAAACCCGTCCGGGCAGCGCAAAGGCTGGCGGTTGGTGCGGGGTAATCCCCATTCCAACGGTATTCCCGCGATTCTTGCGGAATTGTTTTGACTGGCAATCTGCATGGACTACCGTTGGGTTGCTAGAACCACCCCTGCCATCCAAGGAGTTCAACTTGCCAATGCTGCGCACTTTCGTCACATCGATTGCATCTGGGCTCGTCCTGACGAGTGCTGCGACCGCCGCCGTGATCACGGTCAATCAGAACAGTTTCACGTTTTCTCCTGACTCTGTGAATGCCCAGGTTGGCGACTCAATCACGTGGGTCTGGCACGGAGGAGGTCATACGGTCACGAGTGGGTCAAACTGCACCGCGAACGGGCTATTCAATGGGACGCTTTCTGTGGCGCTCCAATCTTTCACTTGGGTGGTGCCGCCATCGTCCGCGGGAACGACGATCCCCTACTTCTGTACACCACATTGCTTGGGCGGAATGGACGGATCGATCATCGTTGCCGCGGCAGCCGTTCAGGGCGATCTCGACGGTGATGGACTTGTCAACGGATCAGACCTTGCGCAAATCCTCAGCGCGTGGGGGACGGCGACCCAACCAGCCGACATCAATGTGGATGGAATCGTGGATGGGCTCGACCTCGCGACGGTCCTAGCGAATTGGTCCGTGTGATCTGGGCTGCTGGAATTTCGACTCTGGCGATTCACATCGCCGTGCCGTGTGGTCAAGATCCTTCGAGTATTGAAAGAACGGCTCGCGCTGAAGCAGCGACGCTTGCCGACGGGGCAACGGTTTTCGCACGCGTCTGTCTGGGGTGTCACGGGCCAAATGGTCCCTCTTCGCTCGACCTCGCGAGTGATTCCGCACGAGTTCGCCGCAGTGCGACCGCAGCGCTCGCAGTTCGCGATGGACTCATGCCCCCGTGGTTGCCAAGTGGGAGTGGACAGCCGCTTCGTGGCTCAAGGGAACTCTCCCTTGACGACCGACAAGCACTTCTGTCATGGCTCGACGCGGGCGCGCCTCGTCCCGTGAGTGCGCCTGAGCCCATCGCAGGGAGTGCGACATCAAGTGCGCCGTCAAACCATCATTCCCCAAGTGTGCGCCTCGCTGACGTCACCTCTGGATGGGTCCTGAGTGCGACCCCCGGAATGATCATCCGTGCGTTTGCGATTCCACAGAAGTTGCATGAGCCGTTATTGATCGCCGGCGTGGAGATGCACTGCGAAACTCCAGGACTCATCCACGAAGTCTCACTCCTCACGGATAGCGCTGGATTTGCACTGCGACTTGATGCGGCCGACCCTGACCCAGGCTACGACGCGCTCGGCGATATCGGGCTCGTCGCGTCTGGGTCCGCTGGCGCAGTTTCGCGCCTTTCGCCTCGGTGGATGCTTCCGAATGGCTTCGCGATTTCGATCCCCCGTGACTCTGTGATCGTGGCAGAGGTTCATACCGACGCACGCGGGAAGGTCGAACCAACGACGACCGCGATCGACCTCATTCCGGCAGACTTGGGAGCGCGGGTGGTTCGTTCGCTATCACTCAACGAGATTCGACCCATGACCCTCGAAGATGAAACGCTTGCGATCGCCATTCATGTGAGAGCGGATGCCAACATCAAGTCATTGTGTGTGCGCGCCCAGGCGACCGATGGGCAGGTGCTCACACTGCTCGATATCCCGAATTGGAACGATCGGCTCAGCGAACCTTGGATCTTTCTTGACCCCGTCCGAATCTGCGCGGGTTCCACGATTTCGGTCGAGTCCGTGAGGCACGCAGCGGAACCCCAGAACGCAACCGAGTCACAAGCGACTTCCATGATGGGAGCAGGCGGTCCGACCGTTGTCATCCTTGCGCACTGAAAGCTGACGCGCCGTCGCGCCGTCCTATCCCCGCACGAGCGTCACGCGATCGAAATCCTCGCGTCGAGGTAGACATCCTGAATCGCGTTGAGGAGTTTGACGCCATCCGCCATTGGCTTCTGGAATGACTTTCGCCCTGAAATCAGGCCAGTTCCCCCAGCGCGTTTGTTGATGACCGCTGTCCGAACGGCGTCGGCGAGATCGCTGGCGCCGCTGCTCGCTCCACCAGAATTGATGAGCCCTGATCGACCAGAGAAGCAATTCAACACCTGATAGCGCGTCAGATCGATTGGATGATCACTGCAGAGATCTGTGTAGATCCGTGGGTCGAATTTTCCGTAACTCGAGCCGCCCATGCCAAGCGTGTTGAGTGCCTGATAGCCACCGTTGCAGTCCGCCTGCTTCTGCTTGATGATGTCAGCCTGAATCGTCACACCGAGGTGATTGGCCTGCCCCGTGAGATCCGCGCTCGTGTGATAGTCCTTGCCATCCTTCACGAATGCCTTGTTGCGAAGGTAACACCAGAGCACAGTCACCATCCCCAACTCATGCGCGTGCTGAAATGCCTCGGCGATCTCGACAATCTGTCTGTCTGAATCGTCCGATCCAAAGTAAATCGTCGCTCCGACAGAAGCCGCACCGAGATTCCACGCCTCCTCAACCGACCCAAAGAGGATTTGCTTGTGCTGATTCGGAAATGTCAGCAATTCATTGTGGTTGATCTTGACGAGGAACGGAATCTTGTGCGCGTACTTCCGAGCCACGGCCCCAAAGACTCCGAAAGTCGTCGCAACAGCGTTGCATCCACCCTCGATCGCAAGTTTGATGATGTTTTCGCCATCGAAGTAAATCGGATTCTTTGCGAAACTCGCTCCGGCACTATGTTCGATCCCCTGATCGACGGGAAGAATGCTGCAGTAGCCAGTCCCCGCAAGACGCCCGTGGTTGAAGATCGCTCCCATGTTGCGCAGGACCTGAGGGTTGCGGTCGCTCTGCGCATAGACCCGATCGATGAAATCTGGTCCTGGTAGGTGCAGCAGGTCCTTGCTCACTTTCGCCTTGTAATTCAGCAATGAATCGGCGTCTTTTCCGAGCAGAGATTCCGTTGATGATGGGGTCGAAGATCGCGTCGCGGCTTGGGTCATATCGGCTTTCCTTTGTGAAATTGCAGGTGCAAGGATACAGCGGGTTCGTCACAATACGCACCGATGCTGATCTACGCGGGAATCGATGAAGCTGGATATGGACCGCTGATTGGTCCGCTCTGCGTGGCGTGCTCGGAGTGGTCGATCGATGGACTCGACGACCCGCTCGCAGTTCCCGACCTTTGGAAACTGCTCTCGCGCGCAGTCTGCCGAAGCGGATCCGACCGGCGCGCGCGCGTGGCGTTCAACGACAGCAAGAAACTCAAGGGCACAGGGACAGTCGCTGGCGTGCACCCCATGGCGACAATTGAGCGTGGAGTTCTCTCGGCGCTTGCCCTGCAGTCAGATGTCGGTCCGATCTCGACCGACCGCGACTTGTTCGAGCGAGTCGCGCGGACAACGTCGAGCGACCTTTCCACCAATGCTCCTTGGTATGGAGGTGAGACGGAACTTCCGTGGGCATGTGACCGAGCCCAAGTCGGCATAGCTTGCGCGATGCTGCGAAAAGCAGCGACCGATGCTCGGGTAGCTGGACACGGGGTTGCATGTGATTCGGTGGATGCAGAGGAAATCAATGACGCCGCGCGCCGCGGGATGGTGAAGACAAGCGTGCCGTGGACTGTCCTCATCAACCATGTCGCGCGACTTCGGACAAGGTGGCCTGACTCGCCAATCCGCGTCGCCGCGGACCGGCAGAGCGGGCGAATGCGCTACGTCGATGACTTGCTGAGAGCCTTTCCAGAGGATCGCCTCGCCATCGTTCGGGAAGACGCAAGCCAGAGTGTTTACGAACTTCGCGGTGCGAGACCAACGCTCGCCATCTCCTTCACCGTCAAGGGCGAACTCGAGCACCTGCCAATTGCGCTCGCCTCGATGACTGCAAAGTACGTTCGGGAACTCTGGATGGAGCGATTGAATCGCTGGTTCGCGCAGCGCGTGACGAATCTGGCACCGACGGCCGGATATGTCAAGGATGGACGCCGTTTTGTGGGGCTCATCCGCCCGGCGCTCCAAGCCGCTGGGCTCGCTGAATCGAAACTCGTTCGCGCAATCTGAACGCGGATCTGGTTCCGGCGCGGGGCGATTTGCGCGGCTGAACCATTGACCGAATCGGCATCTTTGCTAGACTTTGGGGCTCTTCAACACAGGAGTTTCGAACATGGCTACTGATCTCAATCGAGTCCGAAATATTGGAATCTGCGCACACATCGACGCGGGCAAGACAACCGTCACCGAGCGAGTTCTCTTCTACACGGGAAAGATTCACCGCATGGGTGAAGTGCATGAAGGAACGGCGACGATGGACTCGCTGCAAGAAGAGCAGGAGCGCGGAATCACGATCCAGTCGGCAGCAACGACTTGCCCTTGGGATCACAAGGGAGTTGAGTACAAGATCAACCTGATCGACACCCCGGGGCACGTCGACTTCACGATCGAAGTCGAACGCTCGCTTCGCGTTCTCGACGGTGCGGTCGCTGTCTTCGACGGAAAAGAAGGCGTCGAAGCACAGAGCGAGACCGTCTGGCGACAGGCTGATCGGTACGGCGTCCCCCGCTTGTGCCTCATCAACAAGATGGACAAACTCGGCGCAGACTTTGACTATTCCTACGGATCGATTCTCACCCGCTTGGGCGCGAACGGCATTCCAATCCAGTTCCCACTCGGATGGGGAAATGACTTCAAGGGCATCGTCGACCTCATGACGATGCGGGCCATGTACTGGTCGCAAGCGGATAACGGCGAGAAGATCACCGAGGCTGACATTCCAGCGGAGTGGGCAGAGAAGGCTGCCGAGTGGCGCCACAAGATGGTCGAGAAGATCGCTGAACTCGATGATGCTCTGACCGAGAAGTACCTCATCGACCCGGATTCGATCACGATGGTGGAAATGAAGGCTGTCCTGCGCAAGGCCTGCACGGAACTTCGTGCGTTCCCAGTCATCTGCGGATCTGCATTGAAGTACGTCGGAGTCCAGACCATGCTCGATGCTGTCATCGACTATCTGCCTTGCCCGACCGAATGTCCCGACGTCGAAGGCACAGATGCGCGCGACCCGAGCATCAAACTCACGCGACCCCACAAGGAAAATGCGCCGTTCTCGGCGTTGGTGTTCAAGGTCGTCTCTGACGTCGCGGGAACCTTGACGTACCTGCGTATCTACTCAGGCAAGTTGACCAAGGGATCGCGCGTGCTGAACCCAGGCAACGATCGCAAAGAAAACGTGTCGCGCCTCTACGAGATGCACTCGCAGCATCGCAACGCTCTTGACGAAACTGGCCCTGGGCAGATTGTGGCCGTCGTCGGGTTGAAGGACTCCTTCACTGGAGACACGCTCTGCGATCCAGACCACCCCATCGTGCTCGAGCGCATGACATTCCCAGAACCCGTCATCTCGATGTCGATCGAGCCAAACACAGCTGACGACAAGAAGAAGCTCGGCGAGGCGCTCACCACCATTCGCCGTGAAGATCCTTCGTTCCGTTCCAACTACAACGACGAAACAGGCGAGACGATCATCTCAGGCATGGGCGAGTTGCATCTTGAAATCATCAAGAACAAGCTCGTCCGCGACATGAAAATCGGCGTCAGCGTCGGCAAACCGCGCGTTGCATACCGCGAGACGATCACCGGAAGCGCGGAACGCGTTCGCGGACTCTTCAAGAAGCAGTCGGGTGGTCGCGGACAGTACGGAGATGCTGTTGTCAGCGTGCGCCCAATGACCAAGGAAGAAGCCGAAGCCGAAGAGCTCGTCATGAAGAATGGCGTGGTCTTTGAGGACAAGATCTCGGGCGGTGTCGTTCCGCGCGAATTCATCCCCAGCATCGAATACGGCGCGCGCCAGGCTGCGGCGAGCGGAATTCTCGGCGGATATCCCGTCATCAATGTCAAGGTCGAACTCGTCTACGGTTCCTACCACGATGTCGATTCGAGTCAGATCGCATTCGAACAAGCGGGCGCCCTCGCGTTCCGCGAGGCTTGCACAGAGGCGGGTCTTGCGTTGCTCGAGCCGATCATGAAGTTGGTGGTCACAACTCCTGACGAATTCTTCGGAAGCGTCTCGGGTGACATCGCCAGCCGCCGTGGTCAGATTACGGACTCCGAAGTCCGTGGCGTCCTCCGACTGGTGACCGCAGAAGTTCCGCTCTCGGAACTCTTCGGCTACACAACGAGCCTTCGATCGATGAGCCAGGGTCGTGCATCGAGTTCGATGGAGCCACTCACCTACCGCATCATGCCAGATCGGCTCAAGGACGAAGTTCTCGCCAAGCAGTGAGCACAACGCACGCGAGCGTCGCATGAGTCCGCCAGTCGACAGCGACTGGCTCGAATGCGCCGCTCGACTGGCACTGCGCGGACATGGAGGCGCAGAACCGAATCCGCTGGTTGGTTGCGTCATCGTTCAACCGGGTGCTCCTCGCTCAAGTCAAGTTGTTGGCTATGGCTATCACGCGCGGTGCGGAGAGCCGCACGCCGAAGCGATCGCACTTGCCCGAGCCGGAGAACGCGCCAACGGAGCGACTGCATATGTCACGCTGGAACCCTGTGCACATCAAGGCAGGACTCCTCCGTGCACGGAAGCGCTCATTCGACAGGGCATCGCACGGGTGGTCTACTCGGTCGCGGACCCCAATCCGGTTGCTGCTGGGGGCGCGACGCAACTTCATGACGCGGGAATAGAAGTCCAGCGCATCGAGTGCATGGCGTGCACACGAGTGACCGCTCCATTCCTCACGAGAATCCACCTGCGAAGACCTTGGGTGATCGCGAAGTGGGCGCAGACACTAGACGGGCGCACAGCCACACGCGCGGGCGATAGTCGCTGGATCAGCGGCACTCGCAGCCGCGCAGCGGTCCACCGCGAGCGCGGACGGGTTGATGCCGTCATGGTGGGAGTTGGCACGGTTCTCGCAGACGATCCACACCTCCTTCCGCGCGTAACAAGAACTCGGCGCACACCGCGCCGCATCATCATTGACCCACAACTCGCAACGCCGATCGACGCGCAGATCATCAAGACTGCTTCACAGGGTTCAGTCACCATCGTGGCGCTGGCAAGTGCAATCGCGTCTGCCGTTCAGGGATACAGAGGCGGATTGGTTGCAGCAGGAGTCTCACTGATGGAATTGGCTCCGGCGCGTGGAGAAGCGGGATATCACGCCTTTCGCGGGTTACCACGCGGATCGATGGCAGAAGTCTTGCGATCGCTCGGCAGCCAAGGCGTCTCGACCGTGCTCGTCGAAGGCGGCGCAGGGCTTCTGGGCGCGCTCTTCGATGAGGACCTTGTAGACGATGCGTGGGCGTTTACTGCACCCGTCGCGGTTGCGGACGGCTCAGGTCGACCAGTTGCGACTGGAAAGGGCCGGATGCAGATGCTTGACGCGCTCAAGTATCAACTGCTCGACCTGCGACGGCGTGGCGACGATTCGGTCGCGCTTTGGCGTCGCGCCACTCACGGCTGAGCGACAGTCGGCTCGAAGGCAGTTGGGTCGAACTGCAAATCGAGCGACGCGGCGAAAACACGCAGCACCCCCGAGCCGTCATCAACCCCAAAGCGTCCGCCGTCCCGCTCGCGAGAAACTGCGATCGCAGCAATCTCTCGCCCGTCAAAGGTCTCGAGCACAATCCGCCCAATCATCAAGTCCGACGGCGCGGGTCGCAACATGATTTCGGACGCGCGACTCTCACAAAGCGACCTCAACATGCTATCCACGGTGCTCGCCATTGCGCTGCGCGCCCCCTTCTCGTCAGTGATCTTCCAATCACTGCCAATGCGTTCGATCTTGAACGCGGTGCCGGCAATCGGTTCGAAGCGAATCGTGCGGACATCTTCTGCCCGTTGCCCAGTCGCGGTTG
>CAYHHO010000006.1:0-50602 GCA_964356445.1 uncultured Singulisphaera sp. | reverse complement strand
TGTTCGATTGTTGGTTGATCATGCTGGTCTCGAGCCTCCTTGTGGATAGAAACGGTGGCGACCTCGCCTCTGTCCTCTTCGCCTGGACGCACTGATTCACTCCGCGGTCACCGCGGCTCAACCCCTTGTGCCTCGGCGTGCGGAATCCCCGCATGCCGAGGTTTTCTTTTTGGGCAGAGTTTTTCCCTTACCCAGTCAACAGCGAGCAGACTGATGAAACAGCACCGCCAGCGAAACGACTTCGTCGGCAAGGACCACCGTCGAGATGGGCAGCGCGTGTCGAAAACCGACATTGGATGCCCATTTCAGAGGGCGGAACTATTGTGAAACTCCTCCAGCGCGGCATCGGGTACTCACACAATGACCGAGCCCCCTCCCCCGCCTGTACCTTGACTGCATGGCTTCCGGCGCCGGCTTTGTAGATCACTTTCCATCGACGCATCGAACGTGGATCGAGACGCATCTCACGATCATCGATGAGACTCCCGACACGGCAGCTGCCAACGACGCGCACCGCGAACTCTGCGCATTCGTGATGACGCGCTACCACGAGCCGCTGTGCGCGTACATGACGACGGCGGCGCTGCGCGATCTCGGCGAGCCGCAGGATCTCGTCGCGTCGTTCTTTGCGCATTCGCTGGCGACTCCCACCATGCTGCGTCGATGGCGTGGCACTGGCATCTCGCTGCGGAGGTGGATGATGAACGCGATCGCGCTGCACTGCCGCGGGTTGCGCCGAGACAAGTTGCGAAGTGCAGCGAGACTGCGAAGTGATCAAGAGATGGCTCCGCTGAGCGCGCCTGGACCGTCGCCAGAGCGCGAATTCGACCGCGTGTGGGCGCTGACGATTGCCAACAAGGCGCACGAGCATGCGCGAACCGAAGTGCTCGCGCGCGGGCGCGCTGATGACTACGAGGCGTTTCGACTGCACATCTTCGAAGGATGCGAGCACGCGGAAGTTGCGCGGCGACTTGGGATCACAAAGACGCAGTCGGCGAATGCGGTGAGGCGACTCTCGCAGGTGATGCGCGAGCAGGTGCGCGTGCTGCTACACGCAGAAGGGATTGATGGGAGCGAGCTGGACGCGGCAGTTGCTGAGGTGATTTCGCTGAGTGCCGAGGCGGCGCCATGACGGGGATGTCGGTAGCGACTGTGGCGACGGGCGTGAGACGGATGACCCCTGCGCAAGCTGGGCGGGTGTGGGAGGCTTCGAGAGCGAACCAGCGCTGGCGACTTTGGGGATTGCCGCGTCGCAGACCCGCACTGGTGTTGGTTTTCTGCACTGGAGTGGCCGGCGCGGTGGCGTGGGCGGCCGTGGAGAGCAGTGATCCCGCCGCGATGTTGGAATCTGGCGGCATCGCGGTGCATGGCGTGCGTGGTAGTGGCTCTATCTCTGAACCTTCTGGAGAAAGAGACATGAGCATGAAGTACACGAATTCCCGTTCACTCGGTGGCGTTACGTCGGTTGCGGCGTTGAGCGCGCTCGCGATTGCAGGATCAGTTCACGCGCAGGACGCAGTTCAGTGGCGCGTCGAAGACGGAGGGAATGGGCATTGGTATGCGAGAACAAGCGAGGTGCTGGTCTGGCCCCAATTGCAAGCTGTTTGTGTAACGAAGGGCGGCCACCTCGCCACAGTGACGACGCTCGCAGAGTGGACTTGGCTGAAGGCGCGATTTCCGATTTCGTACTTTGAAGGTCGTTTCGCGGGGGCCTATCAGGATCACAGTGACCCGCTCTACGCAGAACCTAATGGGGGTTGGCACTGGGTGACTGGGGAGTCCTTCCAATTGGATCTGAACTACATGGGGACCCTTGTTCCGTTCGCGAACATGACTGAGCCGGGATTCGACGACTGCCCAGCCGGAACAGTGGGATACTGCGGATGTGGTCCTGACGGAGCGCAGGATGTCCTCTTCTTCACCGGATGCTGCAACAACATCCTCGACGATGTCGGTGACGGCATCGTGCAGAACTGCGACAGCGTTGCACGTTCAGGGTTCATCGAATGGTCCGCCGACTGCAACGCCGACGGCATCGTCGACTACGGGCAGATCCTCGCGGGCGACCTCATCGACGCCAACTTGAATGGCATCCCCGACATCTGCGAAGCCGATCCATGTCCAGCTGATGTCATTCTGACCGGCAGCGTCGATGCGGTCGATCTCGCTGCGATGCTCGGCGCGTGGGGCACCGACGGCGGCGACTATCCGCGCGCAGACATCGATCGCGACGGAATCGTTTCGGGACCTGACCTCGGCGCGCTCCTCGGCGGCTGGGGGAAGTGCCCGTAACGCGTGCACCCCCTCAACAGGTGACTTCGACGCCCGATTCGGGCACTCAAATCACCTGTTGGAGGCAGAGGCGGCGAATCCCGCAACACAGCTGCCTCACCTTCCGAAATGCTTCTTCACGTTTTGCGCCTTCCACGCGAGTGCTGGGTGCTGCAATAACCGCCGTGCCAGCGCTTCGTCGGAGGTGATCAACTCGGGTCGGATTTCACCGTGGTCGAGCAAACGATTGAGGAACTCTCGCTCGCGATCGGTGAACGGAAACAGCACTCCCAAGCGCGCCCTGCACTCTGTCACCAATCGATCTGCCCACGCATTGAGTTCGTGATCGCCGCGGAATGCAGCTGAACGCAACACCGGAAGCAACTGCTCGCGCAACTCATTCACGTCGAAGCCGATCCCCTCCGCGCTGACGGTGCGCCAATCCACCCGGTTCATGGCTCCGATCGCAATGAACGCAGTCCGAAGGCGATCATGGGAAATGTCTTCCCGCGTGAGCAACGCATGCGCATCGAACAGGTCGCGGCTTGCTCGGCGCGACACGAGCGCGGCAAGTTTGCCGGCTGCAATCTCGTGAAGATCGAGCACAGGAATTCCAATTGCGGCGAACCGTCCAAGCGGGCGGGAATCTCGCAACGCGACCGACCAGAGGGGCACACGAAACATGAAGTTCAAATCGATCTCGATGCTGCCTGCTTGCCCGAGCGCGCTCTGGTAGCGCAGGCGCCACTTGCCGCCAGCGTGATCCTCGGGGATCCTCGTGATCGACATCCCCTCTGCCTGTCCGACGATCTCGATCGCACGTTCGATCTCGGGGCGCTCGGCGAGCATCGCCTCGCGGTCCACCGCTCCGATGTAGTTCAGGTCGATGTCAACTGAGAGCCTCGGCACATCGAAGAGGAAAAGGTTGAGCGCAGTTCCACCCTTCAACGCGAGTCGACCTCTCAGACGAGGGTGGCGCACGAGCGCCTCGAGCAGCGCAAGCAGTCGGGCCGCCTTCTCTAGGATCTCGGGGCGAAACGAGAGATTCGCTGCTTCCGTCAGCAGTCGTTCACGCGAGAGATTCACTCGGCGTCCCTCCAGCGCCGCTCTGCCAGGACAGTCGGAACCATGAGATTCCACCCGGAGACAAGCCGATGTCCGCGCTTCGAGCGACGGTCGAGATACTGCTTCGACTTCGGTGCGCGCGACCGAAGCCGGCGTAGGACGCGACCGTCCACGTCGAGCCGCTTCGCGTTCAACTCAAGGAACCAGCCGACCTTCGCCGCCACCGTGGCCGATCGCAATTTCAGCGCGTAGGCGACCAGCGCATCGAGGTCGAGATACGGGACCGACTCAAGTGAGCGGAAGACTTCCTCCCAGCCGCCGCAGAGGTCGGGGCGATCGAGCGCATCAACGCATGTCCGCTCGAGCGTTGTCACGAGTAGATCGAGGCCCATGCGATCCATGCGCTGCACCCCGACCCGATTGGCGCCACGGCTCGCGAGCGATCGCGGCTCGCGCACTGGCTGAAACACGAGCGACCGAAATGCGCATGCTCTCGCTGAGGTTCGGGTGAGAAACTGGAATCGCTCGAACACGCTGTGGGCGTGACCGTGCAGTTCGAGCGCCGTGTGGTAGCCGAGCACCGAGTCAGGTGCGAGTTTCGAAGCGATCAGATAGGGATCGACGGGTGCGGACGCCGGATCAACGCCAATCGGCACGACCACATAGATTCCGCGACGAACCGATAGCACCCTGCCACGCGCATGTTGGCGCGCGAGGAGCACGCGGAGCGTGGCTGGGTTGCGCGATCCCGTGCGGCCGTGGACCAATGCGAATTCTCCGTTTGTGAATACAGGATGGCCGGCGAAGAAATGCTGCACGGTGGGCTTGGGCGGCGGAAACGGTTGCTTTTGTTTGCGGATCATTAGCCGAATTGTATATGCTCTGGCCATCAAAAGCAACTTTTGAGGTGGATTTTGCTGATTTGGGTGGTCGCGCGGGGGGCTCGCCACGACTGTCGGCAGCGCCAATACCACTCCTACACTCCCCCCATGGGGCAGACCGGGACTCGCGATCTCTTTCCTTCGACGCACGGCACATGGCTCGACACGCGCATCGATCTCGTGCTTGCTGACGACGTCGCTGTGGCCGCAACCGCCGCGCGCGAGATGCGCCAACACGTCATGGAGCGTTACTGCGAGCCGCTTGCCGCGTACGCGCGCGGCAGTTCGATGCGCACGCTCGGCGAGCCCGACGAGATCGTGCACTCGTTCTTCGCGAAGGTGCTCGGCGATCCGCATTTCCTTGTGCGCTGGCGTGCACGCGGCGGTCCGCTGCGCAGGTGGATGATGAACGGCATGCTCCTGCACGCGCGCGGCATCGTGCGTGATCGTGCGCGGGCGCGCGAGCGTTCGAGCCTCGATGCGGCGACGCTTGACGCCGCGCTGAGTTCTCCCGAGCGCGGCGCGCAGGAGGCATTCGAGTCGGCGTGGGCGATGACGATGCTCGATGAGGCGTGCCGCGAAGTGCAGGACGCGTTCGACGATGACGGGCGCGCGCAGGCATTCGAGATTTTTAGGCGACATGTGATTGACGGGAAGTCGTATCCGGTGATCGCCGCGGATCTCGGCGTCGACGCGGTCAGATGTGCGACAGAAGTGCGCGCGGTGACGCGAGCGCTGCGCGAGGCACTTGTCGGACGCCTGCGCGACGATGGCATCGGCGGCGAAGTCGTCGAAGCGGAAGTGCGAGCGATCCTCCGGCGGATCGGACAGGAGTGAGAGCGATGGATGCGGGGCAGACGGTCGGGAAGGAAGCGCGCGCGAATCGGCGATTCACGGCGGCGGAGTTGCGTGCGGTTGCGGGAAGGTTGAATGCGGAGGAGCGCTCGGAACACCTGGAACTTGCCGATCCTGGAAGGCCCAAGGCACGCGCGCGCACGATCGCCGTTCTGGCAGTCGCGATTGCCGGACTCGCGTTCGGCGGATGGGCGCTCTCGCAGCAAATCTCTGGAATCGGCGAAAGTCCCCTGCGTGAACGCGCTGGCAGCGGATTTCTTGAAGTCGGTTCTGCTCGGCCCGTGGGGTTGCGAGAACCGCATTCATCACGGGAGATTCCAGAGATGCGTACGAAGTCGATCACTATCGGGGCAGTTGCGGGAGTGGTGGCGGTTAGTTCGGTTCAGTTAGCGATCGCAACCGATCGGTTGGTGCCGCAGCAGTATCCGACGATCCAAGCCGCAGTGGATGCTGCCTCGGTTGGCGATACTGTTTCCGTCGCCGTCGGCGTCTATGTCGAGAGCGTGAATCTGCGCGGAAAGGCGATCGAGGTGCGGAGTGTGGTGCTCGGTGGCGCAACAGTTGCCGCGCCAGAGGGAACACGGTCGTTCGTGGCGGTGTCTGGCGAACCTGCTGCAACCAAAGTGATCGGATTCCGGATGGCGCGTCAGGGCAACACGGGCGGTGGCGTTGAAACTTCCGGAGCGTCGCTCACGTTCGAGGCATGTGCAATGGTTTCGTGTGCCAATGTCGGCGGCGGAGGCGCACGGATCACAGGCGGTGCCGTGCACTTCATCAACTGTCACTTCGGATACTGCATTGCAACCGGCTCCGGAGGGACCTACGGCGGAACCGGCGGTGCATATGTGAGCGGCGGGACCACGCTGTTTGATGGATGCGCATTTGAGCAGTGCGACGGCGGTCCCTCACAAACGGACGCGCTGCTGCACGTCAACGGTGGAGCGGTCACACTGCGCACCACTACGGTAACGGGAGGGAACCCATCCGTGAGCTGGGGACAGATCTACAACGCATCGGGCTCACTCCTCGCGGAAGACTGTGTGTTTGAAGACTCAACCAAGCCAGCGTTGTTCGGCTGGTCCCCATGGACCGTCCGCAGATGCACCTTCAGGAACTTCATCGGAAATGCTGTAATGGAAAGGCGGGGCGGGACACATGTGGTTGACGCGTGCGAGTTCACGAACTGTCACTCGACCGGACCTTTGCTGAAAGCCGTCTACAGTGGCGTCTATGTCATCGGGGATTCCACATTCTGCGACATCTCATGGGTAGGCGAGATGTTTCAAGGCGGATGGACCGACGCAGGCGGCAATGTGTTCGACGAACTCTGCCCCTGCGCAGGCGACATCTCTGGCAACGGCGCGGTCGACGGAATCGATCTCTCAGTGCTCCTTGGCCTCTGGGGTACCGATGGCACTGGCGGCAAGTTCCCTGCCGATATCACCGATGACGGCGTCGTAGATGGTGCCGATCTCGCGGCCGTCCTCGGCGGCTGGGGCCCCTGCCCATAGACCGCGACGACCTCAATAACAGCGGAGAATTGCGGTTATTGGATGGCCGCGCTGGTTGCCCTCCCACGCCCATACGTCGGAATCGCGCTCTTCCTAAGACTTCGGGATTTCCCCGTCTCCCCTTTGGACACGCACCCCGCCGGGGTTATCTTCAAGTTGGTTCTGCTCATCCCGCGGGGTTGAGAGAACCACCTTCATCAGGGGAGACACGCATCATGCGCACACAGTCGATCACTATCGGGGCACTCATGGGTTCGTTGGCGCTGGCGCTCGTGGGCTTCGACGACACCGCAAGCGCGCAGACCGCCGTGCAGTGGCGCGTCGTCGACGGCGGCAATGGACATTGGTACATGGGAGACTCAGTCGCGCGTCCACGCTTCGCTGCGAACGCGTCGGCAATCGCTCAAGGAGGCCACCTCGCGACCGTCACGAATTGGACGGAGCACCAGTATGTGATGGGGATGATGAACTCAACCGGACTGCAGGGATACCCGTGGCTGGGTGGATATCAAGACGTGAACGCGCCCGACTACAGCGAACCCTCGGGCGGTTGGCGCTGGGTGACCGGCGAACCGTGGGTCTATCAGTCTTGGGGATGGAACGAGCCGAACAACTACTCGGGCAACGAGCATTGGCTCCACGGCAGAGATACTTGGAACGATGCTCCCGCAGTTTCCGACTGGCTCTTGCCATCGCTGATCGAATGGTCCGCGGACTGCAACGCCGACGGCATCATCGACTACGGACAGTGTCAAGATGGATCGCTCCCGGACGCGAACCACAACAACGTCCCAGACGCGTGTGAGCCGAGTTCGGTCACCGTCCCCGGCGACTACGCGACGATTCAAGCGGCGATCAATGCGACGCCGCTCGGTTTTCATCGGCTGATCTTGGTCGCGCCGGGCACCTACGGCGGACCGATCTACTTCGCCGGGCGCGATGTCATCGTGCGCGGCGCCAGTGCGGGCAAGACGATCATCGCGGGAACCGGCGGCGCGAGCAGCTCGGTCGTCCGCTTCACCGGCGGCGAGCCTGCGACGGCGGCGCTTGAACGGGTGACCGTGCGCGGCGGAACGACAGGAACTCCATTCCCGTGGAATCCATCGATCCTCGGCGGTGGAGGCATCATGTCGTTCGAGTCAGCGGCGTGCCTGCGGGACTGCATCATCGAAGACAACAACGCGGTCTTCGGCGGAGGCGCTTACTACTGGCAGTCGACTGGCGACATCGACGGCTGCACGTTCAAGAACAACGAGGCCACAACCGACGGCGGCGGCGTGATGATCTACGGCGGAAGCGTGGATGTCGTCGACACGACGATCGAACTCAACTACGCCAACAGCCGCGGCGGCGGAATGCACATCGTCGAGGGGACTCCCTCGCTGCTGCGCACGGACGTGCGCACGAATGAGTCGAACAATTACGTCGGCGGAATCTCGTGGGTGCCGCAGGGAGTTGCTGCGTCCTACCTGACGCTCACCGACTGCGATGTGACCGGAAACACCGCTGCGAAAGCGCAGGGCGGCATCGGCGTGGTTGGCGACGGCCCGATCTCGATGTCACTCGCTGGGACAACTGTGTGCACAAACCTTCCGCTTCCCAATGTCACGGGGATGTGGCTGAGCCTCGGCGGCAATGATGTCTGCGTCTGCGCGGGCGACATCGTGATGGATGGAGTCGTCAACGGCGTGGACCTGGCGAGCCTGCTCAATCAGTGGGGAACTTCGGGCCAGGCCAGCGGCAACGCCGACCTCAATCACGACGGACTCGTGGATGGTGCGGATCTTGCGTTGGTGCTGACGAGCTGGGGAGTGTGTCCGTGAGCGGACTGACAACGCGCGAGACGCCTCTCCGACGCGACGAGTGAGAATCGCGATTGACTCGATCGTCGTCCGCTTTGCCTCCTGATTGGACAGCGCGGACACCGCTACACTTTGCCCATGGTTCTCCCGCCGATTGTCGAAGAGCGCCTCCCAGCGATTCGCAAACTCTGTTGCGAACTCGGCATATCGCGCCTGTGGGTTTTCGGATCTGCGGCGCGCGGCGAGTGGAGTGATGCGCAGAGTGATGTGGACTTTCTAGTCGAGCTCTCCCAGGATCGATATCCCGCCGATCAACTCCTCGGCCTCTACTCCGGGCTCGTTGAGATGTTTCCGTGCCACATCGATCTGGTGAGCATGCGCGCAGTCAAGAACCCGCGCTTCCGTGCGGAACTTGAGGAGACGAGAGTCGCGCTCTATGCCGCCGCGTAGCCTTGCGAGCGTCCTCGAGGATGTGATCGACGCTGCGATGTTTATCGGCGTGCGGCGGGATCGACTCACCGCAGAGGCATTTCTTCAAGACGAGGAGATGCAGACGATCTTCGAGCGCAAGTTTGAGATCATGGGAGAGGCGCTGGGCTTGGTGCGCAAGCACGCACCCGATGTGTTTGCGCGAATTCGCCATGCCAAACGGGCGATTGACTTTCGCAATGTCATCATCCACGGCTATTCGATCATCGATCACGAAGCGATGTGGGACATTGCGACTCGTTGGCTTCCTGAATTGCTCGCCGATGCTCGCTCCGAACGCGGTCGAGTCGGTTGAACTTGGTCCCCTGCGATTCTGCCGTCACCGACTAAGTTCGGCTGCACCGTACAACACGCACGCCTGCCCGCCCATGACTCGCCTGCGCAGGGCGCGGACGCGGTGATCGTTCATCGAAGAAAGGACTTTGCGTATCGGGCTCGGGATCAAGCGACCCTCCGAGTGCAAGATATGTCACCCACAACTTCTTGCTCGCCGCCCATCGCTGCTTCGGGGTCATGCGATACCACGCCGCCCATTCGTGACCAACTAAGTCCTCGGCGCGAATCATGGCGATACTGTAGCGCCGAAGCGGGATCTACACTCCTCCCATGACGACCCCGGGTGCCGTAATCGCGTCGTTTCCATCAACGCATCGAACGTGGCTTGAGACGCAGCTCACGCAGATGAGCGACGGCAGCGATACCGAGCGCGCCGACGCAGTGACTCGCGTGCGCGCGCTCATGTTCGAGCGGTACCGCACGCCACTCTGCGCGTATGTGAAGGTCTCGCGGCTGCGCCATCTCGGAGATCCCGACGAACTCGTGCACGGGTACTTCGTGAAGTTGCTCGACTCGTGCGCAGGGCTGCATCGCTGGATCGCGAGCGGCCGTCCACTGCGAAGGTGGCTGCTCACAGGGCTTCTCTTTCATGCGCGTGGTGTTGCGCGCGACATTGGACGGTCGCGCGAAATCCACTCGCTCGGTCCGACGGATGCGACGCTTGGCATCGAGGCCACCGCCGAGCGCGCATTCGAGCGCGCGTGGTGCCGCGAACTTGTAGAGCACGCGTACTCCGCCGCGGCGGATTCGATGGAGCGCGAGGGCCGCGGTGCGCAGTGGGAAATCTTTCGCCGGCATGTGATCGAAGGTCAGCCTTATGCGCCGATCGCGCGCGAGCTTGGACTGTCGCTGCACCAATGCGCGGACGCGACGCGCGCGGCGCTCGCCGAGGTGCGACGCGAGCTGCGTGCCGCGATGATCGCCGAGGGAGTTTCAAGCGAAGACTTGTCTGAGGATCAGGTGCTTCGGAGCCTGCGCAATGACCCGCCTGAGTGACGCCGAGTTCGGGCGGCTGACTGTGGCGATGCTTGGGGACAGGGGCGCGGGCGTGGGAGGCACGCGCGGCGCGCGACGTTGGAGCGTCGCCGCGATGGTGGTGGCGCTGATTTTTGTAAGTTTCGCCGGGATTTCGACCCACGAAGGGGCGTCGAGTGGATCTCTGGTAGCCATGCGATACCTCAATACCCCGGCGGCCTCCGCGTTGGTTCTGTCCATTGTCGCTTCGCCTGTTGCGGCGCAGACTGCGGCAGTGCAGTGGCGCGTCGAAGATGGAGGGAATGGGCATTGGTACTCATACAGTCCCGTCGCCAGCACGTGGAGCGACTCACGGGCGGTGGCGGTCTCCGCTGGAGCACACTTGGCAACTTTCACGACTGAGGCAGAGCAGTCGATGGCGTTCTCGCTGGCGTCATTTCCCGAGAACCAGTCTGTTTGGATCGGGCTATATCAAGACCTCAATGCCGCCGATTATGCAGAGCCAGCCAACGGTTGGCGCTGGGTGACCGGTGAGGCAATCTCGTTTCTCGGATGGACTTACAACAGTCCGAACAACAACGGCGGTGAGGATTTCGGCGAATGGACCCCGAGTTGGGGTGGTGGGTGGAACGACAATCTGGCGTCGGCGGTACGGACTGCGCTCTTCGAATGGTCCGCCGACTGCAACTCCGACGGCATTGTCGACTACGGACAGATACTCGCTGGCGAACTCGCCGACGCCAATGCAAACAACATCCCCGACTGTTGCGAAGCGAGCGCTCCCTGCGCGGTGAATCTCCTTGCGAACGGCGGATTTGAAGCGGGTCCTGCCCAGGCCAACTGTTCTTGGGTGATTGTCACTTCGGCGATGACCAACCTCGCACCATGGGTGGTGGTCGCAGCCGATGTCGACGTGAGTCGCTTGACCGAAGCCTGCACCAACGAATCCTGGCAGAGCATCGAGGGCGAGTTTTCCACTGACCTCGACGGCTGGAACACTGGAGGCGCGATCCAGCAAGCGATCTCGACTGTGGTTGGGCGGCAGTATCTCCTGACATTCGAGCTGACCGGCAACTGCGGCGGCACCGCGATCAGGCGCATGCGCGCCACGGCAGGCGACGGCTCGGCCGACTTCATGCACGCATGTCAACCGGGAGGATTGCAATCTTGGAGTCTCTGCCAAGTACCGTTCACTGCGACGACCTCGACAACCGCGATCACGCTTGCATCGCTGACTCCAGCCGGTCAAAGTTGGGGAGCAAACGGCGCAGTGGTGGATGATGTCCGAGTCACGCGCTTCGATCCCCCCTGCCCCGGCGACATCTCGGGCAGTGGCAACGTCGACGGAGTCGATCTCACGGTGCTCCTTGGTCTGTGGGGCACCGATGGAACCGGCGGCGAGTTCTTAGCCGACATCACCGATGACGGAGTCGTCGACGGCGCCGATCTCACGGTCGTGCTCGGCGCCTGGGGCGCCTGTCCCTGATCGCGTTCGCGGCGCGCGTCACTCGTCCGTCATGGATAGTGCTTGAAATGGTGGCTTTGTGTCGTTTTTCGACACGAACCCACCATTCCAAGGGGTCTCGCGAAAATCGAAGTGACGGGTTACGCAAGCGCAGTAAAGAATTCGCTTCTTTTTTTGAGAAACATGCTGTTTCTTTTGACTTGCGGTCGAATTGCGATAGATTCGAAGGTCTCGATCCCCTTTCCCTACCACCTTTTGGATACCCCCTGATGTTCAACTCGTCTCACGGCCTTTGCGCCGCGATCGCTGCCACTGCTGTTTCCTCGATCACGCTGACCGCCACCGCTGGCATCTTTGTGTCAACCGGTCACACCGGCGCTCAAGTGCAGTGCGACATCGCACACACGCAGCACTGGACGTATTCCGTGTCACAAGATGTCACTGACATCACGGGCGCGTTATTGACGATGAAGGGCGGATCGCAGACCACAGCGTCAATCACCTTCACGATCTTCGAGGGTGACTACTCGGCGTTCGGTACGGCGCCATCACTGCTGACATGCACGCTTGGTCGAGATGCATTCTCCCAGTCGTTCGATTGGGTCGAGTTTTTCGGCGCGCCGATCTCGCTCTTCGCAAACCACACATACACGGCCGTTCTGTACTCCAACGCTCCTGATGTTCAGAGCGAGGCCTACTTCATTAAGGGCGGTAGCGATACTCCCTTGAAGTTCGTCGACTCGACTGGAACGCCGGTCGACAACGGCGGATCAATCACGCCGCCGGTTCCAGCTCCTGGCGCGATCGCGCTTCTTGGACTTGCTGGTTTCGCACGACGACGAAGGCGCTGAGGCGCTCGGGGATCACCCCGTTACGACCTGAAAGGGTTCACTTCCGCAGTCAGCGCCCGACAGTGTGATTCTGGCACTTTGTTCTTCAATTGATATCTCACGGGTAGTGGACGCCGTCGATTGAGGCGCGCTTGTTGCCTATTGGTGAAATCCGCGAACTTCGAGAAGAATCTGACGCGACCCCATCGCGTTGGATCGGGTCGTGAAGTGAAGCAGTAGAACTCTTCAGAGATTCTTCGCGGAGGCGCTTGCGCTCGCGCCCGATCCGAGGCACACTATCGACAGTTGGTTCAATGGGGATCCGGAGCATCGGTTTCCGGTGATGAGGCGAACGGGGTTCAGAAACAAATCTAGAACGGGAGGCATCATGCGATTGTGTCAATGCACATCAATGACGGTTGCTATCGTGATGGGTTCTTCCATCCAGGCGGGCATGGTTGAATGGACTGAAAGCCAAGGGGGGAACGGACATTTCTATGAAGGGGTTCACTCAGCGAGCGCGGTTACCTGGGAGTCCGCGCAGTCACTGGCTGTAGATCGTGGGGGCTATCTGGTGACACTGACAAGTGCTGCCGAGAATGCGTTTGTGCTTTCGTTAGTCGACGACACCTCAGCCTTTTGGCAGAACTCGTACGGGGGTCCATGGCTTGGGGCATACCAACCAGATCCGATTGGCGCACCGAGCGAAGGATGGGTCTGGGTCACGGGTGAAACGTGGGGCTACACGAACTGGGCCGCAAATGAACCCGGCGATCAAGGGTGGCAGGGCGGAGTGGAGAGCTATCTGCAGTTCGTGAATCTATCTGGAAAGTGGAACGACTTCACCAACGACGGCAACGCCACCTACTCCTACATCGTTGAGTACACACCGGCCCCCGGGGCGCTCGCGATCGGTGCGCTCTTTGGGTTGTTTCGCCGACGACGACGCGGTGACCCATGGACACCACGGGTGGAGTCGGTGAGCGTTGTGTCGGAAGAATTTGATCGAGTCTGTCACTTCAGAGCGGCAGGAGAGAAATCATGAAAAATTCGTCACGCGCTTTCGGGTTCGTAGGGACGGTCGCCACTCTCCACTTCGCCTCCGTCTGTGAAGCCGGAGTCACTCTTTCTGCGCAGATCACCTGGTCACTCTCCGAGGGTGGGAACGGGCACGCGTATCAGTCGGCTCTGTTCGACTCTGTCGTCGGTTGGTCGCAAGCCAACGCGCATGCGATCGAGTTGGGAGGTCATCTCGTGTCCCTCACAAGCGACGCTGAAAATATGTTTGTCTTCAACGAGCTCGCATCGAATCCCGCACTCTGGGATTCATCCCCGACCCCGAACGCGGACGGCCCGTACATCGGTGCGATCCGACCTGGAGGAATCGGTGGCGGACCGGCGAGCGGTTGGGAGTGGGTCACCGGCGAGGTTTGGGGGTTCACTGCATGGGCTAGTGGAGAGCCAAACGGAATCCCATCAGGCGTGCAAGGATCTGCGTACTGGAGCCTCAATGGCCCTGCGCCGACATGGTTCGACCACCCGCCGAGCGATACGGTGTCGCGTTCATCGATTATTGAGTTCGTCGTGCCATCGCCCGCGACGATCTGCGTGCTCGCACTCTGTGGAAGGCGGTGGCGAAGGAGAACCGGCGGAACCTGAGAGAAAGCGCGGACGATTCGCTACGGGCACGCGCCCCAACCGCTGAGGGTCACCGAGAGATCGGCGCCGTCCACAGCGCCGTCGCCAGTGAGATCGCTCGTGCACGCGGTGCAACCCCAGTCCGCAAGCAGCGTGCTCAGGTCGGAACCGTCAACGACGTGATCGTTGTTGAGATCGGCTGGGCAGCTGTTGGGTGTGCTGCTCGCATCCGCTGGATCGCTCCCCGCATCGATCTCGTCGCGGTCAAGAAATCCATCCTCGTCGCGGTCGATACCGATGCGGTTGCCGGTGCCATCGGGCACCAGCGTGAATGTGACTTCGCTCCCCACTGCAGCGAGCGCGCGCAGCGCTGAAGTGGTGCGCGTCTCGTCAAGTCGATCAGACTGCCACTGACCTCCGCCTGAGTAGTGCCAGCCGCGCGCGAGCGTGCTCGTGAGACTCTTCGCCACAAGATCGACTGCACCCGAATCGGCGAGCGTCGCGTACTGATCCAACAACACGATCTGCGCGGCAGGTGCCGACGCGAGAGATGCGAGCGTTGACTGCGCGCCAACGCCCGCATGCGTGTCGGTCGAGAGACTGAACATGAACGCCTCGAGATCCTTTCGCTGCTGAGTCCCCGCTGCGCCACTGGCGAAACTGAACACCGGCAGCGAGAGGAAACTCACCAGCGTGTCCGTCGCTCCGTCGTGGGTGAAGGCGATCGCGCGATTGTTGTTCGTGCTCGACTTGAGGAACCCCGTCTTCTCATGCATGTTCTGAAGCTGGGGAATCTTCATCGACTGCGGCTCCTGCAGGAGCGCGGCACTGATGATGACGCTCAGCCCGCCGGTCGGAAGCGTGTGGCAGATGTTGCAGTTGGTGGCGGCGCCATCCACATTCGTGTTCATGTAGATCTGCTGCCCCGTGACGGGATTGCCGCCGTTGGAGAGCGACGTCTTGAGCGAGTTGTCGAGGTTGCGATTCGGATTGGGAGGGAAGTGCATCGAAGCAACCATCTGCCCGAACTGCTGCATCTGCGCATCGGTGAGCGTCGCGTCGTCGCCGAGCAATCCCAAGAACGCCGGATTGAACTGCGGAAGCCCCTCGCGATCGCCGCGCCAGTGCAGCGGTTCCGAGCCGATGATTCCGACGAGCGTCTGCGTCGTCATCGGTCCCTTCATGGGATGCCAATTGCTGCATCCCCCCGCGAGTCCGAAGTTGCAGATCTGATTGAAGGTCTTCACGCTTCCAGAGGGATCGCCAAGATCCCACGAGAGGAAGTCGATTCGCCCATCGATGTGGCAACTCGCGCACGACGCTTGCCCGAGTCCGCTCGTCGCGTGCGTGTCGTAGAGCATCGGTCGGCCTGCTTTGATCGTGGTTGGAGTCGCGTCGTGGAACGAGATCCGCGAGAGTTCCGCGGACGTCGATGTGTTCACCACGCTGATCGATCCGTCGAACTTGTTCATCACGAACAAGCGACTGCGCGATTCGTCGAGCGCGATGCCAGTCGGTCCCTGCCCCACCGCAATCCGCGTGACGGGTGCTCCCGACGCGTCGACCACGAGCAGATTGTTGGACCCCATCCCAGCGATCCAACCGGTTGTCCGCGCCGCGTTCCATTCGATGGCCCGCGGATCGCCGATGCTGAGATCGCGCTGGGCTTGCGCAACCGAGGAGACCGCATAGGTCAGGTGTGGATTCAAATCGAGGATCGTCGGACTTGTCGGCGCGGCAGGATCGAAACTCGCCATCTTGACTCGGACAAATGTCCCGCGCACGCGAGGTTCGAAGCGGACATGATTCGTGGCGTCGGTCCCGACGACGGTGACGCGGCCTGAAGGTCCGATGCCAAGCGCCATGTTGGCGTTCATGAGCCCCTTCGCGTAAGTGATGCCGAGCGTCGCGACATTGATGATCGCTACGTCTTGATCGTGCATTCCCCACGACACCGACGAAGTCCAGTTGCCGTTGTTGTCGTCGCGCCAAGTGCTGTCGCTCGCCTGGCGACGAACGATCATCCCGGCCTTTGGCGACGTCGGCAGCCCAGTAGCAAGCGGCGGATTGAACGAAGTCCCCGAGTTTGGCGGCGGATTCGCGTCGCCGGGATAGGGATTCGCCGAACTGCTCACGACGGTTTCGGGAATCACCGTCGAGTTGTTGCCGCTTTCGAAGATCGCCGCATAGACGCGGGTGCCATCGGTCGCGAGCGCGCGAGGGTCCTCGCCTTGAATCGCCAGCACGGTCGGCGCCACGGCGAGGTTCGCCGGATCGAACACGCGGACTTCATTGAGTTGGCTGATGCTGACGAAGGCACGCTGCGGCGTTCCTGCAAAGACGACATCGCACGGCTCGTCACCGGTCGCCAGCGTGGCCCGCACACGGCGAGTCGCGAGGTCCACGATGCTGATCGAATCGGAGATGTGATTGCACACCCACGCCTCTGTGTTACTGCGTGCCCGCACGGACACAGGATCGACGCCGACCGGAATCGATGCGAGAGCGACCGGCGCGGTCCCGCTTACATCGAAAAGTTCGAGGCGACCATCAGCCGTGTTCACAGCGAGCAGTGTGCTGCCATCGGGAGTGAGGTCGATCGGATGAACGTGCGGCGTCTCCCAGTTCCAAAAACTCGGCGTGGCAGCAGCGGCACGCGCGACGATCGGTTTGCCAGTGCCGTCATTTCCCCGAGCGCGATCGGCCTTCACGACTTGATCGATGAGTGCGAGAAGTTCTTCGCGCGGGAGGTCATGGACGCCTCGCGGCGTCGCGCTCACCGGCGCTGGAGAGAAAAGCGCCACGCCAACGGCGATCGCCCCGCACCCGCCCACCAAGAGCATGAGCCGAGAGTTCACAACGGAGATCGTAGAGCGCGCGGGGCACGCAAGGAAGGGGAATGTGGCGAAGTCGGATGTCGCCGGTCCGTTAGTGCGGGAACTCCGGTGGCGCGTTGGTCGGCGCCGCGTTCGTCTGCGCCACGCTGCGCAGATCGTCGAATGCAGTTGTAGCGTCTGCCTTCGTCCACACGCCGACTCCTCCAGCCGCGGTGATCGAACCATCCTCTGCCCGCAGTTCCGAACCTCCATCGAGCGTGCACCGGATGGAGCCCCCGACATGCTCAACATGAATCGTGTGCCACCGTTGAACTGGCGCGCTGGCTTCGGTTGGTGCTCCGGCTGCAATTGGTGCTTCGGCTGCAATTGGTGCTTCGGCTGCGCCGCCATCTTTCTGCCCCGCTGGCGCTGCAGTCACCGCCGGCACTTTCACAGACGCCAACTGTTTGCGCACGCCATCCTTCACGACGTAGAGCCTGAAGTTCTCTTCGAGTGGATTGAAGCGACAGATGTAATACTTCTTCGAGTCCTGCACGCGCCAGATCGGTCCACCGCCCTGATCCTCCTCGCCGCCGACGGGCTTCATCGCCACATCGATGGCGCCATCGCCGAACTTGGTCTCGCTGGTCCAGCAGAGGTTGTACGCAGACGACGAGTCGTGATTCGTCTTGACGAGCGCGAGCGCGCGCGGCTGGCTCGGTGCAGTCGGGTCGGCGACGACCTCCCACGAGGCGAGTGACACTTCTGCCTCCGAGCACCCGACGGTCCATCCCGCAGGCAGCCGCCCGAGTTCGGCGGAATTGAAATCGATGACCGCCCCTTTCGGCGCCGGCGATTGACGTGCCACTTCCCCCTGCTCTTCTGCAAGGCTGCCTGAAGAAAGTGCGAGTGCGATGGCAAGCGTTGTCGTCAACATGGTGCGGTGCTCCTGTGGGTCGCACGATATCGCGGACTTGCTCGACTCGCGCGGATGCCCCAGCCGTGATTCATCGCGCCACCGCCTCTAGCATCGCCGGCATGAGCGAGGATCTTCACTCGCATGCGACCGCCGACTGCACCAGCGTCCCACTCGCAGAGACCGTGCGCACCTTCGCGTACATCGGACTCAACTCTTTCGGAGGACCGACTGGGCAGATCGCGCTCATGCACAGGGTGCTCGTCGAAGAGAAGCGCTGGATCAGCGAAGAGCGGTTCTTGCACGCGCTCAATTTCTGCATGCTCTTGCCGGGTCCCGAAGCGATGCAGTTGGTGACGTACGTGGGATGGCTGCTCCACGGAACGCGCGGCGGGATCATCGCGGGCATGCTCTTTGTGCTGCCGGGATTCTTGGCGATTCTCGCGCTGAGCATCCTCTATACAACTCTCGGCGACGTAGGGCTCGTTCAGGGACTGCTCTTTGGACTGCGGGCAGCCGTGCTCGCGATCGTTGTCGCGGCAGTCTTGCGAATCGGCAGGCGCGTGCTGAAGGGCTCGATGATGTATGGCATCGCGGCGGCGGCGTTCATCGCGCTGTTCGCGTTTCAGGTGCCGTTTCCGCTGGTGATTGGAGGTGCTGCTGTGATTGGACTCTTCGGCGCACGGCTGCGGCCAGGCACTTTCGCTGCAGACCTCGGCAGCGCCGCGAGCGCGCCGCATCGCACACCGACGCTGCGCAGTGCGCTTGTCGTACTTGCAACTTGGCTGCCGATCTGGCTTGTGCCTGTCATCGCGCTGCAACTCTGGCTCGGCGCAGACAACATCTTTGCAGCGCAGAGTCTCTTCTTCAGCAAGGCAGCGGTCGTGACTTTCGGCGGGGCGTACGCCGTGTTGGCGTATGTCGCGCAACAGGCCGTCGAGGTCTTCCACTGGATCGCTCCGGGCGAGATGCTGATCGGTCTTGGACTTGCCGAGTCGACTCCTGGACCGCTCATCATGGTTCTTCAATTCGTGGCGTACATCGGCGCGTTCCGCGAGCCAGGTCCTCTGCACCCGATGATCGCGGGTGCGCTCGCGTCGGTCGTCGCTGCGTGGACAACATTCGCGCCATGCTTCCTGTGGATTTTTCTCGGCGCTCCATTCATGGAGGCGATTCGAAGTCGGCGCGCCTTGGTTGTTGCGCTCTCTTGCATCAGCGCAGCCGTCGTAGGAGTGGTGTTGAACCTCGCCGTGTGGTTCGCAGCGAACACGCTGTTTGGATCGGTGACCGAACGATCGTGGGCGGGCGGGACGATTCCATGGCCCGACTGGTCGACGCTGGATATCTCTGCAGCAAGCGTTGCTCTCCTCGCAGCAGTGATGCTCTTCGTCTTGAAACGCGGCGTGCCATTCACGCTGGCCGTGTCGGCGGCAGCAGGCATCGCGTGGCGGGTGGTGTCCGCAACATAGCGTGCGAAGATTGCGACTGCGCGACGACCACGAATCAGTCAGGCGTGCCAGGCAGCGCGGTCACATACTTGATTTTGAAGTCGCCGAGGGCTTTCACGATCTGGATCTTGAAGTCTGGAAGCGCAGTAACGATCTGCCACTTGCCCGCACTGTTGGCGAGCGCTGTCACTTCTTGAACCCGCAGGTCTTCGAGAGCGGTGACGACTTCGACTTTGTAGTCGGCGAGGGCAGTCACATACTGAATGCGGCCGAAGATCTTCTTGACATCTTTGTCATGCTTGACATCCTTGTCATGGACGGTCGGCTGCCGATGTGCGACTGCCGGTGAACCCAACCCCGCAGACGCGAAACATGCAACGCCGACTGCAGCCGCAAGCAGTGCAAACCGTGCCCGATCTGTGTTCATCATGTGATCCTCCGTGCAAAGACTACGACTGGATGTACCGCGGCGCGCCGATACAGTTATTCACAGCAGCAGCAAATGGACGGTTTCGTCCTCTAGCTCTTTGGCAGTTCGGAACTTATCGCGAACAGAAGCGTTTGGTTTCCCTCCACCTTGCAGAAACTTCGGACTCTCGCTACCTTCGCCTAAATGAGACTCAATCTCAATTGCGGCGTCTGCAGGCGTGCTCGCACCATGTGGATTCTCACTTTGACATTCTTTATGCTGAAGGGAATCGCGTGGATCGCCCTTCCCGTTTTCATCGGCAGTTCGGTCGCTTCATGCGAAACGCAGACGAATGTATCGGAGCAAAACCATGACTAACCGATCCCCCATGACCCAAGAAGAAATCGAGAGAACAGCGCACGCGCTCGCCGCGCTCGTTGGCGCTGTCGCGCCCGCGGGTACGAGTGCGCGCTGCCCATTCGCGAAGATGTTTGGACGGGCGACTTCCGGATCGCTTGCCACGTGTCTCAAGGAGTCCACGAGAGAACTGCATCACGCTGCGGAGAACCATCCGCTGCAACAGTCGATCGTTCGAGGAACGATCTCGATGAGCGACTACGCATCCTTCGCCTCGGCGATGCGCCAAGTGCACTCGGAAATGGAGTCGCAGCTCGACACGCTCGCGAAACACAACGCACATGTCGGCGCAGTCTTCGCCAACCGGCATCGACGACTTGCGGCATTTGATCGCGACATTGCCATGCTCGGCGGAAGCGCTGATGAGGCTCTCGCAGTGCGACCATCGGATTGGCTCGGCGGCGCGGCTCACAGCCATCCGCTCGCGTGGCTCGGAGTTCTCTATGTTGTCGAAGGGAGTTCCAACGGCGGGCAGGCAATCGCTCGCGTCCTCCGCCGCACTTGGAACCTGAGCGATGACACGCTGAAGTCCTTGGATCCCCACGGCCGCGAAACACGCCTGTTCTGGGAGGAATTCCGCACAACTCTCGACGCTCAGCATTTCTCCTCGGCTGAACGAGACGCCATCGTCGCCGGCGCCGCTGCGACATTCGCCGGAATTACTCGCTTGATGGACTCGCTCTCCTGCTCGGAAGTGCCAGCCGCCTGAATCTGAATTCGCATCGCATCGTGAACAAGTTTTCATCTCCTCACTTCAAACCGCTCGAAAGGCAACCCATGTGCATCGCTCGCTTCGTCGTTACTCCATCCGTCTCCGTCCTCGCACTCGCAGCCGTCACCAGCACGGCGTCGGCCGGCGTCATCGGCTTCAATGAGTGGTTCTCGACAGGCGACGCCAGTTGGCGAGGCGCGTCGAGCGCGACGACCCTTGCATGGACGAACGGCGGCGGTCCCGATGGCGTGTCCTATGTGACGAGCAGCCACAATCTCTCGACGACGCAGGCTGGCGGCACGCCGCAAACCGTCATCCGCGCCTCTGCCGCCGCAGGTTCTTCGGGACTCGGCTACGCGGGAGATTGGGCGAGCGAAGGAGTCACCGGAGTCTCGTTCTGGTTCCGGCACGACCTTGCTGAATCTGTTTCGCTGACCCTACGCGTCGCGTCGCCGCAGAACTATCCAGGAGCAAGTGCGTTCGATGGCCTGTCGATCGCCGCGAACACTTGGACGCAAGTCGAATTCGACTTGAGCCCAGTTGGCGGCGAGTGGGTCTCGTTCGAAGGAACGAGCTACGGCGTTGCGCTCTCCAATGTTGGCAACATGCAGATCGGATTCATTGTGCCAGCGAGTCTTGCCGGACAGGATTTCACCGGTCACTTCGATATGACTGGATTCACGGTAGTTCCAGGGCCAGGAGCGCTCGCGCTGCTTGGACTTGGTGGGCTTGTGGCGCGCCGTCGCCGCTGATCGCTTCGATCGAATCTGTTCACGAACGCTGCGCCTGAACGCAGGCGAGTTGTCTTACGGCCCCAGGTGGTAATCGAGCGTTGTCGCGGCGTCCGCCCAGCGGCGCATGTCGCGCAGCGACTCGACCATCACCGCACCAGCTGCGCCGTCGACTGTCGCGATCACCACCTCGTCGTGGTATCGCGCGCTCAAGTTTCCACAGCTCGGTGGTTCGGCCGCGAGATATCTCGGTCCCCACTGCTGCTGCACGAACCATGGACTCTCGACGCGGAAGTAGCCCTGTGTGATCTGACCATCAGTCGTCGCTGCAGTGCGACTCGACGCAAAGACAGTCAGCCGCTCTGGATGGCGACACTCCGCGAGCCGCGTGACATAGAAACGCGAAAACGGACTCCGCTCGCCATTCGGCAACGTGCTCGGCAGGAATCCCATGCGTTCGCTGTCTCCGCCGACCCATGTCGAGTTGAGACCGAGCGTGGGATAGAGGCTCGTGAAATACAGATACTGCGCGGGATCGCCGTTCTCGAGTGCTGACAGCACTTCACTCTGATCGCCGACATAGAGGCTCTTCATGTCGCCACTGAAGTACGGCGCGAGTCGCCACGGCCAGCGCGCTGCAATCGTCGGGGCGCCGCCGTACACACCGGGCTGAATCGCCGTGCCATCAGCCTGATATGCAGTGAGCCCGCTCTTGAATCCTGGCAGCACTTGGCCGTCGCGATCGGTTGCATACATGGTCCACGCCTGCACCGCGTGGCGCGCTGCTGCGACCTCTTGGCAGCGCTTCGAAAACATCCTCGCAGAATTGAATGCCGGGCAGACGATGGCCGTGAGCAATGCGATCAACCCGAGCACAACCAGCAATTCTGTCAGCGTGAAGGCACGCGAACTTTTCCGAGCGCGCGAGTCAAGATAGAGTGGGAAATCTGGCAAGTTCCTCATAGTATCGACCGCCCAACAATGCGCCAGACACTCTTTAAAGCATCCGTGATTTTCGCCATTTCTTGCGCCGCAAGCGCGGATTCGTTTCACGCGAACTACTCGGCGCCGAGCATCGATCGATGGATGTATCCGTTCAATGCAACACCGGGTACGCGACCGACCATTTCGACATTCGGATCGACTCCCGGAGCGCCAGAATTTGACAGTCGCGACGGGCAGTTCGTGATGGCATTCTCGACAGCACCGCAGATTCCCGCAGCGCTCGGGGAGAGCAACTACACGATTACAAGCGCGCGCGTGACGATCGAGTACGCCAACGACCTCGTCGTTGCGTACGACCCGACTCAGGATCCGTGGCAGGTCTTCGTCGCTGCAACTGATTCGCAGTACGCATCCGACGCTGACCTCGGCCAGCCGATCGAACTCTTTGGGTGTGGGTTTCGAAATGGATTCACCGCTGCGAACTTCTTGGAGACCTCTCCCTACTCGACTCCCGCAAACCCGATGGCTCCGTCAGTGCGCAACGCCTTCGCGATGAGCTTCAATGCGAACAGCGCACCCATCGACGTTTCGAATTCGCCGCGCGAGCGATTCGACCCGCTCGACTTCGCTATCGGCACGATCGAAGGGCTCGAGCCGGGATCGTTGGTTCCGCTCGGCGCGACGATGACATTCGACATCAACGTCACCCATCCTGCCATTCAGCAGTACCTGCGGGGAGCACTCGATCAAGGTCGACTCTTCTTCGTCGCGACGAGTTTGACATTCGTCGAGCAGCAGGGAGGAAACTTCCCTGCGTTCTATGCGAAGGAGAATCCGCTCGTTCAATTGGCCCTCGCGCATCCGGCGACGCTCGAACTGCATGTCGAGACGACAACTTGCGCAGCGAGCGATGTCAATTGCGATGGGCTCACCAACGGATTCGATCTTGCAGCGGTTCTTTCCAACTGGGGATTGGCGGGACCTGGCGATCTCAATGAAGACGGCACCACCGATGGAGTCGACCTTTCAATCATCTTGAGCGGTTGGACGCCGTAATCGACGCGGTGCCCAAGGGACCGATTTGCAATGGTCGACGCGCGAACAGTGAGTGAATGCATGATCCGCATGATTCGCATGATTCGCATGATTCGCATGATTCGCATGATCCGCCTAGTTCGCCGCCTCGCAATCGCACTCGCCGTGTTCTATCCGCCGGCACTATTGCCGCTGATGGGAGTCGGTCCCCTGCGCGAATGCCAGCACTGCGTCGACAGTTACTTGAAGTTTTTTCCCATCGCACCGACGATCGTGCTGGCGACCCTCACGCGATCAGGAGAATGGGGAATGATCGCAATCGCAAGCGCGCTCGCGATCGCCTGGATCTTCGCACTCGAGCGCCTCTTCGCGCGTGCGCGCCGACGGTGGATCGTCGCGGCGGTGATTGCAAGTTTGCTGCTCGGCGCCTTCAGCTGCCTCGGACTCTCGCATGGACTTCGGATGTGACGATCAGTTTGCGCAGGCACCCCACGAGCCCATGACGATGCCTAGGTCGAGTCCGTCCACGATCTGATCATCATTGATGTCGGCGTCGAAGAAGCCCTGACCATTGCCTCCCCAATTGGTGAGGATGTGGGTCAGGTCAGCGGCGCCAACGATGCCGTCGCCATCAATGTCTCCGTCACACGCCACGACAATGATGATGTCGGCTGGGTTCGAGACAGTCCCTTGGATCGATGTGGAGTGCGCATAGATCGCCTTACCGCCGGTGACAAGCGTGGCGCCAACGGGGACGATGAGTGTGTCGATGTACATGACCTCAGGCCCAACGCCCGACGCGTTGTCGCGAGCATCCACGAGCGTCGTGATCGAACCGGCGCGAATCACGAGCGCGCCCAGTGGGAAATTGTTGACCGCAAATCCAGACTCGTTCTCCCCAAGATCTGCACTCATCACCTCAAGCGTCTGCGCCGTCGACTTCGACAACGCCGTCATCTCGAGTGTCGCCTCGCTCATCACGAACCTCGACGGATCGTTGATCGCGATGTCGACATTTCCGCCGACGCGCAGCCACCACACCGGATTCGAAAGGATCACCGAGCCACCAGCGCCGACCACATAGTCGCCGCCGATGGCGTACCCGTCGCCGGGCTCCGGCGGCACGAGGCCGTTGTTGTAGTCGCCGGTGAGAACGCCAGTGTTGATGAGCGTTCCATATATATAGAGGATGCCTCGCTGGATGATGGTGGCGCCTTGGTTGGTGTAATTGCCGAAGACATCGGTGTTCGCGGCGACGCGATTCTCGCCTCCCGGAGCCGTCAGCACGGACTCCGCCAAGATCTGCCCATCGAGGTAGCAGGTGCCGTCACCGACCGAGTTGAGATCATCATTGATGAGCAGGATCGCGCCATTCTGGACCACCGCTCCACCTTCGCCGACGGCGAGTTGTTGAAAGGTCACGGTGCCGTCCCGAGGAGCAATCAATTCGCCCATGACGTACGGCCCACCGTTGGGAAGACCAGGCGCGTCCGCGAAGACGCTCAGGTCGCCCACGGTCATCATGACATTCGCCGGAATGGTGAGTGGTTCGATCGCCACATAGGTCAATCGCTTGGTCGATGCGTCGAGGATGTCGGGGGAGTCCGCCAGCGCGCGTGTTCGCAGCGCGAGACGGTCGCCATTGTTTGCCCGGAGAATCTCACCTATCAAGTCGGCACTGGCCCAACCCGGATTGTCCAGGTTGATGACCGAGTTCATGTCGAACGCGTAGACGCTGCCGACAGCGCTCGAGCTCGCGCTGTTGTCTTTCCAGGCGCCGACGCACAGCCGGTCGCCATCGAGAGAGACTGCGCCGCCGAACCAGTCGCCCGCATCGCCGTCTGAGGCGGAGATGTGGGCAACCTCCATCCACGCCCCGCTTCCAGAACGCTCGAAGACAAACGCGCTCCCTGTTTCCGCCCCGCCCGCCAAGTTGTCGGCGCGGTATGCGCCGACGCACAGACGATCGCCCTCGAGCGAAACCGAGGCGCCGAAGTAGTCGAGCGCTGTGCCGTTAGAGGCGAACAGGTGGGCGGCCTGCGTCCAGATCCCGACCGCGTTGCGCTCGAACACATACGCGCTGCCTGCGGCGAACCCGCCTGGGTTGCTGTCGTAGGAGACGCCGCCACATAGCCTGTCGCCCTCGAGCGAGACCGTAGATCCGAACTCGTCGCCCGCCGCTCCGTCGGAGGCATAGAGATGGGCGACCTCCGACCACACGCCAGCCACGGACCGCTCGAAGACGTACACGCTGCCTGCATCGGTCCCAACCAACGTGTCGTCGCTGCCGGCGCCGACGCCCAGCCTGTCGCCGTCGAGCGAGACCGAAGTGCCGAGCAAGTCCCAAGCCGCTCCGTCGGAGGCGTAGAGGTGCGCGACCTCTGACCACGATCCACTCCCGGAGCGCTCGAAGACGTACACGCTGCCGGCATAGGCTCCGGCCGCGGTGCTGTCATAGCGCGAGCCGACGCACAGCCTGTCGCCCTCGAGCGAGACCGAGTGGCCGAATGCGGCGTACGACGCGACGTCAGACGCGTACAGGTGGGCTACCTGCGTCCATGCTCCGGCTCCAGAACGCTCAAAGACATACACGCTGCCGCAATTGGGAGTACCTGGCGCGCTGCTGCCTGCCGCACCGACGCACAGCCGGTTGCCGTCAAGCGCGACCGAGGCGCCAAAGTGGTGGCTCACAAAACCGTCTGAGGCGTAGAGGTGGGCGACCTGTGTCCACGATCCACTCCCAGAGCGCTCAAAGACGTACACGCTGCCGGCTTCGGACCCGCCCGAGGTGTAGTCCATCGCAGCCCCAACGCACAACCTGTCGCCGTCGAGCGAAACCGCGGAGCCGAAGGAGTCGCTCGTCATGGCGTCGGAGGCGAACATGTGCCCCGTCTCAGGGAAGAAGTCCGCGAGTTGCTGCGCGGCTACGGGGGCAGCACCGATCAACGATGCGCCGAGCCCACAGACAATGCCGAACGACGTAGAGAGAGTCTTCGAATGCATGGAGTGCTCCTGGTCTTGCTCCCCCTTGCCCCCCCGCCTGATCTTGCAGAAATGTACTCCGAATTGAGAGCGGGGCAAATCAAAAAAGGGATGCCGAACTCAGATTCAATGGGCTAATTTCCCAACGGTTAGCGATCACGGATGCTCTCTGATGTACCCGCTTGGTCGCATGGACTACGGATGGGGTGCTTGTTCTCAACACCACCGCAACCGAGTACGCCTATCTCGCGGGCTTGACCACTTCGACTTCCGCAGCAACTTGATCGGCTTCTTGTTGTCGACCGAGCGCCGAGAGTGCCGACATCAGATTCCCAGCTGCGAGTTGCGTGCGCGGATGATCATTGCCGAAGAGTTTGCGGAATCCGCCGAGCGACCTGCGGAGCACATCAACAGCCTCCTCGTGGCGATTCATCGCATGAAGCGTATAACCGTAGTTGCTCAGCAACGACATCGAGTTCTCCGATCCCTTCCCATAACCGTCAGCGACATCGTCTGCCAAGTCTGCGTAGATCTCGCGAGAGTTCTCCATGAGCCCCGAGTACATGCAGGCGAGTGCGAGGTTTGTTCGAGCGCGCAGGGACAGTGGATGACACTCACCAAGGATCCGAATGCAATCGGACGCAGCGACCTGTGCTGGCAAGAGGCAGCGTTCGGGAGTGCCCGTGAAAGTGCGAGCCTCGGACGCTGAAATCACTGCACCGAGGAGGAGCGGATCTTGTTCGTCAAGGTGATCCCCCAGTAGCGACGAATATTGGTCGAGCTCGAGGATGGCACGCTCCGTGTCGTGTCGCACCGAGAGTTGCAGGTCAAGGAGCCGTAGTTCGATGCACCGCCGATCGAATTCGTCGATCCTGCCAGTCAGCGTTTCCATCGCACTCGCGCGAGCCCCAATGGACGGAGGCCAATCGTGATGGCTTGCTCGAGCGCGCGCGATCACCATATATGCGCGCGCCAACGGAAGTCCCTCTATCCCTTCAGCCTCAAACGACTCGACCGCTTTCAACGCGTATGGTTCTGCGTCCCGAGCCCCGCCAGTTGTTGTGAGCGCCTCCGCGAGGAGCAGCGCCTCCATCGGCGTGCAGTCCTTCACTGGAAGCCGCGCAGCGAGGGTCTCTGCATCCATGCGAATGCGCTGCAAGTTCGGGAGCCCCGCTGACGTGACGCTTGAATTGACCACCATCGATCGAGAAAATTCGTAGAGCGACTCCCATTGTTTGCGTGCCTCTTCGGCCTGCGCTGCGACCACGATCGAAGTCATGAGCACTCCAACCAACACAACTGCCACCGAGAGCGAAGCGACGGCAACGCGGCGATGGTGCCGAACCGCAAACCGTAGCGTCTGAAGAATGTGCGGGGCGGCGGCCTCGGGCGCATCGCCTCGCAGCCATCGTTCAAGATCGGTCGCGAGCGCACTCACCGTCTGGTATCGATCCGCCGGCTCCACCGCAGTCGCCTTTGCAATGACTGCCTCGAGTTCCGAAATGCGACGTCGAGAGAGTCTCCCCACCGAGTCCAACCGCAGCCCCGGAAGATCCGTGAGACGCTGCGGCTGGACTCGCGTGAGGGCAGTGGCGAGCGGTAGTCCTGTCGCTGCCATCGACTCTCGCGTTCGGCGCGGCGCCCCGGAAATCGCCGCGTGCAAGATCATTCCCAATCCGTAGATGTCCATGAAAGTGGTGGCGGGTGCTCCGATTGCCTGTTCGGGAGCCATGAACTCGGGGGTACCCAGCGGCATCCCAACAATCGTCTGCCCTGGACCATCCTCGAGAACTTTGGCAAGTCCGAAATCAATCACCACCGCCCTTGGCTCACCATTCGGTTCTGCGACGAGTACGTTTGATGGTTTGAGGTCTCGGTGAATCAACCCGCGCTGGTGAGCATGTGAAACTGCATCGCAGACCTGCAGTGCGATCGAAACTCGAGCCGCGACATCAAGCGGCTTCGCTCTGACAAACTGGTCGATGGTCATGCCCGCCACGAATGGCAGCGCAATCCACTGACCCCCATCTGGAAACTGACCGACATCCAGGATTCCGACGACTCCAGGATGGTCAGTGAGTGCGAGTGCACGCTGCTCATTGCGAAATCGATCGCTCACTTCGGCGCTCGCGTGCGCATGCAACACCTTGAGCGCAATGAGTCGATTGGGAAGCGAGTCGCGGCGCGCGAGATACACAGCGCCGTGACCGCCTGAACCCAAGTGACCCAGAATCATGAACTCGCCGCGGCGTTGCCCCAGCACTGGAGGCTTTTGGACTCCACCCGTCGCCGCGCATCCTGCTTCCTCGCTGGCCGCGACCAATTCGGCGACGGTAACCACGACCTTTCGGTCCCACCCCGTCTGCGCTTCCAACCAATCGCGTCGCTCCGTGGGAGGCTTCTCCATCGCTCGATGGAAAAGCGTCTCGACATCGGTCGACAGGATCATCCGATTCCCTCCCTGATCCGCAGCGCGATCCACGCGTATGCGAGAGAGAGTTCGCGGTTGACTGTCGACTTGCTCAAACCGAGAGCTTGGGCAACCCCTTCGCTGTCCATAGCGCACGCATAAGTGAGCGTGAGAATTGTCGCCTTGCGCTGGTCATAGGCCGCCAACTGCTCCAGTGCGTCTGCGAGAATTTCGGCGCGCTCTTGTGAACTTGAAGCCGCTCGATCCTCGCCCGCACGTGCGAGATCGCTCTTCGCTGAGGTCGCACGTTTCTCAGCACTGCGGCGCCGAAGCCGGTCGATGGCAGTTCGACGCAGGAACACTGTGGTGAGTCCGCGGAGTTGATCCGCATTGGCGACGGATCCCCGCTGCCCAAGCACTCGCTTGAGCGCCTCACCCAGCAACGAGGCTGTGTCGTCCGACGCGCCGGGATAGTTCGCCTGCTCACGCTCTGCGATCGCCACGAGGTCGTTCCAGCACACTTGGATGAGCGAGTGAAGTGATTGCTCCGCGGGCATCGGATCTGGCTCCAGTTTCTTGGTGTCAAGTGCGTTCATGGGATTGTTGGGTTCAGGGACACGCACCCCATCCACTGAGCACGGCAGCGAGATCTTCGCCACCGACAATTCCATCTTGGTTGATGTCAGCACCTGGATACTGCGGATCTGTCGTCCCCCAAGTCACCAAGACAACTGCCAAGTCCACACCGTCTGTCTCGCCGCTTGAGTCGACATCGGAATTGCACGGCGCAGGCAGGAAGTTGTCGACGATGATCGCCGCGCCTCCTATGAGCTCTCCGTTGTTGACACCAGTCGCGTCTTGCGCCTCGTTCTCGAACGACCAAGACCCGATGAGTCCTGCATAGTTGCCCGCGTCGGTCGCGGTGATCTGAAGGGACATTGACTGTTGAATCTGCTGCGCAGTGCGCGGGTAGTTCCACAATCGAACGTTGTCGATCTTTCCATGGAGCTGGCTGTTTGCAAATCCGGGTTGCTGACCCATGGTGATGGGGTAGTCAGTGATGAGTGTGTCTGGCGAGCCGATGAATTCGCCCATCAAGACGCCATTCTCGTAGAAGCGCGCAGTGTCGGATGTCGGATCCCAAGTGCCGGCTAGGTGCGTCCATTGATTGGCTGGGATCGCATTGCCGTAAACCTCTACTGCGGGACCGCACCGAGAAAAGCCAGACACCAAATCGCCGCCCGAAGGATGCAACCCCCACTCGCAATCTGACGGCGCAGACTTCTGAAAGAAGCGCGCATTGTGATATCCCCCATCCCATAGCACCCATCCTTCGACCGTCATTCCCCCAGGCGCGGTGTTCTGCGATGGATGATGCGCAATCAACACATGTTGCCCCACCGCGTCGAGTGAAAGCACATGATTGTCCGCGTAAGCCGAAGAGACCCCGATCAGCGACATGGCGACGATAGTAGTTGTGTTTTTCATGTTTCTCCTGTTGTTCATGTTGTTCATTCCTTTCATGCATTTCATGACACCGTTGAACGCGAACAACCCCGCGCTTCGACGCAGACTGGATCAAAATTTTCTTCGACGATCGCGGCGGCTGGCCTTTCAACGCGCTGCGCGGCGCGCTGCGCGGGGGCGCATCCCGCTCGGCGACCCGAGGTGAGACCGCATCGCCGCTGGCTACGATGGATCGGTGACCGACGCGCCAGCCTCAACGCTCGATCCGACGGCGACGGCACGGTGGGCGCACTCGATCTTGCGGCAATCCTCGGCGGCTGGGGAATCTGTCCGTAGCGCGGGCGAGAGCCTCGATAGGATTCCGCCATGACTTCTGAACCGATCCAACTTGTCCCGGGCAACTCGCTGATCACGAAGACCCCCGAAGAAGGCAGACAGTTGGCCATCAAGATGGCGCGGCTCGTGATCAAGGTCACGCAGCCGGATGCAGCCGCGCGCGAGCGGATGCGCAAGGTCTATGCGGAAGACTCGGCGATGCTCATTGCCATCGGACACACAGTTGCGTTGGAATTCGCGACGGTCGCGGCGGCGAACAAGTATTGGGTGTGAGCGGCGTCGGTAGCCCCGCTGGGGCGGTTTCAAATTGGTCGGGGATCTGCACAGTGCGCCCGCAGTGAGCGAACCGACTGAAAATCGGACACTCGCCCCGCCCGATAATCACGCCGGACAAAATTGTTTACTGGGTTTTCGATGTTGGGCTCCTTATGCCTTTGGGCTCCTTCTATAGAGGCCCTTGCATCACTCGCAACCCCATTCGGACCATTCACCACAGGAGACTCAAACTATGACAACAATCAGGGAAGACACACAGAAATGCGTCGTGTGCGGCTTCTGCATCAAAGTCCTATCTCTCATGAGTACCAATTCATTTGGCCCCTCCGATCTGGATGGTCGACCATCTGGAATGGCGCGTTCCACACTGTCGCATTGGCTTCAAGAATGCCCGCGTTGCCGATTCGTGAATCACGACTTGAGGATCAAGATTCCCAACGCGAAAGCCGTGTTGGAGTCCAGTGAATACCGAGAGATCGCTGGGGATCCCGAGGGGAAACAGCTCGCGTCGCTGCTCGAAAACATTGCCGAGCTCAAGGCAGCCGGCGTCAAAGATGAAAATGCCGATTCGACATTCTTTCGTCCTGCGTGGCTGAGAGAAAAGACGCTTGGACAGCTCACCGGGATGTTTGCTCGTTATGCGCTGCTGAACGCCAACGACCCTCAAGTGGCCGGATTCGCGCTCCTTCATGCTGCTTGGTTGTGCGACGACGGCGGCTGGGGTGAGAAGGGCGCCGTCGAATATCGATGCCAGGCGGCTGACCTGCTGTTGACCCTCCTTCCGTTGAAAGATGAAGCGAAGCACGCAAGCCTTGGCGTAACGACTGTTGATGTCTTGCGGCGCGCGTCGCGATTCGCGGAAGCCCAAGCGCTTGCGGAGACGCTTCGATCCTTGAAAGCAGTGTCGACCGATCCCACGCTCAGCGCGATACTGAAACTCCAGGACCGGCTTTGCGAAGCGCAAGATGTTGATGGCCACAGCGTGGACGATGCAGTCAGACGGAACCGCAAGGCGGCCGATTCGAGCGGTGGTCGCTTCCTCCGGCGGCGGTTGCCCTAGCAGGCTGCTGAAATAATCTGCGGAACTCACCGGTTTCAAAAAACCGTTTCGGTGTCGCGTGCGAATGATTCTCCATGCGCGGAAACGACGAAACCAACGGCAGACTCTGGTACAGCATGGATCTCGAAGACCTCATCGAGGGGGATCACCCACTTCGTGCGATCAAGCGGATGGTGGACGATGCGCTGCGCTGCATGGACGGTGATTTCCGCAAGGCGTACTCGCATCGCGGTCGTCCGTCGGTTGCACCTGAAAGACTGCTGAAGGCGCTGCTGCTGCAGACGCTTTACACGATTCGATCGGAGCGCGAGCTCTGTCGGCGACTGAAGACTGACATGCTGTTTCGATGGTTCCTGGACATGACGCCCGACGAAGATGTCTTCGTTCCAACGGTCTTCACGCACAATCGCGAGCGTCTCGGCGAGCATGGTTTGACGCAACGCTTCTTCGCGGGTGTCGTTGGGCAGGCGATCGCTGCCGGGCTTGCCAGCGACGAGCATTTTGCGGTGGATGGATCGCTGATCCAGAGCCATGCGTCATTGAAGAGTTTGAAACGAATCGCGCGTGAAGGTGATGATGGCGAAGATGGGAACGACGGCGACGGCGACGGCGACAAGCCCTCGCCGAGCGATGGACCGCATCGCAAGAGCCGCAACGAAAGCGTTGATTTCAAGGGCGAACGACGCGGGAACGCGACGCATCGCAGTGCGACGGATCCAGAGGCGCGGCTCTATAGAAAGGGCAACAATGTCGGTGCCTATCTCTCGCACACGATGCACGCATCGACGGAGAATCGCAATGGACTCGTGCTCGCGGTGGATGTCGCAGAAGCCAATGGCCGTGCGGAGCGGGAGTGTGCGCTGAGCATGGTGCGTGCGGTGCGCGAGCGCCACAAGGTGCGCGTGACGACGCTTGCGGCGGACCGCGGCTACCAAGTCAGTCAGCGCAGGCGCAAGATCGTCGAAGAATTATTCGCGTGGGCGAAGATGATCGCTGGACTGCGGCGATCAAAGCATGTCGGACGTTGGAAGATCAAGCAGCAAGTGGAACTGACGGCCGCGGCATACAACCTCGTGCGAATGGGAAGGCTGATCGCGGCGTGAAGCGGGCGAAACACCGCGTGCGAGCGCGGTTGATCGCCGGAGACGGAAGCAAGCGAGCCGAACGCGAAAGCGAATCGGCGGCAGAGTCAAAGAGTCACGTGTGAATCGGAGTCGACCAGAGCCACTTCGCCCGGCATAGAGGATTACTTCAGCGTCCTGCTAGCGGTCTGCACAAGTTGCTTGCGCACTTCGCCTGATCGGAATGGGTGCTTCGTGAACTCAGGATCGAACAGCGCGGGCTCGTTGAAGCGATAGGCCATGCTGAAACTGTTCAAGTAGATCGGTTCGCCTACGTCCACCGTTACAACCGACGACATCGCTACCTCATGTTTGGTCTCAGACGAGCCGGTGAAGAGGACGTCGCCCCTCTGCAGCGAGCGTTGCCGCCGCAAGGCATAGACTGCAAACTTCGGCTCGGGCATAGTTGTCACCCATGTGCCCGGTACGAAGTGTCACCCATGTGGTCGGATGTACAGATCCCCCCCACCCCCTCACGGCGTCCAGGCGCTGAGCAGAATGGAGAGATCAATGCCATCCACCACACCATCGGCGTTGAAGTCGCCGCCACAATTTGTCGCGCAGGCTCCCCATTGGCTGAGAAGGGTTGTCATGTCCAAACCGTCCACGACCCCATCACAGTTCGCGTCGCCGCTGGCACAATTGCCGCCACCACCAGCCGAACCGAGCCCCTGATCCCAGTCGGGACCCAGCGACGTTCCACCAGGATTGCCCGCGGCGATGCTGAGCACTTCATCTGCCGCCCCACCATTCACATTGCCACCGAGGATAATGCGCGCCCTCACCACACCCGTCAACACGCCACCGTCGTTAAACACGAGCGGTGCTGCGGGCTGCGCTGGATCCGATCGGTTCAGCAAGAACTGAGTTTGTTCGGTCGCTCCAACAGTGTTGCACACCGCGAGATCGATCATGCCATCTCCGTCGAAATCGCCTGAAGTGACGCTGCGAAGATCGTTTGCTGCACTGAGGCGCGCTGGCGGTCGGAGTCCACTCGTTCCTGGACGGAAGATCGCGAGGTTCTCGATCGCGTCGCCACCGTCCGCAGCGGATCCCTCAAGTGCAACCACCAACGATGCGCGGTTGGTCGTGTCGTCTCCGAACAGAGCCAAGCACATAGCGGTCGGCGAAGCTGGCAAGGGAATTCGCTGGACCAACGGCACGCCGGGGGGATTGCCAATCTCGGTCACCGCGTTGATTTCTCTCGCCGCAATGTCAGCAACTGCAAGATCGCTCGCGCCAAGTCCATCAAGGTTTCCTGCGCGAACGATGTCGCCCCCGAGGTTCTCGAAGGTCTCACGGATCACGAATCCTCCCGCTTTTGCCTCACCGATGATGTAGACCCGTTCCGATCCAGGGCAGCCCACAGCGATCTCCTCGATGCTGCCCGCTGGTGCGGTCAAGAACGCACCAGCAGCGATACCCGTTGGAGTGTCTCCAGCTAGCAACTCCACCGATACTGGCACGAACGTCCACTGCCCGACATTGCGGACAATCGTGACACGATCTGCCGAACCCATGGCGACTGCCACGCTCGGCAGAGGATCGGTCGCGAACTTCACCACGGTCATCAACTTCGCATCTCCGAAGACGTCGACGAACTGCACGTCGCTTTGTGATCCGTCGGCGTTCGTCTGGAAGAACTTGATTCGGGAGAGTCCTTGGTTGTCAGGCGCGAGTGCGACCGCCGCGTCGAGGTCTCCATCTCCATCGAAGTCGGCGAGCACTCCGTCTGTCGCGACACGCAAGAGTGCCACACGCTGCCCAGACGCGAAACTTGGTGGAGGTGGCGCTGGAACAACCGAGAGTTGGCGTGATCGGCCATCGCTGCTCGTCGTCATGCGCGGCGCGAGCGTCGCGGGCAACCCGACGGCCTGCATCGCTGCGAACGCTCCCTCAATGACTGTCTCCGACTCGACAATCGTGCTCGCGGGGAAGACGGTTGCAGTGGCTGGGTCAAACAGAACACGGAGGAGTCCGCCGAGCGACGCGCTCCCGGCGCGGACAGACGGAATCACGAGTGACCCCTCGGACAGCAAGGGTCTGATCTGAAGCGTGCCGGACATCCCTGTGTATTGATCCGAAAAAGAGAGGGCGCCCGTGACATCGAGGACAGCATCCAGCGCGCCGTCGGCGCCGATCGCAAGAGAGGGCGCGACGGCCAGCCGCGACGCATTCAAGGTGCCAATCCTCCCAGAACCTTGCAGCATTGGTGCGTACTGCGGCGAGACTGTCGCACCCATGACAAGCGATGTGCTCGCATCGCCGTTGATTGTGGCGATGTCCGCAATCTCGATTCGATCGAAGGCGTGAATGTTCGCCAGTGGACCAACTGTCAGCACACCACGAGTCGTTGTCGTCAGGTCAACCGCGCCGACGCGAATGACCTGACCCTTCATCGAGCCGCCACTCACGTCGACGGTCCCAATGCCACGCGTACCGATGTTCACATCGGAGTAGCAGAACATGAGTTTTGCGGAGACGTCCAAATGACCGATTGCTGTGCCGTTGCCGATGAACGTCGGACCACCGATGTAACCCACGCAATCCCACGTGAGGTTGCCTGTCACGCGAAACGCCTCGGCAGGATCTTGGTTGCCGTAGAGGTCGAAGTGTGCGCCGACCGGCCCGACGAGCGCGTAGTTGCCGCCCAAGAACCAGATCGAGTCTGCTCCCCAATCGTTCGCGAACGTCAGTAATCCGACGCCGACAGTGGGCGCCTGCTGAAAGATCAGGCGATCTTGACTCGTCGCTGGCGCTGGGCACCATGCCGCTGGATCATGCAGGATGCCCGATCCATCCGTCGATCCTGGCAACCAGAATGCGTACTGGTCGCCGAACTGAATCGAGTCGGGAATGCCGTCGCCGTTGCAATCTGTGGATTGCGCACTCGACAGGGACGCGAGAATCCCGAGTGCTGTTGCACCGACGGCCACCGCGCGCATCCAAGCGACAGAGGCACACCTATCTGTTGCGTCATCGCGAATTGTCACCGGTCATCACTCCAGTTCGTGGTGGATAAAACTCAGATCCACCCACAACTTACTCCAGATTTCGGGAAATTCCACCACATCTGAGGGGAAATCATGAGTTGTGAATTACTGAACCGCTTTCAGCGGTGGAAGCGGCCTCTTCGCGCGTGGGAGCCGCCGTTGGATGGTCGCGGCAGTGATTGTGAGCTCGCGACTTGGCGCGTTTGCCTGCGTCGGGCTCTCGCATGGATTACGGATGTGAGGCTGGGGCACATCAGCGCGATGGAGCGCGTATCGCTATCTCGCGGGCTTCGCTACTTCGACTTCCGCCGCAACCTGATCAGCCTCTTGTCGGCGACCGAGCGCCGAGAGAGTTGAAATCAGATTCCCCGCCGCAAGTTGCGTGCGCGGATGATCATTGCCGAAAAGTTTGCGGAATCCATCGAGCGATCTGCGGAGCACATCGACAGCCTCTTCGTTGTGATTCAGTTCGTGGAGCACATTGCCGTAGTTGCTCAGCAAGCCCATCAAGTTCTCTGATCCCTTGCCGAATCCATCCGCGACATCGTCGGCCAAGTCGGCGTAGATCTCACGGGACTTTAGCGCGGATGTCGGTGCCGTCGACTCAGGTTTCGTCGCTGGGAATTTCCCCATCGGCGCCCTGCGGCTGCGCGCGGGATCAACGACGGCGCTCGTCGACAATCACGTCAACTCGACCGAGGGTGGACCGGGGACAGAAGTCCTCTATGTCGAGTCGCTCGTGGTGCCTGCTGGAGCAACGCTGGTCACGGGATCATCGCGCATCTACACGCACGCGGCGATGATTCAAGGCACTGTGTCCGAACCGAGCGACGGCAGCGTCGATGGACAAGACCTGGGCGTCCTCATGGCGAGTTGGGGAGCGTGTCTGTAAGCGCAAAGTCATTCGTAGCCTAGCCAGGACTCGATGTCTCTCTGTGGCGGCACAACTCTGTTCATTATTGTTTGTCTCGCACGTCCCGAAGACTCGAACAACGGGCAACCTTAGCGGCATGATCATCTGCAGTCCCCCACCACGCGCGCCGCACGTCCGTAGCGCCAGCGACTTCAACCTTTTCGCGATGCGAGTGTTGGGATTCGTCATCGCTTTCATGGTGCTCGCTCCAATCGCCGCAGGGCAGTCGTTCGTGAACTGGGAGTCTCCGCATGTGCACCCGCTCTCGACGACCCCATCGGGATCTCGGCTGCTCGCGGTCAACACGGCAGACAGCACACTTGAAGTCTTCGACACGACTGGCGCTGGTGGCATCCCTCAATTGATTGGATCGATACCGGTCGGCCTTGACCCCGTGTCGGTACGCGCGCGCACAGAGACAGAAGTGTGGGTTGCGAACCTCATCAGCGACTCGATCAGCATCGTTGATCTCGCCTCGATGCGCGTCGTTCGCACGGTGACCGTTGGCGATGAACCCTGCGACATCGTCTTTGCTGGATCGCCGCAGCGCGCGTTCGTCACGCTCTCGCAGCGCAACCAAGTGCTCGTGCTAGATCCAGCAAATCCGACCGCTCCTGGCACCGCGGTGACGATCGCTGCGGAAGATCCGCGTGCGCTCGCGACCAGCCCAGATGGATCAAAGGTGTACGCCGCGATCTATGAATCAGGAAACCACTCCGTCATCATCCCGCGCGCTCAGGTGACCGCACAAACGGGCCCCTACGGCGGCCAGAACCCGCCGCCAAACTCGGGCAATCAGTTCAGCCCGCCGCGCGCGACGGGACAACCGCCTGCGCCGCGCGTCGCGCACATGGCTCGCAAGAACTCCGCTGGTCAGTGGCTTGACGGCAACGGTCGCAACTGGACTTCGCTCATCACCTGGGATGTCGTCGACCACGATGTCGCCATCATCGATGCCAACACGCTTGCGGTTTCATACGCCGACGGCATGATGACCACCGTGGCGGGAATCGCGGTGCGCCCTGACGGACGGGTCGCGGTTGTCGGCAGCGAGGCGAAGAACGAGATTCGTTTCGAGCCCAACCTCAACGGCAAGTTCATTCGATCGATGATCGGTTCGTTCGCGGCGTCCGCGCCGACTTCGGTTCAATCGGCTGACATCAACCCGCACCTGACCTACGCCACCGCGAGCATCCCCTTGATGCAGCGATTGGAATCGATCGGCGATCCTCGCGCCATTGCTTGGAACACAGCGGGAACGCGCGCCTACGCCTGCGGCCTAGGGTCGGATGTTGTGATTGCGACCGATGCTTCTGGCGCACGACTTGCGACCTACTTGGCCGGCGAAGGTCCGACCGGGCTTGCGTTGTCGAACGACGGCACGAAGTTGTTCACGCTCAATCGCTTTGGCGCGTCGGTCTCCACGACTGATCTTGCGACTGGCGCAGAACTCGCACGTACGGTGTTCCATGATGCGACGCCGTTGACCATTCGAGATGGACGGCGGTTTCTCTTCGACACACATCTCACAAGCGGGCTCGGGCAGGCATCGTGCGCGTCTTGCCATGTCGATGCGCGCACTGATCATCTGGCGTGGGACTTGGGCGATCCCGCCGGCGCGATGATCCCCTTCGTCGGCACATGCGTTGATGGCATCTCATGCGTCAACTGGCATCCGCTGCGCGGACCGGTCGTCACGCAAACGATGCAGGGCATCATCGGCAACGAACCATTCCACTGGCGCGGCGAGAAACCTAGTCTCGAAGACTTCAACGCGGCGTACACGCAGCTGCAAGGTGCTGACGCTCAACTGACTTCCTCTCAGATGGCGACTCTCAAGGCCTATGTGGCCACGATCACTTTCCCCCCGAACCCAAATCGTTTGGTCGACGGTGCGCTCTCGACGGCAGTCTCCACGAGCACAGGCGTTGGCAACGCCACCAACGGCAAGACGACCTTCGACACGCTCGCCGTTCTGCCTGGCGGGCCCGGCGCGAATACGCGCTGCGTCGACTGCCATCCCGGATCTTCGGGCACCAGTCTTGAAATCGGCATCCCGCTCGGTCCAGTCGAACAGAACCGAAAGATGGCGCAGTTGCGCAATGTTCACGAGAAGTCCGGCGCAAACTTGAATATCACAACGGCGACCAAGGGGTTCGGCTTCAACCACGATGCCGAGTTCGCGACGATGACCGATCTCTTTAACGTCGGGTTTTCTTGGGGAACTGGAACAACCGCAGCGACTCGCCGCCGCAATGTCGAGGCCTACTTGCTGAGTTTCTCGACCGACACGCACGCAGGCGTGGGAGCGCAAACGAATGCCGCCAACGGTGGTGGTGCTGGAGACGATGCCGCGCGCATTTCGCAGTTCGTCCAGCTCGCTCAGGCGGGTCAGGTCGGGCTGGTCGTGAAGGGCCGCGTAAAAGGTGTGCAGCGGGGATTCGCGTTCGTGGCTGGTTCGTTCCAATCAGATCGTGCGAGTGAAACCTTCTCGCCAAGCGCGCTCCTCGCATCATCGGGTGCGGGCAGTGAACTCGCCTACACGCTGGTGCCGACCGCAAGCGCGACTCGAATCGGCATCGATCGGGATCTCGATGGATTCTTCGACCGCGACGAAATCGACGCGGGCAGCGACCCTGCCGACGCCGCGAGCACTCCGACGCAGTGCGCCGCAGACATTGCTCCAGTGGGCGGCGACGGGATCGTCGATGCGCAAGACCTCGCTGCAATGCTCGCGCAGTGGGGAACCGCTGGTTCAGCAGATTTCGATGGCAACGGATCCGCCGACGCTGCAGATCTTGCCCTGTTGCTTGCGCAGTGGGGCGCCTGTCCGTAACTCATGTGGGGCGCAGCGCGGTGCGCTACTGAGCGGCTGGCGCCAGTTTTTTTAGTTTGGTGACCGAGGGATCGGTGGTCTGCTTCCCGTTGATTGAAAACTCTTCCTTGCCTTCAAAGGCTTTCAGCATCGCTTGAGCCCAAGCCTTCCGTGCATTGGGGCGACCCTTGAATGACTTGCTCCAGCCCTCGACCAAGGTCGCAAATCGCTTCGACTCACGCGCATTCTTGGTTCGGTCGGGGAGTGCGAGGTACTCGGCAACCGCGGTTCGGCAGCGTTCGGTGAAACCCTCATCACCGCCATCTGCCTGCCAGCACTTTGCAAGCAAAGTTGCGTTCGTGCAGCCATCCTTCTGCAGCCGACCGAGGAGCGCATCCAGTTCACTCGGTGTCGATGGGAGCGGCAGAGATCCGATCCTCGCGTGCACATTGTCTCGAACAGTTGTGCGAAGGAGTGGATACGAGTCCTTGCCCGCGACCTTATCAAGGCTGGAGTTGAAATGCGTGAGCAGATCGAACTGATCCTTTGTCGTTGTGTTGAATTCGATGAGCGCGTCAATGAGCGCGAACGCGAAGGGACACTCCGCGATCCCCTGCATCAACATGCGGCGACCCGACTGCGTTCGCTCGTCAGGAGTCATGGCATCCCAAGCGCTGCGAAGAACGATTGAATCCAGCAACGCATCGGGATCCTCATTCACCGCCCACGCGATCGCTTGGTGATAGACCATCGGCCGCCGCACAGGTTGAGATTCAAAGACCCACTGCGCATGAACATGCGTGACCTCGTCGCCGCCCGTTGCGTATTGCTCGCCCGTGCACGAATAGCTTTTCTTTGCAGGGTCGAAGTTCATGAGCACCAACGCGCAGTGCCCCGGCTGCCCCGCAGTCGAAGCGGGAACCCCGAGAATGCGATGCGTGCGCGCTCCAATGTTTGCCATCGTCCCGCAAACTCCGCCGTCCTTCCACATCATCTGAATCGAGCCGTAGTTGAAAGGAAAAGGAGTCACCCTTCTGGCACCTTGCATGTCGCCTTGCTGAGCGATGTCGCCGATGTACTCGCCGTAGGTGCGGGCTTCGCCAGTCCGGACGAACTTCTCCCAAATCTCTTCTCGCTCGCGAAGCGGCTGATCGTCAGCGGCGAGCATCATGAGGACGGGCCATGGAGCTGTGAGCGGAAATTTCGGCCAGCCGCGCTCTGCTTGCTCTGTCGCGGAAAAGCGATGTCGATCATTGCGGACGAACCAAGCCATCGACTCCGCCGCTGTCGGAGGACGATCGCGGTCAGCTGGCATGCGCCCCTTGGCGCGGTAGGCATCTTGAAAGAGCGTGAAGGTCGCCGCGATTCGCGCGCGTTGATCTTTGTCGTGGACAGCTTCGGTTGATTTCCAACTGACAACCGAGTCTCCGCAGTCGAGGGTCACATCGACGCCATGCGCTCGCATGTATTCATTGAACTCACGCTGGAGCGCAGCCGATGCGATCACATCCGCACCCGTCACGGGATGCTGCTCAGAGTCGCCCTGCCGCGCGACAGGCGAGTGGTCCTCGAGGAAGTTGATGATGTGATCGTTGCGATCCAGCCCGCGAGACTTGTCAGGCATGTCAGGCATGTCAGACTTGTCAGGCTTGTCAGGCTTGTCAGGCTTGTCATGCGTGTCATGCGTGTCATGCGTGTCCACCAACACGCGCGGATCTCCTGCGATCGTGAGTTGGAGCGGAGCGCGCGCAGAGATATTGGGAAGTGCACCTGACAGTGGCCCAGAGTCACCATCATTCCAGCCGGACGCCGTCTGTTTCGGCGGCAGGCAAGCGCCGCTGATGACAAGCGCGAGCGCAAGCTGCGTGTACTCCTCGCGCACGACCTGTTGACCGAGGTCCAGCTCAAGCGAGCGCAGTCCGAGCAGCACTGGCAATGGATCGGCACGCGTCCCATAGACCGACGCCTTCAAAGATGGATCGCTGTCGATCCACGCGAGGAATTCACGCGGCATCTCGATGCCTCGCTCTGCGCAGGCTGCGAGTGTCCGCGCGCGCGCGGCAGCGATGTGCTTCGCACGCACTCCGTCAAGCGAGTCAGTTGTGCCGTGCAGCAACGACGCGACTACGGCAACGACGGCGAGCAGTTGCATATGACTTCCGAGTCTAGGAGGCGGGTCAGTGCGGTGGAAATAGTGATAAGACAGGCGAAAATATGAGAATCCGAGTGTGCAACGTGCCCAATCTGGGTCACAATACGAAGCACAGGAGGCACCATGACCAGACTGCAAAGACTCGCCCAGCCATCGCGACATTCGATCACTCCATTCGTGTTCGGATTCTTGGCGACAACATGGACAGCGGTTGCGGCCTCTGCAACGAGTACCGCGGTGCTCGCTACGACTCCCACATCCACCGCAGCAGTCACGATCCGGATGGATATCACGTCATCGCTCGGCACGAGTTCAGATACCGACACGCAGACCGTGACGGTCACGGGGCCGGCGCGAATGGTGCTCTCGCCCAACACTCCGCCGTGGGCGATGTCCGACCTCACGCAGCTCGACCTCGCGCTCGGTAGCGCCACCTACAGGTTCGACTTCTATTGCATTCCGTTTCTCGGGTGCCAGCATCTCGACCTCACGCTGTCGAATCTGCGGATCATGCTTCTCGCACCAGCGACCTCTCCGGTGTCTGCGACGGGCGGCGTGTTCTATTCCAATGGGCAGTACGCGGTCCACTCGGACTACGTATTCAGCGGATTCGCAAGCGGATCGGGAACCTCAGACACGGTGAACCCTGCAGACTTTGGTGGTCGCCTGACCCCGTCGGGCTCGACCTTGACTGTGGATCAGTGTCAGATCAGCCCGCAGGTTGTCCAGATTCCGCCGGCGTCTTTGCCTTCAGGGGTCTCAGCCGTGACGCTCACCATCACCACCAATCTCGCCAACACTCGTCTCACTGGACCGTGGGCTGTGGACACGCATCCGGCGGACTTGAACGGCGACGGCAGCATCAACGGGCTCGACCTTGCGACGCTGCTTTCCGCTTGGGGAACTGTCGACGCCGACATCAACGGCGATGGCACGACCGATGGGCTCGACTTTGCAGCGCTGCTCTCGGCGTGGACTGGGTGAGAGCGCGGCGCACGCGTGACACCCGAGCTCGGCTGGATCCAATCCGATGCTCAGTTCGACCCGTCCCTCGCTACGCGACCCGCGCTGACATTCGAACGCCAAGCGCGAGCGCGATCTTCATGACGGTATCGAATCGAGGGCGACGTCCGGGCATCAACGACTTGTAGAGACCCTCACGACCCAGTCGCGAAGCTTTTGCGACCTTCGACATTCCGCGGGCTCTGGCGACATCGCCGAGTGCTTTCACAAGAAGGTCTGGATCGTCAAACTCGAGAATCGCAGTGAGATACTCGGCGACCGCGGCATCACTGGTGAGGTACCGACCGGCGTCGAAGTCGAGAAGTGCTCGTCGTCGGCCAGCCGACAGTTTGCGTGTGCGAGTCGATCCCTTCGAAGTCTTTCTCATAAGTAAGTCTCCAGTTCTGCTTGTATTTTTCGTGCACGCGCAATGTCGCGCCGCTGGGTTGATTTCGATCCGCCTGCGAGCAGAATCACGATGACCGTGCCTCGGCGCACGAAATAGGATTGTCGCGCAGCCTGTCAAGCCAGTTTCGAAACTCAAGAGTCTGCTTGACGGACAGCATAACGCAAGTGTATCCAAAATGATACAGTTCATCAAACGGAACGCGCGCGCGACGCACCCCCAGCTATCGCGCGAACACCGCCGCGCGCGCTCGCACGCACCCAGCCTCCTACTTCTTGCTCACACGCTGCGGCATGACTCCGCCAGCGCCTGATCCGACCCATCGAAGAATGGTTGGGACATCGAGCTGGCGCATGGCCTCCTCCAGCTCGGCGTACCGTCGATCACTCGCCATTCGCATGAACGCATCCTGCAAGGCCTTGTCCTTGGGTCCCCCCTTTGCTGCCGCGAGGAATTCCGCGTGCGGTTTCGCACACGTTTTTTCGTACCACTGCTTGGATGTCTCGACCCAGTCTGGGTGCGCGGCGATCATCTGCTTGATGTCCCGAAGTGTGCGCCACATTGGTATCTCGAGTTTGAGCTCCGCCAACACCGCATCAGTGGAGACCTGGCTCTTCCCCCTCGTCTCCTTCAAGGCTCGAGTGACTGCCTTGATTTGCTCAGCGAGCCGCGGGAACAACACGTCGGGTCCTTCTGCCTGAGCGGTGGGCGCTGGCGCCGGTGGCGCGGGCGCTGGTGCCGGTGGCGTAGCCGCAGTTGCACTTGAAGCCTGCGGCTTCGTTGTAGCCGAGTTCGAATCGGGCTCCTCTGAACAACCTCCGCCAGCGATCGACATGACGGCAACGAGAACCAGCGTCAGCAAGCCCACGGGAGTGCGTCGCATCATGAGTGGGAAGCCTATCAGGGTCGACTCACCAGAATCTCAAGTGTGGCGGGACCGACGATTCCCCCCCCTACCCCACTGGAATCGTAAGCACTGGAGTCTGCGATGCGCCGTTGGTCACCTGCAAATCGAAGAGATCACGCATGAGCGCGAAGACTCGCTTCGATATGGAGTCGGTTGGGTCGATCCAATACCACTCGCCTCGGTAGAACACGCTCACGCAGGCAGTCGATGGCGCAGATGCTCCACGGCGCACACGAAAGACGGCTTTGACTTGATCGCGCAGATCCGTTCCCATGTTTGTCTTCGATGCCAAATGGCTCCAGAATTCCTTCGGAGTGTCGATACTGGCAGGTGCTCCCGTGTCGTTCGCGGTTCGGTCGACGCCGAAACTCAACAGCCGCAGCAGCGCCGAGAGCGACCGCGTCCGAACATTGACGTGACTCCCCAACACTTCGCTGTCGACGCTAATCATGCGCACATTCCCCGCCCCCAGCGGCAACCCAAGCATGGCGAGAAACTCTTTGCCTAAGGGATCCGTTTCAACTCCGGGATACATGGTGAACACGGGCGCCTTTTCGATCGAAACATAGTCGAAGGTGCCGTCGGCATTCGGCCGAAGCGTCGCGCGTTTGTCCTTGGCACTTATCACGGCCGCAAGCGTGACTTCGCCTGCAGGAATCGGGGTCGTGTTCCACGTCACGGGAATCGACGCGAGACTGAGAGATACGAGTTTCTTGACCTGCAACTCGTCGAGGAGTTCCATCAGCCTGCCAAATCGCGCGTCCTGCATCGTGACGCCGAATCCGCGCGTCACATCAAAGGACGTCACATCTTGCACCTGTTCGCACGTCAGGAAGATGACCGTACTGATGGTCCAACTCGCCGAGACCATGCTCTCGATGCTGGCGACCGGAATGGGCGACATGAGTTCGCGCGCGAGCTGCTCCCCTTGCCGAGGGATAAACGTGATATTGGGCGTGTAGATGAACTCACCGAAACCGCCCGCCTCTCCCGAAACGAAACCGGTACTCGGGATCACAGACTTTCCACTGATTCCGCCCTTTACTGTGGTGTTCACATTGATTGCACTCACCGTCATCCACTGCGTCGGAGCATCCTGCGAGAGGCGCACGATATTGAGCAGCATCTGGCTGTCCATCGAATCCGCGACGGCGGTATTGAACGCCGTGTGATTGTCTTCAAGAACGCGGCCGCCCCACTGGGCGCATCCGGAACTGGCGAGGAGCATGAACGCAAGAAACCCAAGCGACAAAGATCGAAAGCGCATGCGGAGAATGTAGCGCGAGTCGATCATCGCTTCGCACCGCCCGACTCGAATCGTGGCCTTCCCTCGGTTGTTACGGACAGGGTCCCCACTCGGCAAACACAAAGGCTAGGTCAAGGCCATCGACCGATCCATCGCCATTCACATCGCCAAACGAACTTGCTGAGCCCCAGAATCCGAGCACCAGCGAGAGATCTTGGCCATTCACGGTGTTGTCCCCATTCAGGTCGGCCACGCAGACTTCCTCGCCCACCCCCAAGTAGAGGATCTCGGTGTCACTTCCAGCACCATTCGAAGCGCGCACAAACAACATGTACTGAAATTGCGACGCGATTGGATTTTGCCACGAGATTCGCCCGGTCGCATCATTGATCGTCACGCCCTGCGGGGGATTCCCGACGAGCGACCAGACGAGTGGCGCAGCATTGAGCGGTTTGGTGACCGCAGGCGTCGGACTCTGCCACGGCACCCCTTGGGTTGTGAAATGTTGCCCAAGTGGCGCGACGATCTCGGGCACCATTTGCGCCACCGTGAAACTGACGCAATACACCGCGTCGTTGTTGTCCTCATACGCTTCTGTGATCACATTCGCTGGATCGAGGATCGTGATCGCCTTCCACGCCCCAGCGGCGATGTCAGGAGGAAGCGTCGTGCCAAGATCGAAGTCGAGATAAGCACCCGCCCCAAGTGCCCACGGCAACTCGCCCAGCGGAATGTCGGACGAATCAAGGAAATCATCTTCAGACATCCAAAACTGTTGCACGACATCAGGCACATCGACTGATCCTCGGTTCTCGATTCCGCTTCGAATGGTGAGATCAGCGCCAGGATTCACCATGCTCGGAGAACAGAACACTGTGAAAGGGACGCCGACATATGTCTCCGACCAAGTGAAGTTGAGCGTGGCGATGTCGATCATCCCCGCGCCAGTCCCGGGATAAAGCGTGCGCGCGCCAAGGCGGTCGTCCGCGTGGGTTTCAAAGACGCGTGCACTTCCGTTGGAACCGCCGTGCGCATAGGCAGGGTTCATCGTGCAGACGATCCACGGCGCGCCGGGCGGCTCGGTTCCGGTTGGCTCATGTGCAAGCCCAATTGAATGGCCGCACTCATGCAAGCACGCAAGCATGAAACAGAAACCGGAGGCTCCCGGAAGAGCTTCTTCCTCACACGTTGGATCGAGGATGAAGTTCCAGCCGACACCCACGGGAAAGTCGCTGTACTCCATGTCCATATCGAACCACTGCGCCTCATCATTGACCGAGTACGTGACGGCGAGAACGCCGGGGTCTAAGTCCGCTGGATCCACAGCGATCGTGTCGCTGTATCCGTCGTAGTGATCTGTCGCGTAATCCTGCGGCAGGATCTGGTAGAAGAAATCGAAAGCGCACTTGTCGATGCTGGACCAATCTCCCATCGACCAGAGCAACTGCTGCGTGTGGGCGGCCCCCGCGGGGAATGAACTTGGCATGAGGTAGCGCACACAGCGAGCATTGGGCCACACCACAAGGTCGGGTCCGAAAGTCCAAGCGTTCCAACCACCCGTGGCAGCGGAGAGCAAGAGAAGAGTTCCCAGCGCCGTCCGCGCCCACCAAACTCCTGGAACCGCGCGAGCGCGTGCTTCCCCGAGGTCGCGCGCGGTTTCTGATGCTGTTGCTGCGTGCGATTCGCTCATCGGGCGGGCTCGACTGCTTTGGTTCGTGGACGAGGCGTTGCTTCGGTCAGCTTTGCATCGGGTCGCTGCAGGCCCGGTTGCGCACGGCGCGCTGGCGCGTTCAGTGGTGTGCCGTCGGTGCCGCGCATTGGCGTGGCGATGTGACTGACCCACACGCGATCACCAAGGGGGCCGAGAGTCGTCACATCTGCTCTCGCTTTCACCGAGGTGGCTGCTGCGTTCGGTGACGCCGCCACACAGAGTGGAGCGATGATCGCATTCCATTCGGCAGCAGTCACGCCGCGATCTGTCGAGGCGCCATACTTCGTGTGTCCATCGGCGCCAAGACCAGTGACCATCCCCGCGCTGCCCACGATGATGCGACCCTGCGGGGTAGCGATCTCTTGGAAGGCCCCCTGCCAGATTCCCGCGCATGGATGCACGCGCCACTGGGGAAGCAAGAACAACATCCATCTTTCGCCGACGGCGAATGATGGCGCGCCTTCGACTGCCATCGTGAATCCATCAAGCGTGCCGCCGGGAATTATCCATTCGGCAGTACTTGGTCCATCGCCCTTGAGGTATTGGATTCCAGAGAGTCGCACGACCGACTCAATCTCATGATGCCCATCAGCCCAACGTGGCGTGATGGACTCGACCGTGGCCCAGCAGACATGACCAGAAAGACTGCAGATCTCCGCCATCGGCATCGGCCGCACGCTGGTCGCCGAGGCAACAGGCGTGATCGCGGCGACCAAGATCGCGAGCAAGCAGCAAAGCGAGTTGCGAAGCATTCGACCAAGGGCACTCGCGATTCGCGCGTTCATGAATTCAATGTACGCCGACCAAACGACAGATGGAAGCACAAAGTGATGGACTCCGGCGTGTCCACCTCGTGGCATCGGAAGCGCAGTGGGTCACGATGCATTGTTGACGTAGTCGGCTACGCGCGTGGCGACGCGATGTTCGTGATCTCCAGAAACTTCCTCTAAGAATCGCTGGGTCTTTCCGGCACCACACGCCCATGAGGATCGGAGAGAGTTTGCTCCGCTCTGTCTGTGGCGGGCATATCGCTCGCGAGATCGGACTGGCTCTCTCGGGCGAGTTGTTCGCGCATCGCAGCATCGGTGAAGTGTTCAAGTTTCATCGCTGTCGGATGCACGTGGTCAGGAGCGAGCGCCATCTTTCGAAGGAGATAAAGTTCCCAAAGCCGATGGGAGCGCACAAGCGCGGCGCCTGCTCGCCGGCCCTCTTCGGTCAGTCGGACAGTTGTGCTGCCGAGCTCAACAATTCGATCCCTGCCAAGAGCGTTGATCGCAACTCGCGCAATCCACGGACGCACCTCCGCGCCGCTCACAAGAAGTTCTTGCAACTCGTTGCGTCCCACGTCGCGTCCATCTTCCGCGAGGCGCCAGAGAAGTCCGATCGCGTCTTCGCGCGCGATGCGAAGTGCCAGGCGCCATCGCTCTTCAAGCCGTCGCAGGATTCCCCTGCTTGGCGCGAAGAGCAGACTTGCTGCATAAAGCACACCGAGAGTCGCTGCGACCGATCCTGCCGTCGAGGCATCGCGCCCACCCGCGAGAACGAGTGGCGCGCCGCTTGCTGCGACCCAGTGACCCAAGAATGATGCAACGACGCCGATGACAGCTGCACCGATCATCACACCCGCGAGCCGTTCACTCCAGAGTCGCGCCGCAGCTGCAGGCACAATCATCATCGCAACAACCAAGATGCTTCCGACCGACTCGAACGCAGCGACACACGTTGCCGCCGCCATGCCGAGCACGATCGTTTCGATCATGCGCGGTCGCTGACCAAGCGTCAGTGCGAGCGCTGGATCGAATGCAGTCACCAACATCGCCTTCCAGAGCAGCGTTGCCGCAATGATGTTGGCGAGGCAGACTGCACTAAGAACAAGTGCAGCGCGCGGAACCGACCAACCGACGATCGACACCGAGTCGAGTGGCGCGAGTTCGACCGATCCATACAAGACGCAAGAGGGATCAAGGTCGACTTTGTCTGCGACTTGCACAATCAAGATGAGACCGATCGCAAACATCGTTGTGAAGACGATCCCGAGTGCGGCTCCCGAGTCCATTCGCCCGATCCTGCAAAGTGCTCGCGAGAGAACTGCGACGAGCACGCCTGCTGCCGCAGCTCCGAGAAACATCCACAGCGGATCGCGCGTTCCAGAGAGCAAGAATCCAAGTGCAATTCCAGGCAAGACCGCGTGCGAGATTGCGTCTGCGAGCATCGAGGTCCTGCGCACGACCAGAAAAGACCCCGGGATTGCGCAGGCAATTGCAGCGATCGCGCTGACTGCGATGATCCAACCGTCGATGGCCCACGTCCATTCGCTCACAGCCTCCCTCCTACTGCCCGCGCGATCAGCCCGTTTCGAGGAGCAAACATGAACGATGCAGCGAAGAGAGCCGCCGCACAGACGACGATGCAAGGTCCAGTCGGCAAGTCGGTAGCAACGCTGCTGATGATCGCACCGGACGATCCACTCACTCCCCCGATCACCGCCGCTGCGATGAGCATCGGCACGAACCGATCGCTGATGAACCGCGCGGCCGCAGCGGGGATGACCAAGAGTGCAAGCACCAGAATGAGTCCCACCGCTTGAAGTCCAGCCACGACGACGCCGGTCACCACAAGAAGAACGAGTGCATCAAGACTCTTTGTGGATCGCCCAATCGATCTTGCAAATGGCTCGTCGAAACAGAGGAGACGAAGTTCTTTCGCGAACAGCACGACGAGCACGATGCACACCACCGCGATTGCGATTGCCAAGTGAAGATCCGCAGTGACCATCGATGCGGCATGACCTGTGACGAAATGTGAGAGCCCCGCCTGATGTCCATCCGGCGAACCCTGAATCACTGTGAGGAGCATCGCGCCGAAACCAAAAAATGTCCCCAGCACGATGGCCATCGCCGTGTCCTCGCTGACACGCGCAACGCGGCGAATCACGGAGATTGCAGCGATTCCCAGAAGCGCGCCAGCCGCTGCCCCCAGCATCAGCACCCACGGCTCCTTGCCGGATCCACCGAACGCCAGCGATACGAGATATCCAACTGCGATGCCGGGAAGAGTCGCGTGACCGAGGGCGTCGCCGACAAGCGCACGCTTGCGAAGGAGCAACAGCGCCCCCGCGAGTCCCGATGCGGTACCCAAGAGCGCCGATGCTCCTGCGACGACCTGCGTGTTGTGGTCGAGTCCGAACATTGATCTACCCGCGAGTCGCTTCCTTGAGGCGCGATCCCGCCTCGTCCAAGAGCGTGAGCCGACCGCCGT